>NZ_JAOCLR010000016.1:0-122207 GCF_029845405.1 Pigmentiphaga sp. GD03639
CCCGCCGGAGCGTCTACCTGTGTAGCGGGCCGGCGCACATGCCATCCGGCCAGTGTATCAAGCGGCCCTGGACCGCTCAGGAGCGGTGATAGATTTCCGCCCCCTTCTTCACGAACTCCACCGCCTTCTCCTGCATTCCCTTGTTCAGGGCCTCGGCCTCGCTGACGCCGATCTGCTCCGCGTATTCGCGCACGTCCTGCGTGATCTTCATGCTGCAGAAGTGCGGCCCGCACATCGAGCAGAAGTGGGCGACCTTCATTGAGTCCTTGGGCAGGGTTTCGTCGTGGAAGTCCTTGGCGGTGTCCGGGTCCAGGCCGAGATTGAACTGGTCTTCCCAGCGGAATTCGAAGCGCGCCTTGGACAGCGCGTTGTCGCGGATCTGCGCGCCGGGGTGGCCCTTGGCGAGATCGGCGGCGTGGGCGGCGATCTTGTAGGTGATGATGCCGTCCTTGACGTCCTTCTTGTTGGGCAGGCCCAGGTGTTCCTTGGGCGTGACGTAACAGAGCATGGCCGTGCCGTACCAGCCGATCTGCGCCGCGCCGATGCCCGACGTGATGTGGTCGTAGCCGGGCGCGATGTCGGTGGTCAGGGGGCCGAGCGTGTAGAAGGGCGCTTCGTGGCAATGCTCGAGCTGCAGGTCCATGTTTTCCTTGATCATGTGCATGGGCACATGGCCGGGGCCTTCGATCATGACCTGCACGTCGTGCTTCCAGGCGACCTGGGTCAGTTCGCCCAGGGTGCGCAGTTCGGACAGCTGCGCTTCGTCGTTGGCGTCGTAGATCGAGCCCGGACGCAGGCCGTCGCCCAGCGAGAAGCTGACGTCGTAGGCCTTCATGATCTCGCAGATTTCCTCGAAGCGTTCGTACAGGAAGCTTTCCTTGTGGTGCGCCAGGCACCACTTGGCCATGATGGAGCCGCCGCGCGAGACGATGCCGGTCATGCGCTTGGCGGTCAGCGGCACGAAGGGCAGGCGCACGCCGGCGTGGATGGTGAAGTAGTCCACGCCCTGTTCAGCTTGTTCGATCAGCGTGTCGCGGAAGATTTCCCAGGTCAGTTCCTCGGCCTTGCCGTCGACCTTCTCCAGCGCCTGGTAGATGGGCACGGTGCCGATGGGCACGGGCGAGTTGCGGATGATCCACTCGCGCGTTTCGTGGATGTGCTTGCCGGTGGACAGGTCCATGACGGTGTCGCCGCCCCAGCGGATGGACCACGTCATCTTCTCGACTTCCTCGGCGATGGAAGAGCTGACGGCCGAGTTGCCGATGTTGGCGTTGATCTTGACCAGGAAATTGCGGCCGATGGCCATCGGCTCGATTTCCGGGTGATTGATGTTGGCCGGGATGATGGCGCGCCCGCGCGCGACTTCGTCGCGCACGAACTCGGGCGTGATGCGCGCGGGGATCGAGGCGCCGAAGGACTGGCCCGGGTGCTGGCGGCCCAGCAGCTCGGCCAGGCGCTGGCCTTGCGGGCCGCTGGCGCGCAGGGATTCGATGTATTGCTCGCGCCGCAGGTTTTCGCGGATGGCGACGAATTCCATTTCCGGCGTGACGATGCCGCGGCGCGCGTAGTGCATCTGCGTCACGTTGGCGCCGGCCTTGGCGCGGCGCGGGGCGCGGTGCAGGTTGAAGCGCAGCTCGGCCAGCTTGGGATCGGCCAGGCGCTCGCGGCCGTAGGCGCTGCTGGGGCCGTCGAGCTGTTCCGTGTCGCCGCGTTCGGCGATCCAGTTCTCGCGCAGCGGCGCCAGGCCCGAGCGGATGTCGATCTTGACGTCGGGGTCGGTGTAGGGGCCGCTGGTGTCGTAGACGGTGATGGGCGGGTTCTTTTCGCCGCCGAACATGGTGGGCGTGTCGGCCTGCTCGATCTCGCGGAAGGGCACGCGGATGTCGGGGCGCGAGCCCTGTTCGTAGACCTTGCGCGACTTCGGCAGCGGCTGGATGGCGGCCTGGTCGACCTGGGCCGTGGCGGCGATGAACTTGGGATTGGCGTTCATGGAAGCTCCAAGAAAAAGGTTTCCGGAGCCGAACGAAGGAAGGGATTTTCCGGGTGGCCCCCGGGGACGTCCGTGCACGGACTGGGGGGGCGGCCTGGGGCCGCATGCCGGGAACGCGAGGTTCCGCCGGAAAACGCTCCCTGCATCGGCATTATCCGTACAGGTGCTGAGGGTGTCATCTCAACCCACGCCGAACCGGCGATGAGTACCCCTGCGTCACGGGCGTAAGTATAGGCCGGCGGCGGTCAATGTCCAGCGCGCGTTTCTTGCGCGTTGCACCATGAAGCGTGTCAGGACCGCAGGCCTGGCCTGGCCGACTCGGTCAGCAAGCGCTCCTGCACGCGCTGGGCGGTTTCCATCACGTGCTTGCGCATGAGGCGCGCCGCTTCGTCGGCCTGCAGGGACACCGCCGCCTGGAACAGTTTTTCGTGTTCGTTCTCGCGGCCCTTGCGGTACTCGGCCGTGATGCGGGAGTAGCGGCGGTAGTAGGTGGAGGCTTCGAACATCTGGTTGCAGTAGTCGATCATCCAGCGCGAGCGGCAGCCGGCGATCAGGGCGGTATGGAAGTCCCGGTGCGCGGCTTCCCACTCGGGATTCTCGCGGGGACCGTCCTTGCCCTTCAGATAGCGGTCCAGCCGCGCCAGGCGGTGGTAGGCCTGGACCAGTCCCTGGACCCAGGTCTGGTCCGCGTAGTCGATGGACGCTCGCAGGGCGATGTCGTTGAGCCAGGACCGCGTGCGCGAGAGCTCTTCCAGGTGCGCGCCGCCGAAGTTGGGCACGGCGAAGCCGCGCCGGTCATGCTGTACGACCAGGCCCTCGCGCGACAGCCGCGTCAGCGCCTCTCGCAGCGGGGCGAGGCCGACGTCGTAGCGTTCGCTCAACTGGCGGGTGCCCAGCTTCTGGCCGGGCGCGTAATGGGCGTCCACGATGTCGCGCCGCAGACGCTCGTAGGTCTGCGAGGCGAGGGTGGCGGGCACGATGCGGCCGGCGTGGCCAAGGCCGCGCCCGACGGCTACACCCTGCTGCACGTGACGACCTCGTTCGTCATCAATCCCCATGTCTACAAGAAGCTGCCCTACGACATCGGCAAGGACTTCGTGCCGGTGGTGAACGTGGCGACCGGCACGGGCTACCTGCTGATGGTCAATCCCGCGCTGCCCGTGCGCACGGTGGCCGAGCTGGTGGACTATGGCCGCAAGGCCGCCAAGCCGATCACGTATTCGTCGCCCGGCATAGGCAACACCCTGCACCTGGCGGGCGAGCTGTTCGCCGCGCGCGCCGGCATGAGCATGCTGCACGTGCCGTACAAGAGCGCCTCGCAGGCGCTGAACGCGGTGGCGGCGGGCGACGTGGACATCATGTTCATTCCGCCCACGATCGCGCTGCCCTATGTCCAGTCGGGCAAGGTGCGCACGCTGGGCTTCACCGGCGAGCAGCGCACGCCCGAGTATCCGGATGCGCCGACCATGGCGCAGGCGGGCGTTGCCGACTTCGTGCTGCCGGCGGCCTGGCAGGGCCTGTTCGCGCCGGCCGGAACGCCGCAGGCGGCGATCGACACGATCGCGGCCACCGTGCGCGACATCGTCGCCCAGCCGGCGTTCGCCAAGATGCTGCGCGATGGCGGCTATGAACCCGACCCGCGCGCCGGCCAGGCGTTCGCGGAACTGGTGCGCGCCGATTCCGCCCGCTACGCGGAAGCCGTCAAGCGCGCCGGTATCGAAGCCCAATGATCCGATGACCATGACCGAACGAGGAAACGACATGGATGTATTGAACCTGCACGCCGGCGCGACCGAGATCCATCCGCCCGCCGGCTTCCTGCTGCCCGGCGGCAAGCGCATAGGCGTGGTGTTCCGCATGGCCTACGAATGGTGGTCGGACGGCGCGTGGCCGGGCATCGGCCCCATGGGCAATCCGCTCAAGGGCGGCATTCCCGACCTGAACGCGGTCGGCTGGGCCGAGTACGGACATCGCCGCGGCGTGCACCGCGTGCTCGAGGCGCTGGCGCGCAACGGCGTCCGGGCCTCGATCCTGGTGAGCGGGATCATGGCCGAGCGCTATCCGGAAGAGGTGAAGGACATCGCCCAGGCCGGCCACGACGTCGTCGCGCATTCGTACGCGATGGACGTGATCCCCGCCTATCTGGACGAGGCGCAGGAGCGCGACAACATCCGCCGCACGACCGACCTGATCGCGGCGGCGACGGGCACGGCGCCGCTGGGGTGGATCAGTCCGCGCGGCACGCCCAGCCACCGCACGGCGCGCCTGCTGGCCCAGGCCGGCTATCTCTGGCATGGCGACACGCTGAACGACGACATGCCCTACCTGGTGGATTTCGGCGACCACGCGATCGTGGCCGTGCCCGGTACTATGGAAGTGAACGACCTGCCGCTGGTGATGCGCCATGGCCAGCCGCCCAGCGCCATGGTGGACATCTTCGAGGACTGGCTCGACTACGTCCGCAAGTGGGAACGCACGCCGCAGAAGATCGATCCCACGGTGCATGCCCACGTATGCGGGCGCCCGGCCGGGATGGCGGCGTTCCAGCGGCTGCTGGAGATCGCCACGGCGGCGGACGACATCTGGATAGGCACGCGCGCCGAGCTTGCCCGGCACCTGATGCAGGCCATCGGCCGCCCCGTGCCGGCCCACCAACAGCCATAGGCGGAAGACTCATGGATCTGCAGATTCGCGGCCGCAAGGCCATCGTGTGCGCGTCCACGCGCGGGTTGGGGCGGGCTTGCGCCGCCTCGCTGGCGCGCGAGGGCGTGCATGTCGTGATCAACGGCCGCTCGCCGGATTCGGCGGCCGCCGCCGCCCGGGAGCTGGCCGCCGAAACCGGCGGCGCCGTGCGCGCGATCGCGGCGGACATCAATACCGACGCGGGCCGCGCGGCGCTGGTGTCGGCCTGCCCGGACGCCGACATCCTGGTGACGAACAACGAGGGGCCGGCGCCCGGGCGCTTCGTCGACTGGGAGCGCGAAGACTATCTGCGGGCGATCGAGGCCAACATGCTGGCGCCCGCCCTGCTGATCCGCGCGCTGTTGCCCGGCATGCGAGCCCGGAGATTCGGCCGCATCGTCAACATCACGTCGGCCATGGTGAAATCGCCCAGCCCGGCCATGGGTTTGTCGACGTCCGCGCGCACCGGCCTGACGGCGCTGTGCAAGGCCATCTCGCGCGAGGTGGTGGCCGACAACGTCACCATCAACAACCTGCTGCCCGAGCGTTTCGACACCGACCGCCAGCGCTTCATGGCCGAGCGCATGGTGCGCGAGCAGGGCCTGGGCTATGAGGAAGCGCGGCAGCGCATCGTCGACACCATCGCGGCCGGCCGGCTGGGGCAGCCGCGGGAATTCGGCGACGCCTGCGCCTTCCTGTGCAGCGCGCAGGCAGGTTATCTGTCGGGGCAGAACCTGCAACTGGATGGAGGGTCGTATCGCGGCGTGTTCTGAACAGGACCGCCAGCCGGGCCCGCTCGGTTTTCTTCACTGGATCCTGTGATGCGCCGGGCGGCGCGATTTTCGAGAATGCCGACATTGCCTATTCATTCAGTAAGGAGTCGAGCATGTCGAAATCGTTGACCGCACTTTGCGCCGCCTTGATGGCGGCATCGCTGGCCGCCTGCGGGGGCGGCGGCGGTGATGATTCGGGCGGTGGCGGAGGCGGCGGTGGGGGCGGCGGCGACGGCAAGACGCTCAGCGAGAAACAGATCTGGTACGGCCACGAGACGGCGTTCTCGGCCGTGTCCCTGCACCAGGCGTTCGAACCCATGCTCGAGAACGGAATCGTCATTGGCCGGGACGGCACGCCCGAGTGCCTGGACGGCGGGACGGTCTCGGGCGTCTGGACCGATGCGGATGACAGCGGCACCCTGTCGGCCGGGGACTCGGTGGCATTGACCATGAACGACTGTCGCGTGTCCGACAACGGCATTCCGTTCACGGGCAAGGCGACGGTCGATTTCGACGAGGTGGAGGGCGACCTGCTGGAAGAGGAGTCGGACTGGACATTGGCCGCCAGGGTCTCGCTGGGCGAGGGCGCGTCCTTCGACGGGACGTCCGCGTCGGGAACGGCATCGGTGAAGGCGTCCAACGACGTGAGTTCGGCCGAACCCAAGGGGCAGCGCGCCGAGTTCGATATTCCCGCGATCGTCCTGACCGAGGATGGCGGTGCCGTGACGATGAAGTTCAAGGACTACGCCGTGGCCGTGGCCTACGATCCCACGACGGATGCCGATACCTATTCGCGCATTTCGTTCTCGGTCAGCGGCTCGGATCCGGTGCTCGGCCCCGACTACGCCTACGACGCCAGCATGACCGAGACGGTCCGCTTTTCGCATGAGGCGGGCGGTTTCCTGGCGGGTGCGTTCGCCACGAAGACCGCGGCCGAAACGATCACCACCCGCTTCCAGGCGAATGGCAACGCGCCGGGCACCGTCACCTTCTCGTCCAGCCTGGGCGGCAGCAAGACGATGACCTACGGGGAATTCGACGACCTGTAATCACGATCAGTCCCCCGGCGTCAGCAGGCCCAGGTGTCCCATCAGCCGCACCAGGTCTGCCTGCCGCCGGGTCTGGGTCTTGTCGAAGATCGATCGCAGCTGCGTACGCAGTGTGTTGAGCGAAACGCCCAGGGTTTCGGCAACGGTGGGCAGCGGATCGTCGTGCCGGGCCAGGTGGTGGGCCAGGCGGATTTCCGCCGGCGTCAGCCGGAACAGGGTACGCAGCAGCGTGCCCCTCGGGGTGGGACGCCATTGCGGCCCCTGCGCGGCAAGCAGCGCCAGGGCGTCGCCGCCGCGCAGGTCTTGGGTGAGCGGACATGGCAGGACGATGAGCCGGCCGCCGTCTGGTAGCGCGAGCGAGCCGGCCGAGGGGGCCTCGGCGCCGTGGCCGCAGGCCCTGTCCAGCAGCCGGCGGATGGGCTGGGGCAGGCTGGAGGCGCGGGCGCCCAGGGGGCAGTCGGGCTGTTGCCGCCAGATGTCGCCCAGGTGGTTGGACTGCACGATGCGGCCGCGCGCGGAACAGACCAGCAGCGGGAAGCCGAGCCGGTCCAGCATGTGCCGCAGAAGCAGCGATTCGGCTTGTTGCTGGCGGAATCGAAGTTGCAGGTGCAAGGCGGTGCGCAGATGGGGCAACACGGCATGCATCAGCCGGGTCTCATCGTCGTCCAGCGGCGGACGGCCGTTTTCCCTTTGCACGGAAAAGGTGTACATGCGCTCTTCGTCCTGTCCCAGCGGGAGCAGGGCATAGGTGCCCAGGCCGTTCGGCTTCAGGAACTCCTGGTAGAAGGGTTCGCGCTGCAGGCGCGCCTGGCCATGGAATTCGTAGTCCAGGTAGATGCGGCCCGATGCGAGCAGCGACGATGCCGCGCGGCCAGGGTCCAGGTCCTGCATTTCGTTGAAATGCGCGATGACCTTGGGCGGCAGGCCGATGAGCTCGTCCAGTTCCAGCGAGTCCGTCGGCACGTGCAGGGCCACCTGACCGGCGCTGGCCGCGCCGAGCGACAGGCTGATGTCCCGCAGCGACTGCCGCCATTGGTCCTCCGAAAGGACGCCGTCATAGAGCCGCTCCAGCAAGTGGAGTGCAGTCCCTTTCGTATCCATCGGTATATCTATTCTGTGTCCGGAGCGGGCCGCCGCGGCCGCAGATGCCTGGCGGAACTCCCGGGATGTGTCGAAGGGTAACGGTCACCATAGCCGCAAACGAGAGGCAAGCGCAACTCATGCGGTTCTACACCGGGCTGCCCAGTTCCCCCAGCCGCCCCGCGATCATGTCCACGCATGCCCGGACGATGGGATCGGTCTGGTCGACATATTGGAGGCTGGCCTCGTCCGGCGCCTGCCGGCGAACGATGAACAGCGTGATGTGCATGCCAGGATCGACGATGGGGCGCGCGATGACTTCGCCCCGCTCCAGCTCGCGCGCGATGGCGCCCAGGGGCATGACGGCCGCCGCCGCGCCGCGCAGCACCAGGTCGCGCTGGCTGGTGATGGAGTGCGTCTCGCACTGGATGCGGGGCTGCGCGCCTTTCTCGAAGGCGCTGGCCTCGACCAGCCGGCGCGCGACGTCGCGTTCGTTGCCCAGCACCAGCTCGTGCGCCAATACTTCGTCCATGGTGACGGGGCCGCAGGAAGGCGCCAGGTCGGCCCGGACCGTCAGCAGCAGCCGTTCCTTCAGCACCGGGGTCGTGGACAAGCCGGGGTGGGGCGATACGGAATAGGCCAGCGCGGCATCGATGTCCTTGCGCTCGAGCGCGTCCACCAGCAGGAAGCTCGGGTTCTCGTACAGCTGCAGGTCGATGTGGGGGTACCGGCGCTTCAGGGTCAGCAGCAGGTCCGAGCCGATCAGCAGCATGGTGCTGGAGGTCAGCCCCAGGTTGAAGCGGACCGGCGCGGCCTGGTCGGCGCGCCGTACGTCATCCTGAGTCCGTGCGACCAGCTCGAAGATCTGGCGCGACCGTTCCAGCAGCAGGCTGCCGGCCGGCGTCGGATCCACGCCGCGCGAATGCCGCGACAACAGCGGAACGCCCAGGGCCGCCTCGAGCTCGCGCATATGGGTGCCCAGGGCCGGCTGGGCGATGTGCAGCTGTTCCGCGGCGCGGGTGATGTTTCTCGTCTCCACGACCTTGGCGAAGTATTCGAGTCGCTTCAGCGTGATCATAGGCGGCAGGCATGGGGGATTCCGCCCTATAGTAGGCCGATTCCGCCGCGGCCGGCACCGCGGCGGAAGGTGGCGAGCTATTGGGTGCCGGCCAGCCCCGCCCGCTGGACCATGCCGCCGAACCGGTCGATCTCTCGCCGCATGTAGTCCCCGTACTCGGCCAGGACGCGGCCGTCGGGGACGATGCCCAGGTCGGCCAGTTTGCGCCGCACGTCGGGCAACTGCGCGACGCGCGCCTTGCTGGTCACGCCCAGCAGCCGCAGGCGGCCCGCCCGCACCAGCCCTTCTATCGAGGGCAGGCCGGCCAGCAGCATGTCGGCCGTCCCCGCCGCGACGGGGGCGGAAGGCTGTTCGCGGAACGGGACATGCATGATGTCGATGCCGGCCGAGCGGCGGATCTCCTCGAACATGACGTGGTGCAGCGAACCGATGCCTATGGTGCCGTAGGTGAGCTTGCCCGGGGCGGCCTTGGCCTGGGCCACCATTTCCTGGAAGGAGTTGGCCTTCAGCGAGGGGCCGGCCGTCAGGAACAGCTGGGCCGCGCCCAGGAAGGCGATGGGCTCGAAACTGTCCATGCCCTGGTAGGGCAGCTTCTTGTACAGCGTGGGGTTGATGGTAAGCGGGCTGGAGTCGGCCACCAGCAGGGTGTAGCCATCGGGATTGGCCTTGGCCACCGATTCCAGGGCGATGATGCTGCCCGCGCCGGTCTTGTTCTCGACGGCGATGGGCTGCCCCAGCGAGGCGGACATGTGCTGGCCCACCAGGCGCGCGATGACGTCGGGCACGCCGCCGGTGGGCGCGGCCACCACCATCTTGATCGGACGGCTGGGAAACCCGGCGTCGGCATGGCCAGCGGCGGGAGCCATCGCCAGCAGCAGGGCGGCGAATAGAGCTGGCTTTTTCATGTCAGGCCTCCACCGGTTGCGCGATGCGGGAAAGATGGGCGATGACCTCGTCTAGCGGGACGACGTCGCCGTACTTCGCATCCATGTCGAGCAGACTCTGGCGATGGGCCGCGCCGGAGCGGTCGCCCACGGCTTCGGGCGCGACGATGGGGCGGAAGCCGCTCTGCACCGCGTCCACCACCGTCGCCCGCACGCAGCCGCTGGTGGTGCAGCCCGTCACGATGACGGTATCCACGCCTTGCGAGACCAGGCGCGCGGCCAGGTCCGTGCCGGCGAAGCAGCTCGCGTATTTCTTGGACATGATGGAGTCGCCATCCACCGTGTCCAGGCGCGGATCGAGCCGGACGTTGTCGCTGCCTTCCAGCAGGCTGGCCATGCCGCCCATCTTGCGCTGCCAGACGCCGGCGTCGGACAGGTCGGCCCGGTAGCCCACCGTGAAGAAATGAATGGGCGCGCCGATCCGGCGGCATGCGGCGACGAGGCGGTTGGTGGCGAGCACCGCCTGCTTCAGGTCGGCGCCCAGGGGCTGCGCCGGGTCCGTGAAGCCGCGGATCATGTCGACGACGATCAGCGCGCAGTGGCGCCCGAAACCGATGCGGCGCCCGAAGCCCTTTTCCTTGAACAAGGGGTCGTCGATCTGCAAGTCCTGGTCCATTTCTCCTCCATGGAATGTGAACGGCCACTCGGTGGCTCTGGAGGAGAATTGGACCGCGCGGGAGGCGGCCCTGTCCAAGACGGGTTTCGGCTGGAAGCCATACGTGCGGGGTATGGCTGGCGCCGGCGGCTAGAACTTGTAGGTCGCGCTGGCGATGATGCTGCGGCGCGCGCCGTACCAGCAATCCCCGCGCGACAGGCACGTCGCCACGTAGGTCTTGTCGGTCAGGTTGTTCAGGTTGAGCGCGTAGCGCCAGTGGTCGGTCTCGTACGAGACCATGGCGTCGAACAGCGTGACCGATGGCGTGGTGGGGGCCACGCCATCGCGGAACGAGCTCATCCAGCGCACTCCGGCTCCCAGCGCGAAGCCGTTGACGCCACCCAGCGCGAAGCGCCACTTGCCCCAGGCCGCGGCCTGGTGGCGCGGCATGCCTTCGAGCGACTTGTCCAGGTCGATGTAGTTGTAGTGTGCGATCAGATCGAAGCCGCGGGTGATCGCGCCGCGATACTCGAGCTCCAGGCCTTTGGTCTTGGTCGCGCCCACCTGGATGGAATAGAGCGGATTGGCCGGATCGCCCGCCAACTGGTTCTTTTCCTTGAGCTGGTAGACCGAGGCGGTGGCCATCCGCCGGCCGTCGGCCGACTGATGCTTGACGCCCAGCTCCCACTGTTCGCCGCGCAGGGGCTTGAAGCGCGCGCCGTCCTTGTCGGTGCCCGGCACGGGCGTGAAGGATTCGCTGTAGTTGATGTAGGGCGCCAGGCCGTTGTCGGCCACGTACATCACCCCCAGGCGCTTGGTCGTGGCGTTGTCTTTTTCGTCGGCGCTGCCCGCCAGTCCGGCGGTTGTTCGATCGTGGCGCACGCCCGCGGCGACGATCCAGTGCTTGCCTATCTTCATCTGGTCCTGCAGGTACAGGCCCGCCTGGCGCAGCGTATAGCGCGGCTCGTCGGTCAGCACGGGCGGCGTGTAGTTGCCGTAGACCGGATCGTAGGCGTCGATGGTGCCGCCGTCTGCGGCGCCGCTGCGGCGATCGCGGCGGTAGCGGGTCCAGTCGAAGCCCAGCAGTACCTGGTGCTGCACGATGCCGGTCTGCAGCTTGCCGGTCAGGTGCTGGTCCAGGGTGTCGATGCGCACCTTGGTAAGCGCGTCGTCCGCGTAGCGGCCGATGCGGCGCTGGTTGATCGGGTCGGCGGCCCAGCCCCCGGGTTCGGTGAACGAGTCCGCATAATGCGTCAGGTAATCCACCTTGTTGTTGGCATGGCGGAAACCCTGGCTGAAGGACCACTGGTCGTTGAAGCGGTGCTCGAACAGCCAGCCGAACGAGGTGCGGCGCGAATCGTAGCGATCATGGCCGGGTTCGCCGATGAAGCGGCTGGTGGGGATCCTGCCGTTGGGATTGTCGGTGCGCATGCCCGACCACGGCATGAACTGCGCGGTCGAGCCGCTTTCATCCTTCTGCCACAGGCCTTGCAGCGTGAGCGAGGTGGACGCGCCGGGGCGCCACGTCAGCGAGGGCATGACCAGGCTGCGGTTGTCCTTCACGTAGTCGACCTGCGTGTCGGCATCGCGCTTGAGCGCGACGAGCCGGTACAGCCACTGCCCGTCGGCCGTCAGCGGCCCGGTCAGGTCTACCTGGGCCTGCTTGCGGCCGCGGTTGCCCAGTTGTATGCCCGCTTCGCCCTGGAACTCGGCCTGCGGGCGCTTGCTCACCATGTTGATGATGCCGCCGGTGCTGCCCTGGCCATACAGCATGGCGGCGGGACCGCGCAGCACTTCCAGGCGCTCCAGCGTATAGGGCTCGGTGCGGGTGGTGCTGGTGTAGTAGTCGTAGTGCTGGCGCAGGCCGTCCAGGTACAGGGTGGGCTCGGTGCCGCGTATGCGTACCGAGTCGGCGCGCGAGTCGATGCCGTAGGCGTCCGATCGCACGCCGGCCGCGTAGCCCAGCGCGTCCTGCAGGTTGGTGGCTCCCTGGTCCGTCAACTGGTCGCGCGTGACCACCGTGACCGACTGCGGCGTCTCGTGCAGCGGCGTGTCTGTCTTGGTGGCGGTGGCCGAACGCTTGGCGGCGTAGCCGTAGACGGGCCCGCTGGCGGTCTCGCGCTCGGGAGTGGCTTCGACGCGGATTTCCTGCAAGGTGGCCGGTTCGGTGGTCTGCCCGAGCAGGGCGCCGGGAAGCGTGCCCAGCGCGGCGGCCAGGCCCGCGCGGCGCAGTGGGGTGGAGAAGGGTGGCATGGGGTGCGATTTCCGGTGGCTATGGTGAATAAATCTTTTAATGATAATTATTATCAATTCTATTTCAATAGTGAATTTGTAAACGCCGGAGTGGTCGGCACAAGGTGCCCAGACGAAAAAAAAGCGGCCTGGAAAGGCCGCCCGGGTCAGGCGTGGCAAGTGCCCGGCGCGAGGCCGGGCCGGCCGTCACGGTTTGGCGTTGGGGAAGAACAACTGCTGGCCGTCGATCTTGTAGCTGGCGATGGTTTGCTGGCCGGCGGGGGAAATGACCCAGTCCACGAATTTTTGCGCGGCTGCGACCTTGACGTGCGGATGCTTGGCCGGGTTGACGACCATCACGCCATACTGGTTGAAGAGGCGTTCGTCCCCTTCCACGAGGATGGCCAGGTTGCCCCGGTTCTTGAAGCTGAGCCAGGTGCCTCGGTCCGACAGCACGTAGGCGCCGGTGGAGGACGCCATGTTCAGCGCGGGGCCCATGCCGCAGCCGCAGGCCTTGTAGCCGCTGCCCTTCTTGTCGTCCAGGCCGGCCTCCTTCCAGTAGCGCAGCTCGGCCGAGTGCGTGCCGCTCTTGTCGCCGCGGGAGATGAATTCGGCGTTCGCCGCCGACAGCTTCTTCAGCGCCTGGACGATGTCCTTGCCCTTGACGCCGGCGGGGTCGGCGGCGGGACCGATCAGCACGAAGTCGTTGTACATGACCGGATAGCGCTTCACGCCATAGCCCTCGGCGATGAATTTCTCCTCGGCGGCCTGGTCGTGCACGAACAGGACGTCGGCATCCCCGCGCCGACCGGTGTCCAGCGCCTGCCCCGTACCTTGCGCGACGACCTTGATGTCGATGCCGCTGGCCTTCTTGAAGGCGGGCAGCAGGTGGGCGAACAGGCCGGACTGCTCGGTCGAGGTGGTCGAGGCCATGACGATGGTTTCGGCGGCCGCGGGCAGGCTGGCCAGGGCGGCGGCAGCGGGCAGCAGGCAGCCCAGGACCAGCGGACGCAGGCGGTGGAAGAGCTTCATATTTTTTCTCCTTTGACGAAAAGACCGGCTTCCTCGGGCAGCGGCCCGTTGAAGAAAGCATGGACGGGAAGGTCCGCCAGGACGCGGCCCCGCTCCAGATAGACCACCCGGCTTGCCAGGCGCTTGACCTGGCCCAGGTTGTGGCTGCTGAACACCATGGTCATGGTGCGTCCCGAACGCGGCTGCGCGAATTCCTGCATCAAGGCTTCCACCTCGCGCTTGGCGTGCGGATCGAGATTGGCGGTGGGCTCGTCCAGCAGCAGGGCGTCCGCGTCCATGGCCCAGGCCTGGGCCAGCGCCACGCGCTGCTGCTGCCCGCCGGACAGCGCCTTGGCGTTGCGGCCGGCCAGTTCGGCCATGTCGACGCGCGCCAGCGCGTCCACGGCAGACCGCCGCGCCTGGCGCCAGCCCATGCCCCGCAGCCACAGTCCCAGCGCGACGTTGTTCCGTACCGAGGTGCGCAGCATGTGCGGCCGCTGGAACACCAGGGCCTGCCGGTTGCGCGGCAGGCAGGAGACGGTGCCCGACGTGGGGGCGAGCAGGCCGTGCAGCACGCGCAGCAACGTGCTCTTGCCGCTGCCGTTCGTGCCGACCAGGGCGACGCGCTCGCCCGCGTGGATGGACAGGTCGACCCCGTGCAGCGCTCGCACCTGCCCGTAGTGCAGATCGACATCGCGCAGCGAGAATAGGGCCGGCGCAGGGGCCGGCTCGCGCACGTCCGCCGCGGCCGGAATCGCGAGGACCGGGTCGGTGTCCAGGGGCATGATCGAGGCCGCGCGTTTCATGCGGCCGGACCCGGCATGCGCAGCCACGCGGACAGTCCCGCGTCGCGCCGTTCGCGCCAGCGGCGCACCAGCGAGATCAGCGTGTTCAGCAGCAGCACCACGGCCAGCAGCACCATGCCCAGCGCCACGGCCAGGGGCAGGTCGCCCTTGCTGGTCTCGAGCGCGATGGCCGTCGTCATGACCCGCGTGTAGCCTTCGATGTTGCCGCCGACGACCATCACGGCGCCCACTTCGGAGACCGCCCGGCCGAATGCCGCGATGAGGATGGTCAGCAGCGCGAAACGCTCGTCCCAGGTCAGCAGCAGCCCGCGCATGAAGGTGCCCGCGCCCAGCGAGCGCAATTGTTCGCCATGGCTGCGATCGGCATCCTCGACCACCTGCCGCGTCAACGCCATGACCACCGGCAGCACCAGGATGGACTGCGCCACCACCATGGCCTGGAACGAGAACATCCAGCCCAGAAAGCCCAGCGGCCCCGACCGCGACAGCAGCAGATAGACCAGCAGCCCCACCACGACGGAAGGCAGGGCCAGCATGGTATTGAGCAGCGTCAGCACGGCCCCCCGCCCGGGGAACCGCGCCACCCCCAGCCATGCTCCCAGCACCAGCCCGGCGGCACAGGCCAGCAGACAGGCGCAGGCGCTGACCGCCAGCGACAGCCGGACGATGTCGAGCAGGACGGGATCGAGAGAAGTGATAAGGCGCAGCGCTGTGCCCGCGCTTTCCGCAAGAGTGTTCATGCCGTCTTCAAATGTGCCGCCCCAGCGTAACGGAGTGCGACAGCCGAAGCGATATGAAGCAGCGTGCATAGGTGCCCCACCCCCAAGCGGCCTTCGGCCGCTCCCCCTCAAGGGGGCGGCGCTGGCGGACCGGCAGGAGAGCCCACCCCACGCGGCCTATGGCCGCGCCCCTCAAGGGGCGGCACTAGCGGACCGGCAAAGCCGGATCCGCGGCGCCCTGGGTCTAGTACCCGTTTCTTGGTACGCCACACCGTTGCTACCGCTGGCAGCCAGCGAAGCACCGGCGCCACAACTCAAGACAGCGGTACTAGACCCAGGATGCGGTGGATCCGGCTCCGCCGGTCCACCCGCATCGCCCCCTGGGGGGCGCGCGAAGCGCGTAGGGGGGGGTCATATATACTCCTTCAGTGCATCAAATCGAACTCTCCTACACCTTCGGCGTACCGCGCGCCAACGCCGCCTCCATCCGCAATCCGCTGATGGACCTGCTGCATGCCATACGCGAGCAGGGTTCAATCTCGGCCGCCGCCAAGGCCCTGGACCTGTCCTATCGTCACGTCTGGGGCGAGCTCAAGCGCTGGGAAAAGAGTCTCGGGCACGCGCTGGTGGTCTGGGACAAGGGCCAGCCGGCCCGGCTGTCCGAGTTCGGCAACAAGCTGCTATGGGCCGAGCGTCAGGCGCAGGCGCGGCTGGCGCCGCAGATCGGCGCCTTGTACGCCGACCTGGAGCGCGCCTTCGCGGTGGCGTTCGACGATGCCGCCCACGTGGTGGCCCTGCATGCCAGCCATGACGACGCACTGGCATCGCTGCGCGAGCACGCCGTGGCCAGCGACAAGCTGCACCTGGACATACGTTTCACCGGTAGCGTCGATGCGATCAAGGCGTTGAACGAGGGCCGGTGCGTGATGGCGGGGTTCCATGTCCCCGCCGATTCCCCGCCGGGGTCGTTGGCCGAGCGCACGTACAAGCCGCTGCTGCGGCCCGGGCAGCACAAGATCATCGGCTTCGCGCGCCGCAGCCAGGGGCTGATGGTGGCGCGGGGCAACCCGCTGGGCATCGTGTCGCTGGCCGATCTCGCGCGGCCCGCTGTGCGCTTCGTGAATCGTCCGCTGGGCACCGGCACGCGGGTGCTGCTGGATGAACTGCTGGCCAGGCAGGACTTGCCTGCGTCGGCCATCCAGGGCTATGCCCACACCGAGCCGTCGCACGCGGCGGTGGCGCACGCGGTGGCCTCGGGAGCCGCGGACGCGGGCCTGGGCATCGAGGTCGCGGCGCGGGCCAGCCGGCTGGATTTCATCCCGCTGGTGTCCGAGAACTATTTCCTGGTGTGCCTGAAATCCACGCTGGAGCTGCCTTCGACCCAGGCCTTGCTGGGCATCCTGCGCAGCGAGTCCTGGCAGCGCAAGCTGGCGGCGATGCCGGGCTACCAGCCGCAGCAAAGCGGCGAGGTGTTGTCGATGCGGCGCGTGCTGCCCTGGTGGAGTTTCCGCACGCCCAAGGCCGGCAAGCGCGCTTGAGCCCGCGCGGTCAGGCGCCCTGCGGCGCGGTGCGTGCGGGGCGCGGCGCCGCCGCCAGTTCCGGCTGCAGCGTCAGGCGCCAGGGCGCCGTATAGCAAAGGAAATGCTTGTTGGTGGCCCGGCCGATCGCGCACAGGCCCAGCCGCTCGGCCAGCTCGTAGCCCATCTGCGTGATGCCGCTGCGCGAGACGACGATGGGGATGCCCATCTGCGCCGCCTTGATGATCATTTCGCTGGTGAGCCGCCCCGTGGTGTAGAACACCTTGTCGTCGCCCGCCATCCGGGCCGGGTCCTGCAGCCACATCCATCCGGCGATGGTGTCGATGGCGTTGTGGCGCCCCACGTCCTCGACGAACATCAGCATGCGCTCGCCCTGGAACAACGCGCACCCGTGCACGGAGCCGGCGGACTTGTAGGTGGTTTCCTGCAGCCTTATGGCATCCAGCAGGCCGTAGAGCTGGCCCTGGGTGAGACGCGCGTCGCCGGGCAGGCGGATGTCGTCGATCTCGTCCATCAACCCGCCGAAGACGCTGCCCTGGCCGCAGCCGGTGGTGACCACGCGCTGGGAGGTGCGGGCTTCCAGGTCCTGGATGCCGTCGCGTGTCTGCACGGCCGCTGCCTGGACTTCCCAATCGACCGTGACCGCCTCGACCTCGTCTATCGAACGCACCAGGCGCTGGTTGCGCAGATAGCCCAGCACCAGCAGTTCGGGCATGGCGCCCAGGGTCATCAGCGTGACCAGTTCACGCTTGTCGACGTAGACGGTCAGCGAGCGTTCGGCCGGGATGGAAACCGTATCGCGTATGCCGTGTTCGTTGACGACGGCGATCTCGCGCGTCAGCGGGGCACGGGCATCGGTCAGGAAAGGACGGTGGCGGGGCGATGCGGTCACTGTTTGGGCGTGGCGGCGTCGGGCGCGGCGGAATTGTGCGGCGCCTTGGCCGTTTCCGACGGCGAGTGCGCACCCGCGGCTTCCAGCGGCTTGGCTTCGGGCGGCGTGTAGACGAACGGGCCCGGATCGGCGCAGGGCGGCGTGGACGCTGATGCGTGGACGGGCTTGCCGGCGGCGCGCGCGCTGGCGAAATAGGCGGCCGCGGCCTTGTCCTGCGCCTGGCAGAGCTTGTAGCCGTCGACCTTGGCGGCCCAGGCCGTGCGGGCGGCCGCCTCGGCCGCCTTGGCCTGGGCCTCGGGGCTGGGTGGGGGCAGCTTGGCCAGGGAGGCGGTGGAGAAGACGGCCAGCAGCAGCGCGAGGGCGGTTTTCATGCAGGATCTCCTGGTCGGGGCCGGCGGTTCAGGCGTTCGCCGGCCGGGTGTCCGGCTTCTTCTGGGCGGGCTGGGTGCGCTGGGCGGGGATCTTGCCCGCCTGGATGTCGTTGTACCAGAGTTCGTGGTGCTCGCGGGCCCAGGCCTCGTCCACGTAGCCGGTCTTCATGGCCTTGTAGGCGCCCTTCATGCCTATGGTGCCCAGGTAGATGTGGCCCATGAACATGCACATCATCAGGATGGTCGCCACGGCGTGGACCATGTGCGCGACCTGCATGGTGCCGCGGGTGTAGACCAGGCCGGGGATGACCCGGTCCAGCACCAGCCCGGATCCGATGACGATGAAGCCCAGGAACAGCACGCCGCCCCAGAACACGAGCTTTTCCCCGGCGTTGAAGCGGCCGGTGGGGATGTGCTGGCCGTTGAACAGTCCGCCGCCCTTGCGCAGCCAGACCATGTCGTCGCGCGTGGGCAGGTTGTCGCGGATGAAGGTGAGGAAGACCACCACCAGCGAGACCGCGAACAGCGGGCCCACGAAGTTGTGGGCGGTCTTGAGCAGCCAGGTCATCCAGCCGAACAGGGCACTGCCCATGATGGGCAGCAGGAAGAACTTGCCGAAGGCCATGATCAGGCCCGAGATCGCCAGGATCACGAAGGCGATGGCGTTGACCCAGTGGGCCGCCCGCTCGAAGTACGTGAAGCGCTCGATCTTGCGGCCGGTCTCGGCGCCGTGGACGGTAAGCGGGCCCTTGGTGAAATAGAACAGCGCGATGGCCACCAGCACGATCAACAGCAGCGAGCCGCCGTAGGGGATCAGCCAGTTGTTGCGCACCTGGCGCCAGGCTTCGCCGGCCGAGGTGTATTTCGAGCCCGGGTACTGCACGAAACGCTGGATCAGCACGCCGGCCTCCGGAGCTTCGCTGCGCGGCAGGCTGCTATAGCCGGGCTGCCCGGAGTTGACCAGGCGCCAGTTCGGCGCGTTGTTGCCCGGCTGGACCTTGGCGCGTTCGGCGTTGGTCTGGTCGGCATAGCCCGGGTCCTGGCTGGCGTCGGGCTTGACCTCGAAGATGTTGGCGCTCTGGATGGCACCCATCGAGGTGCCGGCGGGGGGCTGCGCGGCATCCGCCGCCTGGGCGGCGGGGGATCCCAGCATGGCGCCGAACAGCGCCAGCGCGGCAAGTAGCGACCGTAACATGGCGACCTCCGGTCAGTTCACCCGGGTGTATTCGTTCTGGCCTCGCTGGGCCCGGGTCTTGAGTTCCTGCTCCCAACTGTTCCGGTCGCCCGGCGACCAGCCCGGCGCGGTGAAGGCCGAGACGCCCGTGCCCTTGTACGCGGGCTCGCCGTTCTGGACCTTGCCCTGGTAGAGCGACTGGTCACGTTCGGTACAGGCGGCCGTGCCGAAAACGAGCAGGACGGCGAGAAAGATGCTGGCTTTCATCACTTGCCTCCGGTGTTCGTGCCGCCCGGCTGCGGGTTCTGCGGCGGCTGGCCGGCCTGCTTGGAGCCGTAGGCCGTGCCCCAGCCCCAGACTTCGGCGCCCTTGCCGCGCGTGACCACGCGGGTGCGGAAGATGTCGGCGATCACGTCGCCGTCGCCGCCCAGCAGCGCCTTGGTCGAGCACATCTCGGCGCAGGCGGGCAGCTTGCCCTCGGCCAGCCGGTTGCGGCCGTACTTCTTGAACTCTTCCTCGCTGCCGTGGGCCTCGGGGCCGCCGGCGCAGAACGTGCACTTGTCCATCTTGCCGCGCACGCCGAAGGTACCCTGCGAGGGGAATTGCGGGGCACCGAACGGACAGGCGTACGAGCAGTAGCCGCAGCCTATGCAGGTGTCCTTGTTGTGCAGCACCACGCCTTCGTCGGTGTGATAGAAGCAGTTGACGGGGCAGACCGCCATGCAGGGCGCGTCGCTGCAGTGCATGCACGCCACCGAAATGGATTTCTCGCCCGGCACGCCGTCGTTCAGCGTGACCACGCGGCGGCGGTTCACGCCCCACGGCACCTCGTGCTCGTTCTTGCACGCGGTGACGCAGGCGTTGCATTCGATGCAGCGCTCCGCATCGCAGATGAACTTCATTCTGGCCATGGCGCGCTCCTTATGCCTTCTCGATGTTGCAGATGGTGGTCTTGGTTTCCTGCATCATGGTGACGCTGTCGTAGCCATAGGTGGTTGCGGTGTTGACCGCCTCGCCGCGCACGATGGGGGCCGCGCCCTCGGGGTAGTAGGCCAGGAGGTCCTTGCCCTGCCAGCGGCCGGCGAAGTGGAAGGGCATGAACGCGGTGTCCGGTCCGACCCGTTCGGTGACCAGGGCCTGCACGTTGAGCCGTGCGCCGGTGGGCGTGACCACCCAGCAGCGCGAGCCGTTGGTGATGCCGCGCTCGGCGGCCGCCTTGGGGTTGATCTCGACGAAGCTTTCCTGCTGCAGCTCGGCCAGCCAGGGGTTGGAGCGGGTCTCGTCGCCGCCGCCCTCGTATTCGGTCAGGCGGCCGGAGGTCAGGATGATGGGGAATTTCTCGTACAGCTTGTCGTCCACGTTCTTCTGCTGCAGCGATTTGTACAGCGTCGGCAGGCGCCAGAAGGTCTTCATGTCGTCGTGGGTGGGGTACTTGGCGACGAGGTCCGGACGCGTGCCGTAGATGGGCTCGCGATGCTGCGGGATGGGGTCGGGGAAGTTCCATACCACCGCGCGTGCCTTGGCGTTGCCGAAGGGGTGGCAGCCGTGGATCTTCATCACCACGCGGATGATGCCGCCCGACAGGTCGGTCTTCCAGTTCTTGCCTTCGGCCGCCGCCTTCTCGGCGTCGGTCAGTTCGTCCCACCAGCCGAGCTTCTTCATCAGCACGTGGTCGAATTCCGGATAGCCGGTGGGGATGTCGGCACCCTTGGAATGGGAGCCGTCCTCGGCCAGCAGGTTGACGCCGTTGCGTTCCACGCCGAAGTTGGCGCGGAAGTTGCCGCCGCCGTCCATGACGTGGCGGGAGGTGTCGTACAGGTTGGGCGAGCCGGGGTGCTTGAGCTCGGGCGTGCCGAAGCAGGGCCAGGGCAGGCCGAAGTAGTCGCCCTGGATGTCGTAGCCGGTTTCCTTGTCGACCACGCTGCCCTTGGCGCGCAGGGTCTTGACGTCGAAGGCGTGCATCAGCCGCATGTGGGCCTTGAGCCGTTCCGGGCTCTGGCCGGTGTAGCCGATGGTCCAGTTGCTGCGGTTGATCTCGCGCAGGATGTCCTCGATCACGGGCTCGTCCATGCCCTTGACCTTCTGCATCTTGTAGTTCTTGCACAGCTCGGCGCCGAAGCCGAGTTTCTGCGCAAGCTGGTACATGATCATGTGGTCGGTGCGGCTCTCCCACAGCGGCTCGATGACCTTCTCGCGCCATTGCAGCGAGCGGTTCGAGGCGGTACAGGAGCCGCTGGTCTCGAACTGTGTGGCCGCGGGCAGCAGGTAGACGGCGCGGTTGGGGTTCAGGTCCTCGCTCTTGCCGGGCATGGCCGCCATGGCGGCGGTGGCCGAAGGGTAGGGATCGATCACGACCAGCAGGTCGAGCTTGTCCATGGCCCGCTTCATTTCCAGGCCGCGCGTCTGCGAGTTGGGCGCGTGGCCCCAGTAGAAGACGGCCCGCAGGTTGGAGTCCTGGTCGATGACGTCGTTCTTTTCCAGCACGCCGTCTATCCAGCGCGAGACGGTGATGCCCGACTTGGTCATCATCGCCGGCGAGGCGTAGCGGCTCTTGATCCAGTCGTAGTCGACGTCCCAGACCTTGGCGTAGTGGCGCCACGAGCCCTCGGCCAGGCCGTAGTAGCCCGGCAGCGAATCGGGGTTGGGGCCGACGTCGGTGGCGCCCTGCACGTTGTCATGGCCGCGGAAGATGTTGGCGCCGCCGCCGGAGACGCCGATGTTGCCCAGCGCCAGTTGCACGATGCACGAGGCGCGCACCATGGCGTTGCCGATGGAGTGCTGGGTCTGGCCCATGCACCACACCAGCGTGCTGGGACGGTTCTCGGCCATGGTCCTGGCCACTTCGTACACCGTGGCCTCGTCCACGCCGCAGACGTCCTGCACCTTGTCCGGCGTCCACTTGGCCATGACGTCGGCCTTGACCTGGTCCATGCCGTAGACGCGGGCGTCGATGTACTTCTTGTCTTCCCAGCCGTTCTTGAAGATGTGATAGAGCACGCCGAACAGGAAGGCGACGTCGGTGCCCGAACGGATGCGGATGTACTTGTCGGCCTTGGCGGCGGTGCGGGTGAAGCGTGGATCGACCACCATGACCTTGCAGCCGGTTTCCTTGGCGTGCAGCAGGTGCAGCATGGACACCGGATGGGCCTCGGCGGCGTTCGAGCCGATGTAGAGCGCCGCCTTGGCGTTCTGCATGTCGTTGTACGAGTTGGTCATCGCGCCGTAGCCCCAGGTGTTGGCGACGCCGGCGACCGTGGTCGAGTGGCAGATCCGAGCCTGGTGGTCGCAGTTGTTGCTGCCCCAGAAGCTCATGAACTTGCGCAGCAGGTAGGACTGCTCGTTGTTGTGCTTGGACGAGCCGATGACGTAGACCGAATCCGGGCCGCTTTCCTTGCGCAGCTGCAGCATGCGGGCCGAGATTTCCTCGAGCGCGGTGTCCCAGCTGATGCGCTGGTACTTGCCGTCGACCAGCTTCATCGGATAGCGCAGGCGGTGCTCGCCGTGCCCGTGCTCGCGCACCGAGGCGCCCTTGGCGCAATGCGCGCCCAGGTTGATGGGCGAATCGAACACGGGTTCCTGGCGGACCCAGACGCCGTTCTCGACCACGGCGTCGATCGCGCAGCCCACCGAACAGTGGGTACAGACGGTGCGCCGGACCTCGACCTTGCCCTTGCCGGTGCCGGCCTTCTGGTCGCCGTCGGCGGCGCCGGCCTTCCTGACCAGGCCGAGCTGCGTGGCCGCGAGCCCCGCGCCCACGCCCAGGCCCGAGCGGCGCAGGAAGGTGCGGCGGTCCATGGTGGGCAGCGCGTGGGCCATGCCGCGGCGCAGGCTGTGGACGAACGAGGAAGAGGATGCGCCGGAGTCGCCGGCGCCCGTTTTCTTGGTCAGCAACATGCCGTGCTCCGGTGGTTAGACCAGCGTGGACTTGTAGTAGCGCTTGACGTGGTCGGTCACGCTGTAGCCGCCGCCTCGTTCGGGGGCGGGCTTGGCGTCTGCCTGCGGGGCCGGATCGGGGCGCAGCGAGGGCGCGACGGCCGCCCCGACGGCGGCGGCGCCGGCGGTGGCGGCACCCACGAAGAAACCCCGGCGGGATAGGTTGGCGGTCTTGGGCATCTCTGTCTCCGTTGGAGCTGGCAGATATGAAGTGCTGTGCATACTGTACCCCCGGTAACCAGTTACAGGCAATGCCGCCAGCCGCGCCACGCCTCGGGTATACCCTCGACCGTAGCCGGTCAGGGCAGCATGTCGAAGCCCTGCGCCTCCACGCTGGCGAAGGCCCGCGTGAATTCGCCCAGCGCCGCGTAGAAGCGGGCGCGCGGGTGGGCCGACAGGGCGTCGCACATGGCGGGCACCCACGGCAGCAGGTGGTCGCCGAAGAATTTCCGCTGATTGGCGAGATGGCACTGTCCGGCGTCGTCTCCGGCGATCAGGTAGCGCATGACCTCGCACAGGTAGGCGATGTGATCCTCGGTCTCGGGCATGGCCGGATCCCGGGCCAGGCCCAGGGCGGCCAGGTCGTTCCTCAGCGCGATCAGCGATTTTTCGTTCAGGAAACCGTTCAGGTAGTGCGACCCGTACAGGTAGACCTCGGGCTTGCCCAGGCCGCCGAACAGCGTTTCGTACTCGTCGCGCAGCGACGGATCGTCGGCGGCCCGGGCCGCGGCCACGAGGTCGCGCCACGGAGCTTCCAGGAAGGCGCCCGCCATCGGCGCCTCGGTGGCCGCCGCGCGCAGGCCGGCCGCGAAGTCCGGATCGGGCGGGGCGTAGAACAGGCGCGCCAGCACGCCGTACAACTCGGCGCGGGCGATTTCCTCGTCGAGCGAGGCCGAGCCGATGTCGGCGGGGGAAATGGAAGCGTTCATAGATCGGTGATGCGCGTTTCGTTGGCGCCGGAGTACAGGTCGATCACGCGGCAATCGCCGCACATCTTCAGCCGTTCCAGGCCGGCGCCCTGGAACATCGGGTGGCCGCTCAGCCGGGCCAGCATGGCTTCGATCGCCTTTTGCGTGCCGAAGGGCTTGCTGCAACGCACGCAGTGGTAGGGGGCCGTCTCGTTCAGCACGCGCGGCCGGGTGCGTTCGGGCGTGGAAAGCAGGCGCGGCACGAGGGCGAGCGCGTCCTCGGGACAGGTCTCGACGCACAGCCCGCACTGCACGCAATTCTTTTCCAGGAAACGCAGCTGGGGCGCGTCCGGGTTGTCGAGCAGGGCGCTGGACGGACACGCGCCCACGCAGCTCATGCACAGCGTACAGGCGTCCTTGTCGATGGCCAGGCCGCCGAGGGGCGAGCCGGTGCCCGGCGGGCCGCCGGGCAGGGCAATCTCGTCGCGTGCGGCCGGGGCGTGGGCGATCAGGTGGTCCAGCGCGAGGTCCAGCGTGCTGCGTTTCTCGCGCACCATGGCGAAGCGCGCCGGCGCGGCCGGCACCCCGGGACGCCGCGCCGCCAGCTCCCGCAGCGCCGCGTCCAGCGCCTGCGGCGTATCGGGGCGCAGCAGGTGCAGGTGCGGTCCCGCATAGCCCAGGCCGTCGAGGATGGCCTGGCCCACCGCGAGCTGCGCGGCCAGGTTGTCCAGGTATTGCGGCGCTTCCTCGGCCGTGGCCAGGATGGCGACCTGCGAGGCGCCCAGCGCGACGGCGCCCAGCCACGCTTCCAGGCCGAGGCTGGCGGTGTGCCAGACTCCCAGCGGGATGACGTTGGCGGGCAGGCCGTGGCGCCTGCCCAGGCTGGCGTCGCGGCCCAGGCGTTCGACCATCGCGCGGCCGGCCTCCTGGCTGTGCACCAGCAGGACCGGGGCCTGGCCGCCGGCCCGCGCATAGGTGGACAGCAGCGTGCGCAGCACCGCGCCCTGGTCCGTCATGCGCGGATAGGCGTAGGTGATCGCGCCGGTCGGGCAGGCGGTGGTACAGGCGCCGCAGCCCACGCACAGGTTGGGATTGACCTTGATCTGCTGGCGCGCCTTGTCGCTTTCGATGGCGAGGGCCGAGCAGATGTCGACGCAGGCGCGGCAGCCTATCGTGTCGTTGCGGCTGTGCGCGCACAGCGATTGCTTGTAGTCGAAGAACTTGGGCTTCTCGAATTCGCCCACGAGCTCGCGCAGGCGCAGGAGCGGGGCCGGGTCCGCGCCGTTCCAGGCGAAGTAGCCCTGCGGCGGCGCATGCTGCGCGAACAGCGTGCCGCCACCCAGCTCCAGGACCAGGTCGAAGCGCGCTTCCTGCCGTTCGGGGGCGCGGACGAAGTCGATGGCGCCCGCGGTCGTACAGGCCGCCACGCAGGCGCGATGGTCGCGGCACCGGGCGCGGTCGATCTGGTAGTCGAGCCCTATGGCGCCTTCGGGACACGCGGCAAGGCAGGCATTGCAGCGCGTGCACAGGTCGAGGTCGATGGGGTTGTCCTGCACCCATGTCAGGTCGAACGCGCCCAGCCAGCCTTGCAGCGACTCCAGGCGGCCCGCCAGCACGGGATGGCGCCGTTCCTGGCTCGCGTCCGCCGTGCCCGGGCCGCGCGCGAAGATGGTGACGTCAAGCGTGTCCGCCAGCATCGCCGCGGCGCGTTCGGCCTCGTCCAGCGGGCCGACGATGAGCAGGCGCCCCGCGCTGCGATAGCTGACGGTGGGGACCGGTTCGGGGTCCGGCAGCCGGGCGGCCGCCAGCAGCGCCGCCAGCTTGGGCGTGGCTTTCGGGGCCTCGCGGCTCCAGCCTCCGGTCTCGCGGATGTTGACGAAGCGCACGGGGGCGACGGCGGCCTCGGTGTGCTCGCCTATCTGCGCGAACAGGCGCTTCTCTTGCGTACAGGCGACGATGACGGAAGCGGTGCCCGTGACGGCCTGCTGGAACGCGCCGGCCTCGTGGCGGCAGAGCGTGGAGTGCAGAACCAGCTTTTCGTCCAATGCCGCGCCGAGTGCATCGGCGTCCAGGGGCATGGTGTTGTTGCAGTCGCAGATCAGTGTGGGCATGGGCGCTCGAGGGAGCCCGGCTACCTGGGAGGATCGGGCTCGGGAAAGTCGAAATGCGTCTGGCCGTCGCTGGGCGCTTGGCCTGTGGATGCGCCAGACTCTAGCACGGAACCCCGCGCGCCATCATCGGCCGGCTCCTTGCTTGCGGGGGCGTGGCCGGGCGCCGCATCGCCCGCAGGCGGGGCGGGATCGTCCTGGACCAGGGCCAGCACGCGCGCGCTCACCATCTGCCTGAGCGTGGATGCGGGCAGCTTCTCGGGCGAGGAATAGTCGTCGATGTAGACGTCCAGCCCGTCCATGACGTTGTAGTGCGGGTCGGAGAAAAGTTTCTTGAGCGCGGCCAGCTTGACGTCGGGCTCGACCGCCGGCCGCATGAAGGGCGAGAAATCGGAGTCATGCGTCAGCGCGGCCAGGTCTTCCCGCGTCGGGGCGGGCGCTGCCTTGGCGGCGGTGTCCGGCGCCTGCGTCGCGCCGGCGTCGTGGGCCTCGCCCTGGGGGTGGTCCTGCGGATGCGTGGACGGCGCGGCGGGCACGCCCGGCGAGGCCTCGAGCGGCCCCGGCTCGGCCTCGGGAGCGGAAGCGGCGTCGACCGGCCGTTCGTCCCCCACGCCTGCCCGCGACCGGGCCTTGCGCCGCGACCAGCGGCCGAGGAAGCCTTCGCCGTCGCCGCTCATGGTTCTTCGCCGTGCTTGCGCCGGCCGGTGCTGACCGACGCCGGGTTGCCGAAGCGGTCCTGCAACGGCACGAAGCTGACCGGGCGCCGCTTGCGCTTGGGCTCGGCCACGTAGTGTTGCGCCACGAAGGCCCGCAGCCAGCCCACGACGTCGGCGGGGGCGGGCACCTGTTCGACCGTTTCCTGGGCGTCCAGCAGCCGGCCGGCGTGGTAGTAGCTGAGCGTGACCAGCTCCGGCCGCGCCAGCGGTTCATCGTCCGGGCCCGCCGCTTCCTGCATGCGCCACATCACGAACCAGCAGGGCGCCTCGGTCGTGGCGTTCAGGTAGTAGCCCTCGGCGTCGTCCTTGAACAGCTCGACCGCGAAGCCGGGATGCAGCCACAGTTCGCCGTGCGCGTCCTGGCGCAGCCGGTGGGGCGCGCCGCCGAACGCCGGCTCGTCGGCCACCACGTCCGCCAGGGTCCACCGCCAGGACTGCCACCGGCTCATCGGGCCGTGGACGCGCTCCTTGCGCATGATCACGGCGACGTCGATGCGGGGAGCCTGGCTGGTCATGGCGGCCTCGGGTCAGGAATCGGCGCTGATGGAGATGGTGGGGAACTTGGACGAGAAGTCCTTGTTCCGGGCGGCGATGGCCACGGCCACCTGGCGCGCGACGGTCTTGTACAGGCCGGCGATCTCGCCATCGGGGTCGGCCACCACCGAGGGCCTGCCGCTGTCGGCCTGCAGCCGGATGTTGATGTCCAGCGGCAGCGCGCCCAGGTAGGGCGTGTCGTATTCGGCCGCCATCTTCTTGCCGCCCTCGGCGCCGAAGATGTGTTCGACGTGTCCGCACTGGCTGCACACGTGCACGGCCATGTTCTCGACCACGCCCAGGATGGGCACGCCCACTTTCTCGAACATCTTGATGCCCTTGCGCGCGTCCAGCAGGGCGATGTCCTGCGGCGTGGTGACGATGACGGCGCCGGTCATGGGCACGCGCTGGCTGAGCGTGAGCTGGATGTCGCCGGTGCCGGGAGGCATGTCGACGATCAGGTAGTCGAGGTCTTTCCAGTTGGTTTGCCGCAGCAGTTGCTCGAGCGCCTGCACCGCCATGGGGCCGCGCCAGATCATGGCTTCGTCGTGGGCGACGAGGAAGCCGATGGACATGACCTGCACGCCATAGTTCTCGAGCGGCTCCATGGTCTTGCCGTCGTCGCTGACGGGGCGTGCGTCGATGCCCATCATGAGCGGCTGGCTGGGGCCGTAGATGTCGGCGTCGAGCAGGCCGACGCGCGCGCCTTCGGCCGCCAGGGCCAGGGCCAGGTTGACGGCCGTGGTGCTCTTGCCCACGCCGCCCTTGCCCGAGGCGACGGCGACGATGTTCTTGACGCCCTGCAGCAGCGGCACGCCGCGCTGGACCGCGTGGGCGATGATCTCGCTGCGCACGTTGGCGCTGACGTTGGAGATGCCGGGCACGGTGCGGGCCGCCGCGATCAGCGCGCTGCGCAGGGCGGGGATCTGGCTCTTGGCGGGATAGCCGAGCAGGACGTCGAAGGAGACGTCGCCGCCGTTGATCTCGATGTTCTTGATGGCTCGCGTCGAGACGAAATCCTTGCCGGTATTGGGATCGACGACGGTTTGCAGGGCCTGGAGCAGGGAATCGGATGTGGCCATGGGAAGGGGGCGGACTCGTGAGTGGGAGGCTGCGTATCGCAGGCCGATGAGGGATATTAGACCACCAGCCCGCGGACGGCGAAATCCGCGGGCGCCTCGTCTATACTCAGCCGCATGATCGACAAGGACTCCATTACCGGCCTGATCCTGGCGGGCGGGCGCGGCAGCCGCATGGGCGGTGTCGACAAGGGCCTGCAGAACTACCAGGGCATTCCGATGGCCATGCATGCGCTGCTCAGGCTGGGGCCCCAGGTGGGGCAGGTCCTGGTCAACGCCAATCGCAACCTGGCTGCCTACGAATCCATGGGCGTGCCGGTGTGGCCCGACGCGCTGCCCGACTACGCGGGGCCGCTGGCCGGATTCCTGACCGGGCTCGAGCACTGCGAGACCGCCTACCTGGTCACGGTGCCTTGCGATACGCCGAAGTTTCCCGAAGATCTCGTCGCCCGCCTGGCCGGCGAACTGGAGGCGGCCGGCGCCGAGATCGCCATGGTGGCCACCCGCCAGGACGGCGCCGTGCGGACCCAGCCGGTGTTCTGCCTGCTGCGGGCGGAGCTGCTGGACAGTCTCGTGGCCTTCACCGCCGCGGGGGGACGCAAGATCGACAAGTGGACCGCCACCCATCGCTGTGTCGAGGTCCTCTTCGACGACCCCGCGGCTTTCGCGGGCGCCAACACGATCGCCGAATTGCAGCAGCTCTGATGCCATGAACGACAAGCCCGCCCCCTCGCTAGAAGAAATCTCGTCCTGTGTCAGCGGCTACGACCCGAATGCGCTGCCGGTCGAGCAGGCCCGCGAATTCATCGCCCGGCTGGTGCCGCGCGTGGAGGGCGTGGAGATGCTGGCGTTGCGCTCGGCGATGGGGCGCGTGCTGGCGCGCGACATCGTGTCCGACATCGACGTGCCGGCCCACGACAACTCGGCCATGGATGGCTACGCGTTCTACGGTTCCGACCTGGCCGCCGGCGGCGATACGGCCTTGCAGGTCGTGGGCAGCGGCCTGGCCGGCAATGCCTACACGGGCAGCGTGGCGTCCGGGCAGTGCGTGCGGATCATGACCGGCGCCACCATGCCCGACGGGCTCGATACCGTGATCCCGCAGGAATTCGTCCGCCAGGATGGCGACCGTATCGTCGTGCCCGCGGGCGCGGTCAAGGCCGGCGAGAACCGCCGGCTGGCGGGAGAGGACCTGGCCCGCGGCGACGTGGCCCTGTCCGCCGGCCGCGTGCTGCGCCCGGCGGACCTCGGCATGCTGGCCTCGCTCGGCCGGGCCGAGGTGCCGGTCTGGCGCCGCCTGCGCGTGGCGTTCTTCTCCACCGGCAACGAACTGCGCTCGATCGGCGAGCCGCTCGATCCGGGCTGCGTGTACGACAGCAATCGCTACACGCTGTGGGGCATGCTCCAGCGGCTGGGCGTCGACGTGCTCGACATGGGCGTGGTGCGCGACGATCCGCAGGCGCTCGAGTCCGCGTTCCGCGACGCGGCCGCGCAGGCCGACGTGGTCATCACGTCGGGCGGCGTGAGCGTGGGCGAGGCCGACTACACCAAGGCCATCATGGCCAGGCTGGGCGACGTGCTGTTCTGGCGCATCGCCATGCGGCCGGGGCGCCCCATGGCCATCGGCCGCATCGATACCGGCGGGCGTAGCGCCATCCTGTTCGGCCTGCCGGGCAACCCCGTGGCGGTGATGGTGACTTTCTACGCGCTGGTGCGCGATGCCCTCCTTGCCATGGCAGGCGCGCCGGCCCAGCCGCTGCCCATGCTGCGCGCGGCCAGCGCGGGGGCTATCCGCAAGAAGCCGGGGCGTACCGAATACCAGCGAGGCATCGTCACGCCCGCCGCGAACGGCGGCTGGGAAGTGCGCATCACCGGTTCGCAGGGGTCGGGCATCCTGCGCAGCATGAGCCAGGCCAACGGCCTGGTCGTGCTGGGGCACGAGCAAGGCAACGTGGAGGCCGGCGAGCTGGTCGACGTCCTGCCTTTCGACGGACTGATCTGATGACGCGCGTCCTGGGGCTGGCCGGGTGGAGCGGAGCCGGCAAAACCACATTGCTGACGAGGCTGATTCCCGCGCTGCGGGAGAAGGGCTACAGCGTGTCGACGCTCAAGCACGCGCACCATTCGTTCGACATCGACAAGCCGGGCAAGGACTCCCATCGACACCGCGAGGCCGGTGCCGGGGAAGTGCTGGTCGCATCGGGCAGCCGCTGGGCGCTGATGCACGAACTGCGCGGCCAGGCCGAGCCCCGCCTGGGCGAGCTGCTGAACAAGTTTTCGCCCGTCGATTTCATCCTGGTCGAGGGCTTCAAGCGCGATCCGCACGTCAAGATCGAGATCCACCGCGCCGCCAACGGCAAGCCGTGGCTGTATCCCGACGACGCCAGCATAGGCGCCGTCGTCAGCGACGTGCCTCCCGCGGGCCAGGCATCGCTGCCCTTCGTCGACCTGGACGACCTGCCCGGCATCGCCAACCTGGTCGTGGATCTGGCCTGGCCCATGGAACGAACCTTGGCCGCTCTGCGCGCGTAAACAGACGACCGTTCACCATGCCGGCGCGCGTAAGCGCGTAGGAGGGCCTACCCCAGCCGTTTAATCAGGGATGACGTGTCCCAGCGGCTGCCGCCCATCTGCTGCACGTCGGCATAGAACTGGTCGACCAGGGCCGTCACGGGCAGCCGTGCGCCATTGCTGCGGCTCTCGTCCAGCACCAGGCCCAGATCCTTGCGCATCCAGTCCACCGCGAAGCCGAAGTCGAACTGGCCGTCCACCATGGTCGCGCCGCGGTTTTCCATCTGCCAGCTTTGCGCCGCCCCCTTGGATATGACGTCCAGCACGAGTTTCATGTCCAGGCCGGCCTTCTGTCCGAATGCAATGCCCTCGGACAGGCCCTGCACCAATCCGGCGATGCAGATCTGGTTGACCATCTTGGCCAGCTGGCCGGCACCGGGCTCGCCGACCAGCGTGACGGCCCGCGAGTAGGCCTGCGCCACGGGCTTCATGCGCTCGAACGCGTCGGCATCGCCGCCGCACATCACCGTGAGCACGCCGTTGACCGCGCCGGCCTGGCCGCCCGAGACGGGAGCGTCGATGAAAGCGACTTCCTGGTCCTGGGCCGTGGCGTACAGTTCGCGCGCGACCTTGGCCGAGGCCGTGGTGTGGTCCACCAGCAGCGAGCCGGGCTTCATGCCCGCCAGGGCGCCATCGGCGCCCAGCACGACGCTGCGCAGGTCGTCGTCGTTGCCGACGCACAGGAAGACCATGTCCGCGTCCTGGGCGGCCTCGCGCGGCGTCGGCGCGTGGCTGCCGCCGAACTCCTGTACCCAGTCGCGGGCCTTGGACGGGGTGCGGTTGTAGACCCGGACCGCATGCCCGGCCTGGGCCAGGTGGCCGGCCATGGGAAAGCCCATGACGCCCAGGCCGATGAAGCTGACGTTGAGCGGGGAGGTGCTGTCGTAGGTCTTGGTGCCAATCGATGCCATGCTGATTCTCCATTGCCAGAGGCAAGTGTATAGCGTCCGGGGTGCCTGTTTCCGCCGGATGGCGAAGGTGGGCGGTGCTGCCCTCCAGGGGGGCGCTTTTTCATCCTGGGGCGGCCCGGCAATGAAAAATGGCCCCCACGCTTGCCGCTTCGCGGCGGCGCTGCCCCCCAAGGGGGCGTTTTTCATCTTGGGGCGGCCCGGCAATGAAAAAAGGCGCCCGGAGGCGCCTTTTTTCTTGCAGCCGCCGGAGCGGCTGGTGTGTCGTCAGTCTTCGACGAAGGTTTCTTCGCGCTTCTTGCGGATCGTGGGCGAGGCCACGATCAGCACCAGGATGACGGCGATGACCAGCAGGGTCGCCGACAGCGGGCGGGTCACGAAGGTCGTGAAGTCACCACGCGACAGGAGCAGGGCGCGGCGGAAGTTCTCTTCCATCATGGGACCCAGCACCAGGCCCAGCAGCAGGGGGGCGCCTTCGCACTTCAGCTTGGACCAGATGTAGCCGATCAGGCCGAAGGCTGCCGTCATCCAGATGTCGAACACGTTGTAGTTCAGCGTGTAGACACCGATCGAGCAGATCAGCAGGATGGCCGGGAACAGGATGGGATAGGGCACCTTCAGCAGCTTGACCCAGATACCGATCAGCGGCAGGTTCAGGATCACCAGCATCAGGTTGCCGATCCACATCGACACGATCAGGCCCCAGAACAGGTCCGGGTTGCTGGTCATGACCTGGGGACCAGGCTGGATGTTGTGGATGGTCATGGCGCCGACCATCAGGGCCATGATCGCGTTACCCGGGATACCCAGCGTCAGCAGCGGGATGAAGGAGGTCTGCGAGCCGGCGTTGTTGGCCGATTCCGGACCCGCCACGCCGCGGATGTTGCCCTTGCCGAAGCTGGAGGGATCCTTGGCGAGCTTCTTTTCCACCGTGTACGAGGCGAACGAGGACATCACCGCGCCGCCGCCGGGCAGGATGCCCAGGGCCGAGCCGATGGCCGTGCCGCGGATGATGGCGGGCGCGGCTTCCTTGAGGTCGGGCCAGGTGGGGTACAGGTGGCCGATCTTGTCCAGGAAGACTTCGCGCTCTTCCTTCTGCTCGACGTTGTTGATGATTTCCGAGAAGCCGAACACACCCATGGCGACCGCGGCGAAGTCGATGCCGTCGGTCAGTTCCGGGATGCCGAACGAGAAGCGGGCCACGCCCGAGTTCACGTCCGTGCCGACCATGCCGATCAGCAGGCCCAGCAAGATCATGCAGATGGCCTTGATCAGTGAACCCGACGCCAGCACGACCGCACCGACCAGGCCCAGGCACATCAGCGAGAAGTATTCCGCGGGACCGAACTGGAAGGCCACTTCGGCCAGCGGGGGCGCGAAGGCGGCGATCAGCAGCGTACCCACGCAGCCGGCGAAGAACGACCCGATGGCCGCAATGGCCAGCGCCTGTCCGGCGCGGCCGTTCCGCGCCATCTGGTAGCCATCCAGGCAGGTCACCACCGCGGAGGTTTCACCCGGCAGGTTCACCAGGATGGCGGTGGTCGAACCGCCGTACTGGGCGCCGTAGTAGATGCCGGCCAGCATGATCAGGCCGGCCACCGGGGGCAGCGCGTAGGTGATGGGCAGCAGCATCGCGATGGTCGGAACGGGACCCAAGCCGGGCAGCACGCCCACCAAGGTGCCGATCAGGCAACCGAGAAATGCGTAGATGATGTTCTGAAACGAGAGCGCCGTTTCAAAACCTAGGGCCAAGTGCTCTAACACTTCCATGGATGGCTTTCCTTAGTTCAAACCGAGAAACGAAGGCCACAGCGGGAAGATCAGACCCAGGCCCACAATGAAGATGAGGTGGACGGCGACCACCAGGCAGATGCCGTTGATGATCGCGACCTTCCACTTGAATTCGTGGCTGGCCATGCTGGACAGCAGCACGAGCAGGAACGCCGACACGTACACGCCCAGCGGACGGAGCAGGATGCCGAACAGGACCACGTTGCCCAGGATGATGCCCGTGGTCTTGAGATTGAGTTTCGGGATTTCCGTGGGCTCGGCCTTGGGCGACAGGCCGGAGATGCCGATGATCGCACCGAGGATCGCCAGGATCACGCCCAGCCAGAACGGGAAGTAGCCCGGCCCCATCTTGGCTGCCGTGCCCATCTGGTAATCAACGGCGAACCCGGCAAAAAATAGCCCGAGGAAGACGAACATCACCCCGGACCAGAAATTTTGTTTTGACTGAATGCGCATTGGAAGTGGGCTCCTATCTGACTTCACTTGCAAGGCCGGCATGTTAGCTCACGCGAAGCTGGCGTGAATAACGAAATTGCTCGCAATGAGTCGGGGTTTTCCCGAAAAATGATGGATCGGCACAACTTTGTGCCAAATTGATCCATAGGATGTTCAGACTCCTGTCAGCCTTGACAGCTTTTTCGCATCCGACGTGTCGTGCAGACTTCCCCTGGGGGGCGCGAAGCCCTTCCCACGGCAAGGTTATCCAATGAAGGGGAAGCACGATGAAGGCGATGCACGGGTGGGACGATGGCCAGGAACGCGGCAAGTCTCTGACGCCGCGGGAACGCGAAGTCATGGACCTGCTGGTCGAGGGACGTGCCAACAAGGTGATCGCCGACCGGCTGGGCATATCCATCCGGACGGTCGAGGTCCACCGCGCGCGGGTGCTGGCCAAGCTGGGCGTGCGCAACGCCGTCGAGCTGGTCTGGCGCATGCACACGGACAGGATGGCCGTGGTGGCCGAGATGCAGGGACTGCGGGTGGCCGAGGGCGGAACCGACCGCTGGGACCACCGCGCTGATTGAGCAGAGGGGCCGGACCTGCATCCGGCCCCCTGCTCAGTTCAGCTTGGCGCCCGAGATCCTGACGATCTCGGCGTACTTGCGCAGGTCGGACTGCACCAGCGCGGCCAGCGACGCCGGCGTGCCGGGTTCGGCGTCCGAGCCCATGTCGGCCAGGCGCCGGCGCATGTCGGCGCCGCCGAGCGCCCGCGCGTATTCATTATGGAGTTTTTGCACCACGGCCTCCGGCGTGTGCGCCGGCGCGAAGATCCCGAACCACGTTCCCAGGTCGAAGTCCGGCACGCCGGCCTGCATCATGGTCGGAACCTCGGGCAGCAGGCGCGACCGGGCCGCCGTGGTGACCGCCAGGGCCTTGAGCTTGCCGGCGGCGATGAGCGGCGAGGCGGCCGCGAGATTGTCGAACATGAAGTCCGTCTGTCCGCTCATCAGCGCCACCTGCGCCGGCGTGGCGCCGGCATAGGGGATGTGCGCGGCGAATACGCCGGCACGGGTCTTCAGCAATTCCCCCGCCAGGTGCCCCGCGCTGCCGTTGCCGCCCGAGCCCATGTTGAGCCTGCCCGGGTTGCGCCGGGCGTAGCCGATCAGGTCCTGCACGGTCTGGATGCCCAGCCTGGCGGCCGTGGCGGGGTTCATCACCAGCACGTTGGGCACCGAGGCCACGAGCACGATGGGGGCGAAGTCCTTGACCGGATCGTAGGGAATCGAGGGGAAGAGCGCCGGGTTGATCGCATGCGTGGCGACCGCCCCCATCACCAGCGTGTAGCCGTCGGGCGCCGACTTGGCGACGAGATCGGCGCCGATGTTGCCGCCGGCGCCCGGCCTGTTCTCGACGACCACGGGCTGTCCCAGCGTGGGGCGGATCTTTTCCGCCAGCGCGCGCGCCATGATGTCCAGCGGGCCGCCGGGCGGATACGGGACCACGAAGCGGATGGGGCGCGTGGGATAGGCGGCGTCCTGCGCGGCGGCCGGCGCGGACAGGCAGGCCGCCGCGACCATGGCGCCGCCTGCGAGCAAGGCCCGGCGTCGGTTCATGAGGGGTTCCTTCAGGATTGCTTGAGCTTGTGGGAGAAATTCTTGCGCATCTTGGCCACCTTGGGCGCCACCACGAAGGCGCAATAGCCCTGGCCGGGATTGCGCAGGAAGTAGTCGCGGTGATAGTCCTCCGCCGGCCAGACCGTGGCCGGGGGCAGCAGCCGGGTCACGATGGGCGAGCCGAATACCTGCCGCGCCTCAAGGTCGGCGATCACCTCGCGCGCCGCCGCTTCCTGCGCCGGGGTCTGCCAGAAGATGGCCGAGCGATACTGCGGCCCGACGTCGTTGCCCTGGCGGTCCACGGTGGTCGGGTCGTGCGAGGCGAAGAAGATTTCCAGCAGTTCGTGATAGGTGATGGCAGCCGGATCGTAGGTGACGGTGACCACCTCGATGTGGCCGGTATCGCCGTCGCAGACCTGCTCGTACGTGGGGTTGTCCACGTGCCCCCCGGCATAGCCGGAATCGGCGCGCAGCACGCCCTCGATCTGCTGGAACACCGCTTCGATACACCAGAAGCAGCCACCGCCGAATACGGCCTTGTCGACTTGTGCGGGCATGATCGTCCTCTTCGAGAGAGCCGGCGCCAGGGGCGCCCATGACGATAGTGTATGCGTTCCCTGGGGGCCGACAGGGTGCCATGGATGTCGATTCCGGCGTTCAGGACGCGGCGCGGGGTTGCCGGAACAGCTCTGCGAACAGCTGTCTCAGCCAGACGTTGGCGGCGTCGTGATGCGCGCGTTCGTGCCAGAACATCCGGATCTCGTACGAGGGCAGCGGCACGGGAGGCGGCAGGATGCGCAGCGGCATGGCGCCGGCCAACTGGTCGGCCAGGCCGCTGGGCATCGTGACGACCAGGTCGGACGACGGGATGATGAAGGGAAGGGCGATGAATTCGGGGGCCTCCAGCCCGATGCGGCGCACGATGCCGTGCCGGCGCAGCGCCTCCTCGACGACACGATGGGCCATCGCGCCGGTGCCTGTCACTGCGTGGCGGGCTTCGCGGAAGCCGGCTTCCGTCATGCCGGCGGCGAAGCGCGGATGGTCGGGGGAAACGGCGCACACATAGTGTTCATGGAACAGCAACCGCTGGTGGAAGCCCGCGCTCAGGGCCGTGATATGGCCGACGGCCAGGTCGACCTCGCCGCTCTCGAGCAGGGCCCCGGGCTGGTGGTCGGGCAGCGTGCCGATCTTCAGCGCGATGCCTGGGGCGTGCCGGCGCAAGTGGTCGAGCAGCCTGGGCAGCATGACCATCTGCCCCACTTCATTCATATAGACGCGGAATATCCGCTCGGCCGTGGCCGGGTCGAAGCTGCCGGTATCGCGCAGGGCCTCGCCAAGCGTGGCCAGCGCGGAGCGGGCGGCGTCCGCGATGCGGGCACCCCGCGGCGTGGGCACCATGCCGCCCGGCGTCCGTACGAACAGCGGATCGCCCAGGGTCCTGCGTAGCCGCGCCAGAGAGTGGCTGGCCGCCGATTGGGTCAGGCCCAGCGCATCGGCGGCTTTCGAGACGCTGCCACCCGTGCGCAGCGCATCAAGCAGTTGCAACTGCGTCAATTCCAGTTGGTGGATATGCACAAAGTTCATGAAGAGAATGATCGGCGTGACATTGACAGCATGAGCGCCATTCTAGATCATGGCGTGGCGAATTTTTCCGGAGTCTCGTCCCATGCTCGCCCCCCATCTCCAGGCCCGCTGTCCTTCCGGGGACGTCCAACTGGCATACCGTCTTTTCGGCCCCGGGCCGCGTCCCGCCCAGGCCACGCCCGTCGTGTTCATCCACGGCCTGTCGTACTTCTCGTACGACTGGGTCGATTTCGGCGCGCGGCTGTGCGGCAGCGATCGCGCCGGCTGCGCCATGGACATGCGCGGCTTCGGCGACTCGTCCTTCAGTCCGCAGAAGGACTATTCCATCCCGGCCATGGCTCAGGACGTCGAGAACCTGCTCGATCACCTCGGCTGGCCGCGGGCCGTCCTGGTCGCCCACTCGATGGGCGGACGCAGCGCGACCTGCCTGGCGGCCCGCCGGCCCGAGCGCGTGGCCGCGCTGGTTCTGGTCGACTGGTCGCCCGAGAACGCGCCCGCGGGAAGCCGGCGCGTAGCAATGACCGTGGCCGGCACGCCGGACAGCTTCCCGTCGGTGGATGCCGCCATGCGCCACTTCGGCACCGATCCCGACACGCCCGCCGCCAGCCGGTTGCGCCCGCGTTTCGAAGCCTATCTGCGCGAGGTGCCGGGGGGTTATGCGCTCAAGCGCGATCCCCATTTCCGGGATCAGTTCCGCCGTCAGTTGGAAACCGGCGAGAAGCCGCGGCACGGTGTGGACCTGTGGCGCGCGCTGGGCGACGTCTCCGTGCCGACGCTGGTCTTGCGGGGAACCCGGTCGGACCTGTTCGCGGCCGAGACCCTGCCGGCGGTCCAGGCCTGCAATCCGCGCATACGCACTCGCGAAATCGAGGGCGGGCACCACATCGCCGGCGAGAACCCCGACGGGGTGCTCGAGGCCATCCAGACCTTTCTGTCCCAGGAGTCCCTATGAATTCCTCCGCTCGCAGCTCCGCGCCCATGCGCGGAATCGACCACCTGGCGTTCGTCACCGACGACCTGCCCACCACCATGGATTTCTATACCCGCGTGCTGCAGATGCGCCTCGTGCACGTACGGCGCGTGCCCTTCGAACAGGATCGGGGCCAGCCTCCGTACGACAACCTGCGCCACTACTTCTTCGACATGGGGCACGACCAGTTGCTGGCGTTCTTCGAGTATCCGACCGGGCTGGCGCGCCAGAACCGCGACCTGCCCGGCGGGATGCAGCACGTCGCCTTCCACGTCGAACCCGAGCGGTTCGATGCGCTGCTGGCCCATGTGCGCGGCGCGGGAGTCGACGTCATCGGACCGGTGGCCCTCGGGGGACGTTTCTGGTCCGCTTATTTCTACGACCCCAACGGCATTCGCCTGGAGTTCGCGACCAGCCGCGGGCCGCGGCAGGACGGCGTGGTCGATTCGGTCCTGCAGTCCGAGGACGAGGCCCGCGCCGAACTGGGCACCTTGTTCGCGGATCCGGCCCGGGTCGAATTCTGGCTCGGCCAGATGCCCCTGCGGGAACACGCGGACGCATCCTAGCGCCCGACGACCAGTAAGGAGGAGACCATGCACCGCTATTCCAACAACGCAAGGCGGCGGCTGCTTGCTGCCGCGACAGTCGCCGCGGCTGCCGCGGGCACGCCCTGGCGGACATCCCTGGCCCAGCATGTCGTCCGTCTGCTGGTGGGCTTCCCGCCCGGTGGAGCGATAGACGTGACCGCCCGGGTCTACGCCGAGGCCATGCGCGGCGTGGGGACCTTCGTCGTCGAGAACCGCGCGGGGGCCGCCGGCAACATCGCGGCGACGGCGCTGGCGCAGAGCCGGCCGGATGCTTCGACCGTCATGCTGGCCCCGCTGAATGTGTATTGCATATCGACGGCCCTGTATCGCAGCCTGTCGTTCGAGCCCGCCAGGGATTTCGCGCCGGTCGGCATCGTCGCCACGTTTCCGTGGGTGCTGGCGGTGCATCCCGACGTCCCGGTCAGATCGGTGCAGGAGTTCATCGCCTGGGCCCGGGCGCGGCCCGAGCAGTCCTTGTGCGGTATGGCGGCCGTCGGCAGCGAGGGCCACCTGATGGCATTCGGGTTCAGCCGGAGCGAGAGGTGCCCGGTGACCTTCGTGCCTTACAAGGGCGGCGCGCCCATGGCACAGGATCTCATGGCCGGCCACATTCCGGCGGTGTTCGATCCCATCGTCAACCTGGCGCCGGCACACAAGGCCGGCAAGGTGCGGATACTGGCGGTGACGAGCGCGGAAAGGTCGGCACTCCTGCCCGAGGTGCCGACCTTCGCGGAACTGGGTTATTCGTCGGCGGTGGGCGAGACCTGGATAGGCGCGAGCGTCAGACAGGGTGTTCCGGCCTCGGCGGTGCGGGATCTGTCGACGGCCCTGCTGGCGGCGGGCCGGATCGCCGCGGTGCACGACAAGCTGGCCGCCATCGGCCTGGCGGCCAGGGCCCAGGGGCCCGAGGCCATGGCCGCGGTCTTGGCCTCGGACACACGGCGCTATGCCGGGCTGGTGCGCGAGTTGGGATTGAAGCTGGACTGACGCGCGCCAGTCCGGGGGAACGTCAGTTCTTCAGCGTCAGGATCCACTGAGCCAGCTTGCGCGCCTCGTCGTCATTGACGGCGTTCTGCGCGGGCATGGGAATGGCGCCCCACTTGCGGAAGCTGCCCTTGCGGATGGAGGCGACCAGCTTGTCGGCCGCTTCGGAGTCCGTGGCATAGCGTTGCGCCACGCTTTGATAGGAGGGGCCGACAAGCTTGGCGTCGACGCTGTGACAGGCCATGCAGTTCTTGGCCTTGGCGAGATCGAGTCCGGTGGTCTGCGCTCCGGCGGTCGTGTGCAGGGCGGCCAAGGCCACCAGTGCGCCCAGGCTGAGGGAACGAATGGACATGAAGATTCTCCGTTGGATGCTGCGCGATGCGCGTATTTCTCGACGGGGCAGAGTATATACAAGCGAAGCGGGTGTACACCGGCTCGGATGCCGCCTGCGTCGATCTGTCACAGGGCCTCGGGACAAGGGGCGTTATGATCGCCACTGTTCGACAGACATCGTGGCCGGGCAGACGTCCGGCCTTTCCTTGAAAGGCGCGCGCAAACATGTTGGTTCACCCGCAGTTTTCTCCCATCGCGTTCGAGATCGGACCCCTGGCGGTGCGTTGGTATGGCCTCATGTACCTGGTCGCGTTCCTCCTGGCCTGGACGCTGGGCCGCTGGCGCATCCGCCACGGCAAGACGGCGCTTACGACGCGCGATCTGGACGATCTCCTGTTCTACAGCGTGCTGGGTGTCGTGCTGGGCGGGCGCCTGGGCTATGTCCTGTTCTACAAGCCGGGCTACTACCTGGCGCATCCGCTGGAGATTCTCGCGGTCTGGCATGGCGGCATGTCGTTCCATGGCGGCTTGCTGGGCGTGCTGCTGGTCATGGCGCTGTTCGCGCGCCGGCGCGGTTTCCGTTTCCTGCAGGTAGGCGATTTCGTCGCGACGCTGGTGCCGCTGGGGCTGGCGGCCGGGCGCCTGGGCAATTTCATCAACGGCGAGTTGTGGGGCCGGCCCACGACGGTGCCCTGGGGCATGGTGTTTCCGCAGGCCGGCGACGGCGTGGCCCGCCATCCTTCGCAGCTGTATGAGGTCGGCCTGGAAGGCCTGGCCCTGTTCGCGCTGGTCTGGCTGTTCGCCAGCAAGCCCCGGCCGGTGGGCCAGGTCAGCGGCGTGTTCCTGATGGGCTACGGGTTCTTCCGCTTCATGGTGGAGTACACCCGGGAGCCGGACAGCTTCCTGGGCATCCTGGCGGGGGGGTTGAGCATGGGGCAGTGGCTGTCGCTGCCCATGGTGCTGGTGGGACTGGCCCTGTTCGTCTGGGCGCGCCGGCCGGCGACGGCCTGAGCCGCCGGCCGGCAGGCACGGCCTATTGCAGGTAGACCGTGCCCCGCACCGAGACCGACACCGACGACTTGCCGCCTTCCAGGGGCAGGTCGGCCGCCTTGGCTTCCATGGCGGGAGCCGCCATCGCATAGGCGCGCGGCATGGGCGTGACCGTGCCGCTGCCGCTCAGGTCGAGTTGCTTGACCGCATAGCCGGAGAAGCCGAATGCCTTGGCGGCCTGGGTTGCTCGCGTGGTGAAGGCCTTGGCCGCTTCGGCCAGCAGGCGCTGCTCTTCGGCCTCGCGCGCCTCGCGCGACAGCGAGAACGACACGTTCGACACCGCCATCTGGCGGCTCAGTTCACCGGCCAGCTTGGAGGCGGCGCCGAAGTCCTTGGATTCCAGGATCAGTTCCGCGCGTCCGCGCCAGGTGGTGATGCGCCCGTTGCGATCGGTGTTGGCCCAGACGTTGTAGTTGCCGCTGCGCGCGGTGACCGCGGTGTTGCGCTTGGCTTCGGCCAGCGTGGTCTCGAGCAACTGGTTGAGTTGCTGCGACAGCTTGGCCTGGTCGTTGCCCTCGATCTCGTTGGCGAGCGTGATGGTCACCTTGTCCTGCGCCACTTCCGAGGTGGCGGCGGCCGACAGCGACAGCGTCGGCCGATCGGGCTTGGCGGTGTCCGGCGCGGCCTGGGCGACGGCGATGGACGACATCGCGGCCGAGGCGGCCAGTGCCGCGCCGCACAGGGCGCGGCGCATGGTGGGAGCGAGGGTGGGGCGGTAAGCCATGGTGTGAGTCCTTGTTCTGATTGATGGAAGGGCTGACCACGCGCACCGCGACCCGGACCGCGGCGCCTGTCAGGCCCCCGTCAGCGCGGTGACAGCCTTGTATAGCATATAGGCCGCCAGCAGCATCAGGAGGTAGGCGAAGATGCGCTTGAGCGAACGCACCGGCAGCTTGTGCGCGGTATGGGCACCCACCGGTGCCAGCAGCACGCTCGAAACGATCAACACGATCAGCCCCGGCCAATAGACATACCCGAGCATGCCGGGTTGCCCGCTGGGATGCTGCATGCCTGACCAGATGTAACCCGCGGTATTGGCCAGCGCGATGGGAAAACCCAGCGCCGCCGAGGTGGCGACGGCGTTGTGCAACGGGACGTTGCACCAGGTCATGAAAGGGACGGACACAAAGCCGCCGCCGGCGCCGACCAGTCCGGACAGGAAACCGATGCCGGTTCCCGCGGCGGACGTGCCCAGCGTGCCCGGCATCTGGCGGGTCGGCTTGGGCTTCTTGTCCAGCAGCATCTGGATGGCCGAGTATCCGACGAACAGCGCGAACACCAGCGCCAGCCATCCGGTCTTGAGCGCCGAGAACACCGCCCCGCCCGCGAGCAGCCCGCCGATCACCAGCCCAGGCGCGAACCGCGCCACGATGTCCCACCGCACCGCGCCCCGCTTGTGGTGCGCGCGCACGCTGGAAACCGACGTGAACAGGATGGACGCCATCGACGTCGCGATCGCCGCATGCACCACCAGTTCGGGCGGCAGGCGCTGCCAGGTGAACAGCATGGTCAGGAAAGGCACCATGATCATGCCCCCGCCTATGCCGAGCAGCCCCGCGGCAAAGCCCGTGCAGGCCCCGAGTACGAGCAAGGCAACGATAAACAATGGATCCATGTTGAAGTCTTGACGATAGTTGGTAAATCGGTGGACGCGTCTCTTCTCCCCAAGACGCACCCTTCGTTCTAGTTCTAGCACCGAAAAAAACTACCTCGGCAATGCTTGGTCGAAACCAATCAAGTCGGCATTGACGAACGCCGCCCCCCGCCAGCCTGTTGGTACCCCAGGATGCGGTGGATCCGGCTCCGCCGGTCCACCCGCATCGCCCCCTGGGGGGCGCGCGTAAGCGCGTAGGGGGGGGCAAAAAAGAACCCGGAGCATAACGTATATGCTCCGGGTCGGATAGGATCCCCGCCTGTGTCGCTAGGCCGGCATCTTGAACCGGGGTTCAAGGTGGTCGCGGTCAGCCGCGCTTCGGGTTCGTCTGACGGAGAGACGATCACGCCCGCGGGCAATTTCCACAACCTCATGCCATAAGCATGGGTCCAAGAAATATAAGGCCAAACACGAGCACGGCAGGGAAGACTGATCATACGCGTTTGTGCCGCACAGAAAAGTACCGCACAAACATCAAAACTTAAAACAACTTCTCTTGGGCCCCCAGGGCTGCATCGACCATGCGATGCATGTCTTCAATTTTACGCTTGTAGTCACCGACTGCAAGTCGTGAGTCGGGAGAATTCGCATTCATCAACTCGGCGGCCAATTGCAGCGCCGCCATCACCGCGATGCGTTCGGTGCCCGCGACCTTGCCTCCGGCCTTGATGCGCTGCATGGCGCGATCGACCATGGTGGCCGCGGTCAGCAGCGCTTCCTTTTCGGAAGGTTCGCAAGCCAGCGGGTAGTCCTTGCCGAGGATGGTGACGTCAAGACGTTCCATATAGACTCCGAGCGCCCGGGGCGGCGCTTTCTGATCCAGGAGAGGAAGCGTTGTCCGGCGCATCGGCCTCGCCCTCGACTTCCTCGGCGGGTTCCTCGCCGCCGGGCAGGCGCGCCAATACGCCCTCGACCCGCGACTGCGCGGCGGCCAGCGTATCGCGCAGCACGCGGATGTGCGAATCGCGTTGCGCAAGGCTCTTGCCCAGCGCCACGTTTTCGTCGCGCAGGCTTTGCGTCAGCTCGGTGAGCTGGCGTATGCGGCTGGCGAGAAGGTCGAGATCTTCGATCATGGGCGTATCGTAAACCATCCAGTGCCGGGAATTGTAGCGAACGGCGCGCAGCCGGGGACCCGGCCGCGCAGCGCTGTATCAATTGCTTGCAAGCCTCGCAACCGAGGCCGGATGGCGCGCCCGCCTACAGCTCCAGGTTGTCGATCAGCCGGGTCGTGCCGAGCCTGGCCGCGGCCAGCGCGACCAGCGGCTCGCCGCCTTCGACCTCTTCGCGGCTGGGCGGCAGCAGGTCGCGCTGGCGCCGCACCGAAATGTAGTCCACCTTCCAGCCCCGTCCGTCCAGCGTGGCGACCGCCCCGCGCTCGAGCGCGGCGACGTCGTGGTTGCCGCTGCGCAGGTCGGCCTGCACGCGGCGCAGCGTCGCGTACAGCTGCGGCGCCTCGGCGCGCTGGTCCGCGCTCAGGTAGCCGTTGCGCGAGGACAGGGCCAGGCCGTCGTCCGCGCGTATCGTTTCCTGCGGCACGATCTCGATCGGCAACTGGAACTGCCGGCACATGGCCCGCACCACCATCAGCTGCTGGTAGTCCTTCTTGCCGAACACGGCCACGCGCGGCTGCACACAGGACAGCAGCTTGAGCACGACGGTGGATACGCCGGCGAAGAAGCCGGGGCGGAACTCGCCTTCCAGGATGCCGCCCAGGTCGTCGGGCGGCTGGACGCGGAAGTTCTGCGGCTCGGGGTACATCTCGCGCTCGTCGGGCGCGAACAGCACGTAGACGTTGCGGTCGCGCTCGAGCTTCTCGATGTCGGCGGGCAGCGTGCGCGGATAGCGGTCGAAGTCCTCGTTGGGCCCGAATTGCAGGCGATTGACGAAGATGCTGGCGACGACCGGGTCGCCATGCTGGCGGGCCGTCTTCATCAAGGCCAGATGGCCCTCGTGCAGGTTGCCCATCGTGGGAACGAACGAGACCCGGAGCTGGCCGCGCAGTTGATCGCGCAATTCTTCGATGGTGTGGACGACCTTCATGGCGTTGGATTCGGTAAGGTGGGCTTGGAGGCCGGGGAGGCGGGCGGCCGGGCCGCGCGCCGGGGCCTCAGTGGGTATGGACGGAAGTGAAGGCGAGGCGCACGTAGATCGGCGCGTACGGCTCGGCCTGGGTGATCTCGAGCAGCGACTCGCGTGCCAGTTCCAGCATGGCGATGAAGTGCACGACGATCACCGGCACGCCGGCGCCGTCCTGCACGCGTTCCATGAAGAGTTCGGTGAACTCCATGTAGCGCACGTTCTGCAACCTGCGCAGGATCTGGCTCATGTGATCGCGCACGGACAGTTCCTCGCGCGAGATGTGGTGGTGCGCATTGAGCTTGGCGCGCTTGACGATGTCGGCCCACGCGTCGCGCAGTTCCTCGACGTTGACGTCGGGCAGGCGGCGCACGGTGGTCTGTTCCAGCAGCACCTGGGCCCGCACGAAGTCGCGTCCCAGCTGCGGCAACTGGTCCAGCTTCTGCGCGGCCAGCTTCATCTGTTCGTACTCGAGCAGGCGCCGGACGAGTTCGGCGCGCGGATCCTCGACTTCCTCGTCGGTGTCGGCCTTGCGCACGGGCAACAGCATGCGTGACTTGATCTCGATCAGCAGCGCCGCCATGAGCAGATACTCGGCGGCCAGTTCCAGGTTGTGCTTGCGGATCTGGTCGACGTACGACAGGTACTGGCGCGTGACTTCCGCCATGGGAATGTCCAGTACGTTGAAGTTCTGCTTGCGGATCAGGTAGAGCAGCAGGTCGAGGGGGCCCTCGAAGGTCTCGAGGAAGACCTCGAGCGCATCGGGAGGGATGTACAGGTCTTGCGGCAGCGCGAACAGCGGCTCGCCGTAGAGCCGGGCGATGGCAACGCCGTCGACGACGTCGGGCGTGCTGTCGACCGCGGGTTCAGCCAATGCTGCCAGCCCGTCGTTGGGGGGCGGGGAAGAGCCCATGCGGGAGGTGATCAGTCTTCAGTCTGATAGACATAGGGCTTCTGCGGCACCGTGCCGGCCTTGAAACCTTCGACGAGTTCCGGATCGATGGTCTTGTCCCACAGGCGGGCGCGGCCCTGCTTCTGCTCGCTTTCGAGGTTGGGGCGCTGCTGCTTCAGGTCCTGCAGGAATCGGGTGATGTCGGATTCGTAACTCTTGGCCATGACTAACCTTTGTTCTGGCATGCCGTGCCGCCGGCGCGTGGGCCGTCGGTCGGGACGTCTGCTGTGCACCCGGGAGTTTACTGCACGCCGGGCCGTGGCGCCGGCCGGCGGGCGTCCGGGGCGGTTTGTCCGGGGTGGCGGGGTGATTTTTCTTCATTTTCCCGGATTTGGGGAATGATTTTTATCTTCCGGCCTGGCTTGGACGTAAATTTGCAGTAATTTTGCGGGGCTCAATTGATAAAGTATTCCCCGGTTTCCCTACTTTCCGACATTCCCATGAGCAAATGGTCGTTCACTTCGCATCCCGCTTCCGTGGGTGAGACGTACTTCGAACATCTCGCCGCGTCGTGGGGGTTCGCGTTCCGCATGTTGATGGGCGGCCTGGCGGCCCTGATCCACGGCCTGTTCCCGTTCCTGTGCGTGCGCACCGGTTCGTCCATCATCAAGAACCTGAACGACAAGATGGTGGTGAATCGCGTCAAGGCCGGCCACGCGCCGGCCGGGCAGACGCCGCAAGCCCGGGCGCGCTAGGCCCGGCGGGCGCCGCCCCCCGGGCGAAGGCACGGCCCGCCGCGCCGCCTACCGTACGCGCATGCCGGGCTGGGCGCCCGCCACGGGCTCCAGCACATAGATGCCGGGCTGCGTCTTTTCATCGGCGTGGCTCGCGGCCAGCACCATGCCCTCGGATACCCCGAACTTCATCTTGCGCGGCGCGAGGTTGGCCACCAGCACGGTGAGCTTGCCGACCAGGTCTTCCGGTTTGTAGGACGACTTGATGCCGGAGAATACGTTGCGGGTGCGGCCTTCGCCGGCATCCAGCGTCAGCCGCAGCAGCTTGTCCGAGCCTTCCACGTATTCGCAATTGACGATCCTGGCGATGCGCAGGTCGATCTTGGCGAAGTCGTCGATGGTGATGACGGGTGCGATCTCCTCGCCGCCAGGCGTGGGCGCCGCGGGCGCCGGCGCGGCGGGCGCTTCCAGCAGCGCGTCGAGCAGCTTCGGGTCGACCCGCTGCGCAAGGTGCTTGTAGGGCGCGATGCGCTGCGGCGGCACGACCACGTCGCGCCATTCGAAATCGCGCCCCAGGCCGAACAGCTCGTGCGCCACCCGCCGCGTCAGCTCGGGCAGGACCGGCGCCAGCATGACCGACAGCGCCTTGAAGCCGATCATGGTGCGCGAGCAGATCTCGTGCAGTTCGCGCTTCTTGTCCGCGTCATCCAGCTGCTTGGCCAGCACCCAGGGCTGGGCCGCGTCGAAGGCCTGGTTGATGCGGTCGGCGGTGGCCATGATCTCGCGGATGGCCTTGCCGAACTCGCGCGCCTCGAATGCGTTGCGCACGAGCGTCGCCGCGGCGTTGAGCTCGTTCTCGAGTTCGATGGGCGTCCCGCCTTCATAGCAGAGCTGGCCGTCGAAATGCTTGATCAGGAAGTTCGAGGCGCGGCTGGCGATGTTGACGTACTTGCCGACCAGGTCGCTGTTGACGCGCGCGACGAAGTCCTCGGGGTTGAAGTCCATGTCCTCGACGTGGGCGTTGAGCTTGGCGGCGATGTAGTAGCGCAGCCACTCGGGGTTCATGCCCAGGTCGAGGTAGCGCAGCGGCGAGATGCCGGTGCCGCGGCTCTTGGACATCTTCTCGCCGCTGACGGTGATGAAGCCGTGGACGTGCAGGCCGTCGGGCGTCTTGCGCTGGGCGAAATGCAGCATCGCGGGCCAGAACAGGGCGTGGAAATAGACGATGTCCTTGCCGATGAAGTGGTACTGCTCGGTATCGGACTGCGGATCGAGCAGGGCGTCGAAGTCCAGGCCGGTCTTCTTGCAATAGGCTTTCAGCGAGGCCAGGTAGCCCACCGGCGCGTCGAGCCAGACATAGAAATACTTGCCCGGCGCATCGGGGATCTCGATGCCGAAGTAGGGCGCGTCGCGCGAGATGTCCCAGTCCGCCAGCTTGCCTTCCTCGCCCAGCCATTCGCGGGTCTTGGCGTAGACCTCGGGCTGCAGGCGCGGCGTGCCGTTGCCGTTGACGCTGCCGGTCCATTCCTGCAGGAAGGCGTAGCAGCGCGGGTCGGACAGCTTGAAGAAGAAGTGGTCCGACGTCTTGAGGACGGGCGTGGCGCCGGTCAGGGTGGAATACGGATTGCGCAGGTCGGTGGGGGCGTAGACGGCCCCGCAGACCTCGCAGGAATCGCCGTACTGGTCCTTGGCGCCGCACTTGGGGCATTCGCCCTTGATGTACCGGTCGGCCAGGAACATGCCCTTGACGGGGTCGTAGAACTGCTCGATGGTGCGGGTCTCGATCAGGCCGGCATCGCGCAGTTTCAGATAGATCTGGCGCGACAGCTCGGTGTTCTCGTCGGTGTCGGTGGAGTGCCAGTGGTCGAATGCGATGTGGAAGCCCTGGAGGTACCTGGGGCGTTCGGCGGCGATGCGGGCGACGAGTTCGCGCGGCGTGATGCCTTCGCTTTCCGCCTTCAGCATGATGGGCGCGCCATGGGCGTCGTCGGCGCACACGAAGTGGACCGTATGGCCTTGCATGCGCATGTTGCGGACCCAGATGTCGGCCTGGATGTATTCCATGATGTGGCCGATGTGGAAGGATCCGTTGGCGTAGGGCAGGGCGGTGGTGACGAAGAGTGTGCGCGACATGGGGCGGAAACGAGGGGGCGATGAAAGTATCGAATAAGGGATTTTAGCCGCTGGGGCGGCCGATGGCCGGGCACGGCGCTTGCGCGCGCCGCTTGGCCGCCGTTTTTGCCATACTGGGCGTACAGGAGGCATCCATGTCCATGAACACCGTTTATGCGGCCCGGGAACCCGCCCGGGACGAGATCGACGCCCTGGGCGAGCCCACGGTGCTGGAGTTCGGCGCGCCCTGGTGCGGGCATTGCCTGGCGGCCCAGCCGCTGATCGAGGCCGCCTTCGAGGGACACGCCAAGGTGCGGCACCTGAAGATCGAGGACGGCAAGGGCCGGCCGCTGGGGCGCTCGTTCGGGGTGAAGCTATGGCCCACGCTCGTGTTCCTGGATCGCGGGCGCGAAGTGGCGCGCCTGGTACGCCCCGGCCAGGCGGGGCAGATACGCGAGGCGCTGGCCCTGATCGATCCGCCGGCCTGAAGGCGGGCGCCGTCAGGCGCGCGCCGCGCGGCCGGCGTTGCGCAGCATGTCGTAGAGCAGGTTGGCGGCCGGGGAAAGCGGCCGCCCGTGCTTGGAGATCAGCCCCAGCGTGCGGCTGACGCGCGGCTGCGACAGCGGAATGCCGACCAGGGTCGCGTGCGTGGTCAGGGGCAGGGCCAGTTGCGGGACGGCCGCGACACCCAGGCCGGCTTCCACCATGCCCAGCAGGGTCAGGATATGGCTGACCTCGATGGCGGTTTGCGACCGCTTGCCGCTCTTGGCCAGCGCGGCTTCGATCAGCAGCCGGTTGCCGCTGCCCTTGTCCACGGTCATGACGCGTTCCCGGGTCAGGTCCTCCCAGGTGACCGACTTGCGCCGGGCCAGGGGATGGTCCTTGCGCGCCGCCAAGACGAAGTTTTCCTTGAAGATGGCCTTGAAATCGACCTCGGCCTCCTGGGTGCCGATGAAGTTCACGCCGAAGTCGGCCCGGCCCGAGATGACGGCGTTCAGGACGGTGTTGGCGCCTTCGTCGATGACGCGGACCCGGATGCGCGGGTGCTTGGCGGTGAAGTCGCGCAGCACCGAGGGCAGGAAGTAGTAGGCCACCGACGGCACGCAGGCCACCGTGACCAGGCCGCTGAGCTGCGCCGCGAGGTCGCTCACGCCCAGCATGGCGCTTTCCAGCTCGTCCAGCGCGGCGCGCGAGCGTTCCAGGAACACGCGCCCCACATTGGTGAGCGAAACGTGCCGTGTGGTGCGGTCGAGCAGGCGCGCGCCCAGGATGGCCTCGAGCTTCTCGATGCGCCGGCTGAGCGCGGGCTGCGACAGATGGAGGTCGTCCGCGGCCGCGCGGAAGCTGGAGCGTTCCGCGACCGCGACGAAAGCCTGCAATTCCTGGAGGTCAAAACTGATGCGTGCCATGCATCAAATTATATAAAAAATGCAATTTACTAATGCACAAGCCAGGTGCATTATTTCGTCATGCAAAAAGCCATACCTTGTGTACTGATGCGGGGCGGTACGTCCCGCGGTCCCTATTTTCGCGCCGAATGGCTGCCGCAGGACGTCGCCAAGCGCGACCAGGTGCTGCTGGCGGCCATGGGCTCGCCGCACGAACTGCAGGTCGACGGGCTGGGCGGGGCCAATACGCTGACCAGCAAGGTCGCCATCGTTTCGCCCTCGACGCGTCCCGGTTGCGACGTCGACTACCTGTTCGCCCAGGTGTCGGTCGACCGCGCCCTGGTGGACACCCGCCCCAACTGCGGCAACATGCTGTCCGGCGTCGCGCCCTTCGCGATCGACCAGGGCATGGTCGCCGCCAGCGACGGCGAGACCCGCGTGCGGATCTACAATGTCAACACGAATTCGACCATCGATGCCGTGGTGCAGACGCCGGGCGGCAAGACCGAATACGAGGGCGATGCCCGCATCGACGGCGTGCCGGGCACCGGCGCGCCGATCCGGCTGAACTTCCTCGATGCCTGGGGCTCGGTCACGGGCAAGGTGTTTCCCACGGGCAACACGCAGGACGTCATCGACGGCGTGCCCGTCACCTGCATCGATGCGGCCATGCCGCTGATGATCGTGCGCGCATCGCAACTGGGCGTGAAGGGCGACGAGACGGCGGCCGAGCTGGATGCCAACACGGCCATGCTGGCACGGCTGGAGTCCCTGCGCCTGGAGGCCGGCCGGCGCATGGGCCTGGGCGACGTCACCGACAGCGTCATTCCCAAGCCCGTACTGGTCAGCGCGTCGGCGGATGCGGATACGGTGGTGTCGCGGTATTTCACGCCGCACAAGTGCCACCGCTCGCATGCGGTGACCGGCGCCATCGGTGTGGCAACCGCCTTCGTGACGCCGGGCACGGTGGCGTTCGAGCTGGGCGCGCCGCGCGCGGCCGGCATGCATCGCATCGCCGTGGCGCACCCCTCGGGGCGCATCGAGGTCGATGTCGAATTGCGCGGCACCGCGCCTTCGATCGAAGTGTGCGGTGCAGGCCTGATTCGCACCGCCCGGAAAATCATGGAAGGGCAGCTTTACATTCCTGCACGCTTTTTTTAGGACCGCGTCATCCGCCTCCGGGCGCCATCGTCGAGCGCCTGGCGGAAGCCGCTTACGCTTCGGTAGTTCCGAAGAATCACACGGAGACTCATTCATGCAAGCCTCGTTCCGAGTGCCGGCGATCGCCGCCTTTGCCACTGCCTTCACCCTGTCCCTGGGCGCCGCCAGCGTCCAGGCCGCCTGGCCCGAGCGCCCGATCACCATCGTCGTTCCCACCGCTCCCGGCGGCGGCAACGACGCGTTCGCGCGCGTCATCGCCCAGAAGATGGGCGACAGCCTCAAGCAAAGCGTCGTGGTCGTCAACAAGGCCGGCGCGCAGGGCGCCATCGGCAGCGAGTACGTGGCGCGCGCCCCGGCGGATGGCTACACCATCCTGTTCGGCTACATCGCCACGCACGGCATCAACCCCGCGCTGCAGAAGCTGCGCTACGACCCGGTCAAGGACTTCAAGCCCATCGGCCTGCTGGCCAGCTCGCCCACGCTGCTGGTCGTGTCCTCGTCCTCCGGCATCACCTCGGTCAAGGACCTGATCGAGAAATCCAAGAAGGATCCCAAGGGCCTGAGCTACGCCTCGGCGGGCGCCGGCACCGCGCCGCACGTCACGGCCGAGCTGTTCAAGATGGTGACGGGCGCCAACATGCTGCACGTGCCGTACAAGGGCTCGGCGCCGGCGATGACCGACACGCTGGCCGGCACGACGCAGGTCATGTTCCCCAGCCTGTTCAGCGCCTATCCTCACCTGGCCTCGGGCCGGATCAAGGCCCTGGCCCTGGCCGGCGACAAGCGTTCCGACGTCCTGAAGGACGTGCCGACGCTGGAAGAGCTGGGCGTCAAGGGCGTCAGCGTGCCCCAGTGGTATGCGCTGTTCGCGCCGGCCGGCACCGACGACGCCATCGTCGAGCGCCTGAACAAGGAGCTCAACGCCGCGCTGCATGACCCCGAAGTCATCGCCAAGTTCAAGGAGCAGGGCGCCGACACGAAGAGCAGCACGCCGCAGGAGCTGGGTGAATTCGTGAAGTCCGAAGTGGCTCGCTGGAAGAAGGTGGTGGAAGCGGCGAAGATCACCACTGAGTAAGGGTCCCCCCCTACGCGCTTCGCGCGCCCAGGATGGTGGGCCCCCAGCCGCTACGCGGCAGCCCCCCCAAGGGGGCCGGGACCCGCCTTGGGGCGGCCCGGCGCCGGGTCCCCAGGGGGCGGCACTGGCGGACCGGCGGAGCCGGATCCGCTGTGCCCTGGAGGGGGCAGAGTGGTTTGGAGGGCGGTGCTTGCACCGCCTTTTTCTTTATCAGGAGGAGATATGAAGAGGACAGTTGCGGCGGTCGCGGTGGCGGCGTCGGCTTGGGCGGGGGCTGCGGTGGCGCAGCCTATCGTGTTGCGCGACATGGGGTCGTTCCATATCGGCGGCGAGCCTTTCGTGGTGTCGGGCGAGCCGGTGAAGGAGGTGAAGTTCACCGCCAACGGCGTGCCGCTGAAGATCGATCCCAACGGCACCTACATGGTCGGGCAGATGTACGTGCAGTACTTCATCCCCGAGCCCCGCAAGGGCGCGGTGCCGCTCTTGATGTGGCATGGCGGCGGTTTGACGGGGGTGACGTACGAGACGACGCCCGATGGCCGGCCCGGGTGGCTGAACGATTTCCTGCGCAAGGGATGGGCGGTCTACAACTCGGACGCGGTCGAGCGTGGCCGTTCGGGATGGCCGGCCACGGCCAAGCCGGTGTGGCAGGGCGATCCGGTGCTGGTCACCGCGGCCAATGCCTACGAGCGCTTCCGCATCGGCGGGGCGGGGTCGTGGAGCGATGATCCGGCGAAGCGCAAGCTGCTGCCCGGGAACCAGTTTCCCGCCGACCAGATCTGGCAGTTTTCACGGCAGTTCGTGCCCCGGTGGATCACCACGGACGAGCCCACGCTGAAGGCCTATCTGCAACTGGTGGACAAGGTATGCCCGTGCGTGCTGCTGGTGCACAGCCAGGCCGGCAAGTTCGGTTTCCAGGCCGCGCAGGCACGCCCGGACAAGATCCGCGCCGTGGTGGCGGTCGAGCCGGCCGAGGTTGGCGACGAGGACAAGGAAAAGATCGCGGCGTTGAAGTCGGTGCCCGCCCTGATGGTGTACGGCGACTACATCGAACAGGACTCGCGCTGGCCGGCGATCCGCGCCAAGGGCGCGCGCTTCGCCCAGGCCGTCAGGGAGGCCGGCGGCCAGGTGGACGAGGTCGATCTGCCCAAGGTGGGTATCAAGGGCAATTCCCACATGGTGATGATGGACAAGAACAACCTGGAAGTGTCCGCGCTGATCAACGAGTGGCTGGCCAAACGCGGGTTGTATCGGTAGGTTGGCGAGGGAGCGGCCGAAGGCCGCATGGGGGAGGGCTTGCCTTTCAGGACAGCTCTCTTACCTCGACGTCGACGATGTCGCTGCGCTTCATGCGGTTGGCGTAGCCGCTCGTGGAGCGGGCGGGGGCCGCCGCCGCGGTGGCGCCCTCGGCGTTGCCGCCGCCGAAGCCCCAGCGGGTCTGGGAGCGCTTCCAGTAGGTATTGGCGACGAACGGCTTGCCGCGCAGCTTGGCCACGACATAGACGATGGCCAGGGCGACGGCGGTCGAGGCGAGGAGGATGGCCGCCATGATCATGCCGACCAGGGCGATGCCCGCCACGAAGGCGGTGCGTAGCAATTTGGCGATGGTGTCAGTCATAGGTGGTGCGTCGGGCGGGAGCGCCCGGAACGGGCGGTGAAAGCGTTTGGGCGGCGGGGGGCTTGGAAAAGTTCCCGGTTTTTCGGGCTCACCTTGCAGGTGGGGACGTCCGCGGCTAGGTTCAATAGGGTTCTTCCGGGGTTTCGACCGGTTCGATGCGGGTGGCGATGACCTTGTCGATGCGTTTGCCATCCATATCGACCACTTCGAAGTTCCAGCCCGCCCAGTCGACCTGCTCGCCGGTGTGCGGGATGCGGCCCAGCAGCAGCATCAGCATGCCGGACAGCGTATGGTAAGTGCCCGAATCGCCTTCGGGTAGATGCTGTAAACCCAGCATATCCTCCATCTCGTGCACGTCGAGCAGGCCGTCGAGCAGCCACGAGCCGTCCTCGCGCTGCACGGCCGAGGATTCCTCGGGCGCGGTGGAGGTATGGAATTCGCCGACGATGGCTTCGAGCACGTCGCGCAAGGTCACCAGGCCTTGTACGTCGCCATATTCATCCACGACCAGCGCCGTCTGGGTGTGCGAGTCGCGGAAATTCTGGACGAGCTCGGTGCCGGTCAACGTTTCGGGTACATACAGCACCGGGCTCAGCCGGCTGGCAAGATCGAGCGGCTCGCCGGCCATGAGCTGGGCCAGCAGGTCCTTGGCGCGCACGAAGCCGATCACGTCCGACAGGTCTTCGCGCACGACGGGGAAGCGGGAGTAGTGCGAGCTTTCGATCTTCGCCCGCGAGACCTCGAGCGGTGCGTTGACGTCCAGGTAGACGATGTCCGAGCGCGGCACCATGAGCGAGGACAGGCGCCGTTCGTCCAGCCGGAAGACGTTGCGCACCATTTGCTGCTCGGCCTGTTCGAAGATGCCCGCCGTGGCGCCCTGGGCCATCAGTACCTGGATTTCTTCTTCGGTGACGAGCTGGTCGTTGTTTTCCCTGACGCCCATGAGCTTGAGCACCGTGTCCGTGGCCAGCGACAGCAGCTTGACGAAGGGCGTGGCGACCCACGACAGCAGGCGCATGGGCGCGGCGATCAGGCCCGCGATGGTCTCCGCGTGCATCTGGCCCAGCCGCTTGGGGACCAGCTCGCCGATGATGATGGACATCAGGGTGATGACGATGACCACCAGGGTCAGCGCGATCGCGCTGGCCGCGTCCGCCAGTGCCGGGAAGTGGTCGCGGATGGCCTCGGCCAGCGGCTTGGCCAGGGCGCCCTCGCCCACGATGCCGGTCAGGATGCCGATCGAGGTGATGCCGATCTGGACAGTGGAAAGGAAGCGCGTGGGGTGTTCGGCCAGTTCGAGCGCGGCGCGGGCCTTGGCGTCGCCTTCGTCGGCGCGCTGTTGCAGGCGGGATTTGCGGGCGGTGACAACGGCGATCTCGCTCATGGCGAAAATGCCGTTGGCGATGAACAAAATCAGAAGTAAGCCAATTTCCATTTTTTCAGGCGGGTCGGTCAGGCGGGCATTCCCCTTTTGTTTGGAAAACGCTTGTAACGCCAGCGAAACCGGTCTTATTTGACCGAATTTCCCCCACCTACTGTTATGAAGACCCCGTAGTCTAGCCGAGGATGGCCGTATTCCAAATGGGCAATGCTACTTACGGGCGCCGGAGCGGCCGTAAACAGATGGAAACAATACTCCGCGCGCGATCACGGAACACGCGCATGATCCGCTATGCTTGCGGTTGAAAATCAATACAGCGGAAGCGTCATGAGTTTGTCAGTCGAACGGGCCTGCGCGGCCGTACCCGGCATGATCGATCCTCTCCTGGGCGCCGACGGGGCTGGCGCCGCAGTCGCGAACGGAAACGTATTGCCTGCTCCGCGGACGTGATGCGCCTGCCTTTCGCGCCCGCCGTCCTGTGCGCCTTGCTGGCCCAGCCCGCGTTCGCGGCGCGGCCCGAGATCACCATCGATCCGGGCGGGCTGCCTGCCAGCGCCCTGCAAGCCGTCACGCACGCCGTGGACAGCATGGCGGACATGGCCGACGACCAGGACGGCGGCGAGGGCATACGCCTGCGCCGCCGCGCCCGCGAGGCCACGCTGGACGCCCTGGCCACCGAAGGCTATTTCTCGCCCGAGGTCCAGCTCGAGGCCGGCACCGACGTGGCGGGTCCCACCTGGGACATCACCATCGTCCCGGGCGAGCGCACCCTCATCGAGACCGTGGGCATCTCTTTCCTGGGCGCCATATCCGGTCCGGAGTTCGAGGAGCGCGTCGCCAAGCTGCGCCAGGACTGGGAACTGAAGGAAGGCAGCCCGTTCCGCAACGACGAATGGGAAACCGCCAAGCGCAACCTGCTGGACGCGGCGTCCGAGCGCGATTTCCCGGTGGCCCGCCTGGTCGATACGGCGGCGGACGTGGACGCCGACCGTGCCCGGGCGGCGCTGCACGTCAAGCTCGACAGCGGCCCTGCGGTGCGCCTGTCGGGCGTCGAGGTCCGGGGCCTGAAGCGCGTGCCCCAGGGCACGGTCGAGCGCTATGTCCGCATCCGCCCGGGCGAGCCCTACGACCGCGACCGCATGGTGGACTGGCAGCAGACGCTCCAGTCTTCGCCGTTCTTCTCGGGCGCCAAGCTCGACATCGACCGCCAGGGCATCGCGCCCAACCATGAAGAGGATCCGGCCCTGATGCCCAAGGGGCTGGAGCCGGACCAGACACGCACCGAGCGGGCCTACCAGGGGCCCAGCCACCTGACGCTGCCGGTGCTGGCGGACGTGGTCGAATCGCGTCCCCGCCGCATGAGTGTCGCGCTGGGCGTGGACGACGAGGCCGGACCGCGCATCGAGACCATCTACCGGCAGAACGTGGTCCTGGGCCAGCCGGTGGAGCTCGAGACCGGGCTGCGGCTGGACCGCCTGCGCAAGCTCGGCTATGCCGACATCCATCTCGCGCCCAACGAGAACGGGTTCCGCGACAGCTTCGGCGTGCTGGCGCAGGACTCGGACGTGCAGGGCCTGCACGTGCGGCGGCTGGCGGTGGGCGCCATCCGCGCCAAGACCTATCCCGCCGGTTTCCAGAGCCGCGTCGAGTACGAGACCCGCTACGGCGCGCGGGTCGCGCACGAAATGACCGACATCGACGGCTACAACTCCTTCACCACCAACACGGCCACGGCCACCGCCGAGATCATCCGCCGCGACGTCAACGACAAGTACGACCCGCGCGAAGGCACGCTGTTCGCGCTGGGCGCCGGCGCGGGCACCGCGCTCGACGCCAGCAATCATTTCCACCGGCTGACCGCGCGCGGCCAGTTCTGGTGGTCGCCCACCAAGCGCGACGTCATCACGGTGCGCGGCGAGGTCGGGCGCCTGTGGGCGCAGGATCTCAATCGCGTGCCGGACGATTTCTCGTTCCGCACCGGCGGCGCGCGTTCGGTGCGCGGGTATCGCTACCTGGGCCTGGGGCGCCAGGTCGGCAACGCGGTGCTGGGCGATGCCGTGCTGTTCGTCGCCAGCGTGGAAGCCACGCGCTACTTCGACGACCGGCTGGGCGGGGCGGTGTTCGTCGATACCGGCAATGTCGCCTCGCGCTTCTCGGACATGAAGCTGGCCACCGGCGTGGGCGCGGGGCTGCGGGTCCGCACGCCGGCCGGTCCGCTGAGCGTGGACCTGGCCTACGCGCTGCGCGACAAGAACATCCGCCTGCACTTTTCCCTGGGGATCGCATTTTGAACGGGCCCGTCACTTCGCCTCCCAAGCCGGCTCCGCGCCGCCGCCGCTGGCCCTGGGCCGTGGCGGGCGTGTTCGTGCTGGGCGTGGCCGCGGTGGCCGGCGCGGGCGCCTGGATCGCGTCCTCGGCCAGCGGCGCGGCCTGGGCCGTGCGCACAGGCGTGCAACTGGCGGGCGGATCCGTGCGCCTGGAGGGCGTGCGCGGGTCGCTGCTGGGCGGACTGGACATCGATGCGCTGGAGCTGCGGCTGCCGACGTTGGATGCCGACCTGGAGAGGCTGCGCCTGGATGTCCGCTGGCGCGCGCTGCGCGGGGCGCGGCTGCACGTTTCCGAATTGTCGGCGCGGCGGGCCAGGCTGAACCTGCGGCCGTCCGACGAGCCCGCCACGCCGCTGACCTCGCTGCGGCTGCCGCTTGCCATCGACGTGGACAAGCTGGGGCTCGGCACGCTGGACATCGAGATGGATGGCGAACGGCTGCCCGCCAGTTTCGACGGCATCGACTTGCGCGCGACGTCGTCGGGCGCCGAGCACCGGGTGCTGCTGGCCAACCTGCACGTGGCGGCGCCGCAGGCCGAGGCGACGCTGCGGGGCGAGGCCAGCGTGGGCGCGGATGCGCCGTTCCCGGTGAAGCTGGCGCTGCACGCCGGCGGCCATCAGGCGGCGCACGCGTTCGACCTGGGCGCCTCGGCCACCGGATCGCTGGAACGCCTGGCCTTCGCCGTGAGGGGCGACGGCGCGGGCGTGGACGTGAATGCCGAGGGGCAGGCGGCGCTGCTGGAAGGATTCCCGCTGCGCGGCCTCAAGCTGCAATTGCACGGCATCGATCCCGCCGCCTGGATGCCCGGCGCGCCATCCGCCAACCTCGGCCTGACCGCCGACCTGGCGGTGGCCGACGGCAGCGGCCCGCCGCTGTTGCAAGGCCCGTTCGCGCTGACCAATTCCACCCCGCGCCCGCTGGACAAGGACGGCGTGCCGGTGGCCGCGATATCGGGACAACTGAGCGCGCCGGTCGAGACCTTCGACGCGCTGGACGTTGCCTCGCTCCTGATCGAGTTCGCGGGGGGCGGGCGCCTGTCGGGCCAGATGGACTGGCGCCGCGACGCCGCGGCCGGCGACGCCGGACGCGTGCAGGGCCGGCTGCAGGCCAGCGGCATCGATGCGTCGCGGCTGCACGGCGCGGCGCTGCCGACCAGGCTGGCGGGCACGCTGGCGTTTTCCGCCGACGCGGTGGTCCAGTCGCTGACCGCGGACCTGTCGGACCGGTCGCGCAAGGTGCCGCTGGCGCTCAAGCTCGAGGCCGGCGTGCGCGACGAGGTCGTGCGCATTCCGCAGTTCGCGCTGACCGCCGGCGAGGCGCGCGCGAACGGCAAGGGCGAACTGCAATTGGCCGAGCCCCGGCGTTTCGCCGCCGAGCTGCGGCTGGACCGTTTCGACCCCAGCCACTGGGTGCGCAGCGAGGCCCTGCCGCCGGCCCAGGTCTCGGCGCGAGCCGAGGTGAAAGGGGCCTTGCTGCCCGAACTGGGCGGGACGGCACAACTGCGCATCGAGGAGGGCAGCCGCTGGAACGGGCAGCCCCTGGGCGGGCACGGCGAACTGGCTTTTGCCGGCATGCGCGTCACGCGTGCCGACGCGGCGCTGAACGCCGGCAGCAACCGGCTGACGGCCAAGGGCGCGTTCGGGCGTCCGGGCGACAAGCTGGATTTCGACCTGGACGCGCCACGCCTGCAGACCTTGTCATCGCTGCTGAACGGCCGCTTGTCCGCGCGCGGCTCGCTGGGTGAAACGCTGGATGCGCCGGTGCTGGACATGACGCTGGACGCGGGCGACCTGCAGTTGCCCGGCGGCGTGCGCGTGGGCAAGGTGCAGGGGCGCACGAGCCTGGGCGGATCGCCGGTCAACGGCAAGCGTCCGCAGGGCGGGTTCGCGGCCGCGCCGGCCGACATCGACCTGCGCATCGACAACGTGGCCGTGTCCAGCGCGCCGCAGGCCACCATGAGCCAGGCCACCCTGCGTCTGCAAGGCACGATGGCGCGCCATGAAGGGACGGTGGATGCCGAGTTCGTGCCGGCCGACCGGTCGGCGCCGGCCACGCTGGCGATCCGTTTCGACGGCGGCTGGGGCGCGGGTCCGGGCCGGGGCGCGCCGCCCGGCTGGCGCGGCAAGGTAGGGCAGTTCGACCTGTCCCGCGCGCCGCTGGGCATGTCGCTCGAGGCGCCGGTGGAACTGAGTTACGTGCCGTCCGCGGCGGCACCGCAATGGCAATGGGAAGTGGGGCCCGCTGGCATCGCCTTGCGCCTGCCGGGCGGGCAGACCGGCAAGCTGGTCAACGAGGGGGCACGCGGCGGTGGCGGCCGCTGGGAGTCGCGCGGCCGCGCCGAGGGACTGGCCTGGGCGCCGGAGATCCTGCTCGAGGCACTGGGCGGCAAGCCCATTCCGCGCGAGCGCGTCATCGTGCTGGATGCCGACTGGGACATGCGTTTCGCCGGTTCGCTGCAAGGGACGGCGAACATCCGCCGCCGCAGCGGTGACCTGTGGGTGCCCGGCACGCCGCCCATGGCGCTGGGCCTGCGCACGCTGGATGCCAGCCTCAGGGCGACGCCGGATGGCAACGCGGGCCACAGCCGCATCGTCCTGCAAGCCCTGGTCGAGGGCGACCGCGTGGGCAGCGTGCGGGTGGACGGCGAGGCCGGCGTCATCGCCCGTGGCGGCGCGATCGGCCTGGACCGTGACCGTCCGGCCCAGCTCGATGCCCAGGTGGACCTGAAGGACCTGAGCTGGGTCAGCCTGTTCATCGGCGACAGCGTCGAGGTGGGCGGCAAGGTGGCCGGTTCGGCGCGCGTCGCCCAGTCGGGCGGCCAATGGCATGCCTCCGGCGGCCTCCAGGGGGAAGGCATCCGGATCGTACGGCTGGACGACGGGCTCAGGCTGTTGGACGGCACGCTGAAGGCCACGCTGGAGGATGACCGCATCGTGCTGGAATCCTTGCGTTTTCCCAGCGTGATCCGGGTCAACCCGCGCGATTCGCGGGTGCAGCAGTGGATCAAGAACGAGAGCCAGGGCGGCTGGATGGAAATCAGCGCCGATTGGCGGATGTCTCAGGCCTCGGGCCACGCGACGCTCAAGGCCGAACGTTTCCCCGCGATCCAGCGCGCCGATCGCTTCGTGGCCGGCTCGGGGCGGGTGGACATGGACATCATCCCGGACCGCATGCGTATCGCGGGCCTGTTCGAAGCCGACACCGGCTGGGTCGACATGGGCACCCAGGCTCCGGCCAAGTTGTCGGACGACGTGTACGTGCGCCGTACCGGCGAGGAGCGGCAGAAGAAGACGCTGGGCATCGCCATCGACGTCGGCGCCAAGCTGGGCGACCGCTTCTACCTGCGAGGCTACGGCCTGGATACCGGCATCACCGGCGACCTGCGCATCGTCGGCATGGTCGGCGCCTTGTCGTCCAGCGGCACGGTCCGCACGCGCGGCGGCCGCTTCGATGCCTATGGCCAGACGCTGACGGTGCGCCGCGGCGTGCTGACCTTCCAGGGGCCGCTGGACGATCCCCTGCTGGATGTCGTGGCGGTGCGTGTCGGCCCGCGCGTGGAGGCGGGCGTGCGGATCAGCGGCACGGCGCGCCGCCCCCGCATCGCGCTGGTCTCCACGCCCGAGGTGAGCGACGTGGAAAAACTCTCGTGGCTGCTGCTGGGCCGGGGCCCCGACGAAGGCGGAGGCGGCGCCGATGCCACGTTGTTGCTGAGCGCGGCGACGTCGCTGCTGGGGCCGCAGGGCAGCGAACCGATCTCGCGCCAGCTTGGGCTGGACGAGATCGGCGTGCGGTCGGGCAACGTGGGCAGCAGCCGCGGCCTGCTGCCGGACCGCACGGTGGCGGGGGACAGTACCTCGTCGGCCTACGCGCTGTCGAACAACCAGTTCCTGGTGGTGGGCAAGCGCCTGTCCGACCGGCTCTACGCCAGTTTCGAACAGGCGCTGTCGGGCCGCGACGGTGTGGTCAAGCTCAGCTACCGCCTGAGCAATCGCCTGTCGGCGGTGGCCAAGGGCGGCACCTTGAACGGCCTGGACCTGCTGTATTTCGTGCTGTTCGACGACTGACGCAGACGCGGGGGGCCGTTGCCGGCCCCCCGCGCGTTCAGGGAATGGCCGGCAGCACTCGCCCCCGTACGCTGCCGAAACCCACGCGCAGCGCGCCTCGGCGGGCATGGCCGCGAATGACGACTTCGTCGCCGTCCTGCAGGAAGCCGCGCGTGCTGCCGTCCGCAAGGGCCAGCGGTTGCCTGCCGTTCTCGGTCAGCTCCAGCAGGCAGCCTCGCGCCTCGGGGCTCGGCCCGCTGATGGTGCCCGAGCCCATCAGGTCGCCGGTGCGCAGGTTGCAGCCGCTGCTGGTGTGGTGCGCGAGTTGCTGCGCCATGGTCCAGTACAGGTGCCGGAAGTTGCTGCGGGTGATGGTCGCGGATGTGCCGTCCGGCGTGCCGAGTTCCACCGACAGTTCGATGTCGTAGGCGTGGCGATCGGTTTCTCGCAGATAGGGCAGCGGCACCGGATCCTGTTGCGGGGCGTCCACCCGGAAGGGCTGCAGGGCGTCCAGCGTGACCACCCACGGCGAGATCGATGTGGCGAACGCCTTGGCCTGGAAGGGGCCGAGGGGAACGTATTCCCAGCGCTGGACGTCGCGGGCGCTCCAGTCGTTCATCAGCACCATCCCGAAAATGCGCGCGATCGCGGCATCGGGATCCAGCCGGCTGCCCAGGGCCGTGCCCGGCCCCACGAAGAAGGCCGTTTCCAGTTCGAAGTCCAACTGGCGGCAGGGCCCCCACTCGGGCGTGCCGCCGGCGACGGGCAGTTGCCCCATGGGGCGGTGCACGTCGTGGCCGGACAGCACCACCGAACTGGCGCGGCCGTTGTAGCCGATGGGCAGGTGCTTCCAGTTGGGAGTGAGCGCATTGGCCGGATCCCGGAACAGCTTGCCCACGTTGGTGGCGTGGTCCTCCGACGAATAGAAGTCGGTGTAGGACGCGATCTCGAACGGCAGGTGCAGCGTGCACGCCTGCATGGGCAGCAGCGCGCGGGAGCGCAATCCGGCGTCGTCGCGCAGGCGCGAGTCGGTGCCGGACAGCAGCGCCGCCAGGCGTGCCCGGACCGCGTTCCACACGGGCCGGCCGGCGGCGGCGAAGGCATTCAGGCTGCCCTGGCCGAACAGCGCCGGTCCCGAGGGCGTGGGCAGCAGTCCCGCGCGCTCGAGCGCGTGCAGGTCCACCACCCAGGAGCCCAGCGCGGTACCGGCCCGGAGCCCGCCGTCCGGCGTGGAGAAGATGCCGTAGGGCAGGTTCTGGATGGGGAAGTCGCTGTCGGGCTCGACGTCGATGAAGGCGCGCAGCGACGCATCGATGATCTCGTACATGGCCGTGCTCAGTTGCCGGTGTTCAGCAGGCCGAGCGACTGGATCAGCGCACGGTTGGTGTCGTTGTCGCTGGCCAGCCGGCTGGCGAAGGTGGCGCTGTCCAGGTAGTTGACCTGCTGGTAGAGCTGGCCGGCCGCCTTCTGGAATTCGCTCTTCTGCGTGGCGGCGTGGCAGGCTTGCTGGAGCTTGTCGCGCGCGGCCTGCGGCACGCCGCGGCTGACGTACAGGCCGTTGCGGGCGATGACCGCGTGCTTGATGCCGAACTCCGTGATGGCGGGTACCTCGGGCAGGCCGGCCAGGCGCTTGTCGCCGTACACCGCCAGGATGCGCAGGTCCTTGCCCACCACCGACGAGACGCCCAGGGCGCCGAAGTCGATGTGGCCGCCCAGCAGTTGCGGGATGACCTGGGCATCGCCGCGGAAGGCGATCTCGTTGAAGTTCACGCCCGAGGACTTGGCCAGGTTGGCCGTGGCCAGGTGCGGTACCGATCCGGGACCGGCGTGGCCGTAGGACAGCTTGCCCGGCTGCTGGCGCGCCTGGTCCAGCAGTTCCTTGACGCTGTGGATGGGCGAGTCCTTGCGCACGGCGATGACGAACGGGTTCTCGAAGATCTGGCAGATCGGCGTGATGCTGTCGGGCTGGTAGGGCAGGCGGCCCATCAGGAAGGGGGCCTGGGTCAGCGGCGACGAGGGCGAGAACAGCACCGTGTAGCCGTCGGGACGCGCGGAGGCCACGGCGGCCACGCCTATGGTGCCGCCCGCGCCGTCGCGGTTGTTGACGACGATCTGCGTCGACAGGATCTCGGACAGTTCGCGGCCGAAGGCGCGCGCCATGACGTCCACGCTGCCGCCCGCCGAGTACGGAACGATCAGCTCGACCGGGCGCGACGGGTAGGTCTGGGCGGTGGCCGTGGCGCACATGGCGGCCAGGAGCGGAACGAACAGGATCTTCTTGAAAGACATGCTTGGTCTCCTCTTGGAGTGGGGGTTACTGCTGCACGGGCAGGGCCGGATCGAACTTGCCGTCGACCAGGACGAACAGCACGCGGGCCGGCTCGTTCGTGCGGTTGGTCCAGGCGTGATTGGTGCCGCGCTGGATCAGGACTTCGCCGGCGCCGAGCGTGACCTCGGATTCATCCAGCAGCATGGTGATCTCGCCCGACAGCACGATGGCGTAATCGATGGTTTCGGTGCGATGCATGAAGGGGTGGCGCTGCTTGCCGCCGCCCTGGGCGGTCAGCGCATGCTGGCCGCCGAACATCGAGAACGCCTGTTTGGCGGCATCGGCATCCACGTCGCGCAGTTCCAGGCCGGCGGGCGGGAATTCGATGATGCGCACGACCGTGCCCAGTTTCGGCGGGGCCAGCGACACCGGCCCCAGGGTGGGGTCGGCGCCATTGTCGATGGGCGCGGGGGCCGTGGGCGTCAGCCACAGCTGGGTCAGGTAGTAGCCGGGGCGGCTGGCATCGTGGCGGACGTTGGGCGCATAGCCGTCCTCCAGCACGACGGCGCGGCCCTGCTCGTCATGGCCGGTCACGACACGGCGGATCTTTCCGTTCATGGGGTTCCTCATGCGGGCGCCGGATGGCGCGTCAGGGTCCATCATAGGAATTCCCAGCCATTCGGTCAAACGAATGATTCAATCAATCGACTGAAACAAAAATCCAGGCTTTGCGGGTAACATAGGCTCCCTATCGCTTTCCGGACGACTCCATGCCCAGCCCCGCCGCCGATCCCGCCGAATCCGCCTCTACCCGCGACCGCATCGTCGACGTGGCCGAGCGGCTGTTCGCCGAGCACGGCTACAACGGCGTATCGCTGCGCACGATCACCGCCACCGCCGGCGTCAACATGGCCGCCGTGCACTACTACTTCCGGACCAAGGAAGGATTGCTGCGGGCGATCTTCGAGGCGCGCGTGGGCCGGATGAACGACGAGCGGCACGCGCTGCTGCAGGCCTGCGTGCCCGCCGACCCGCAGGCGCGGCCCGAGGTGCGCGCCGTGCTCGAGGCCTTCATCGGACCGGGCATGCGCGTGGGGCAGACCGAGGAAGGCGCCCGCTTCAACCGGCTGTCGGCCATCTGCTCGGTCGAGCCCGATCCGGCGGTCAAGAACATCGTGTTCGGCGTCCACGACGACGTCGGCCGGCTGTTCGTCGACATCCTGGCCCGCGCCTGTCCCCACTTGACGCGGGATGAGCTCTACCTGCGGCTGCAATGCGTGTTCGGCAGCATGATGTACATCCGCGCCGACAACGGCCGCGTCGCCCGGCTGATGCCGGACGTGCGCGCCACGCCGGTGTCCGCCGCCAGCGTCGACCTGACCCTGTCGCGCCTGCTGGATTTCCTGGCAGCGGGGCTGGCGGCGCCCGCCGCCGGCTAGCGCCTTACATCACAACTCCCGGCAGACCTCGAAGATCAATTCCCGCAGCCAGCGCTGGGACTGGCTGGGATGGGTCCGTTCGTGCCAGAGCTGCGAGACGACGAACTCGCCCAGCGGCAGCGGATGGGGCGCCATGCGCAGCGGATAGAGACCGCAGAAGGCCAGGGCGATGCGGCGGGTGACGGTGGCGATCAGGTCGGTGCAGGCCAGCGTGGGGGCGATGGCGAGCATGTGGGGAACCTGGGCGGCGACGTCGCGCGAGATGCCGTGCTGTTGCATCGCATCCTGCAGCACGCGCTCGCGCGCGCCGTTCTGGCGCGGCATGGCGACGTGCCGCGCCGAGGCGAACTGGCGGGGGCCGAGCGTCTGGCCATCCAGCGGGTGGCCGATACGGTGCAGGCAGACATAGTCGTCCCTGAACAATTCCTGCCGGTAGATGGGATAGGTGGCGGTGGCCACCGGCGACAGTACCAGGTCCACCTTGCCCAGCAGCAGCAATTCCTCGGGCATCAGGGGCTCGATGGGGTGGATGGCCACCGACACCGAAGGGGCCTCCGAGGCCAGGCGCCGCATGAGCGCGGGCAGCAGGGTAAAGGTGACGTAGTCCGTGGCCGCGATGTTGAAGTGCATGCGCGCGGCATGCGGCGCGAAGGGCTCGGACGGCGAGGCCAGTCCGTTCAGGGCGAGGATGGCGTGGCGCACGCCGGTGGCCATCTCCATGGCCTTGTGGGTGGGCACGACGCCGCGCCCGTTCCGCAGGAACAGCGGGTCGTGGAAGATCTCCCGCAACTGCGCCAGCCCCTTGCTGACGGCGGACTGGCTGATGTCGATGCGGTCGGCGGCGCGGGTCACGTTGCCTTCGGCCAGCACCGCATCGAAGATCATCAGGAGATGCAGGTCGACGTGCTTGATGTCCATGGATCGGGGCTTCATCGGGGCCGGCGGCCGGCCGTCATAATCAAATATTCCACAACGGAATCGAGATAGCCATTCTTGGCCGGAAGGCACGGCCCGGCCAGATCCTCGCTATGGGGTCGCGCGCCCTCGATCCCGCTTCTGCCTTCATCACACACGTTCTTCATCGATCTCGCGCATTTTTGCGTGACGCCCGTTCTCGCTGCACGGCATGGGCGAGCCGCGTTCCTGGCTTCCGGCGGCCGGTCCACCGCGTTGACAGTCCCGGCAATTGCTCAGCATGCTGAGAACCTGGCATCGGCAGTGCATCGCAGGATCAATATTGGCAGAACGCGGAGGAAAAAGACCAGCATGAAAACCAGGATCAACGGCGACTGGGTGGTGGGATACGAGAACGGCGGGCATGTGCTCTACCGGCAGGCCTGCGTGGTCTACGACGGGGACCGTATCGTCTACGCGGGGGACGATTACCGGGGCGAGGCGGACCGCGTCATCGAGGCGCCGGGCTGCCTGTTGTCGCCGGGCTTCATCGACACGCACGTGCACTCGGGTCACCGCGCGCTGCACAAACTGCTGACCGACCACGGCCGGGCGGACCTCTTCGGCCAGCCCTACATGGACGTCACGATCGCCCGGTCGGGCACGCGCATACAGGGCTATCCCAATTACCTGACCAAGGAAGAGGCGCAGGTGGATCCCGGCATCGCCCTGCATGCGGCGTTCACGGTCAGCGAACTGCTGCGCAACGGCGTGACGACTTTCGTCGAACTGGGCGGGCACGTGATCGTCCAGGAGGCGTTGTGGAGGCAGTGCGAGGCGCTGGGGGTGCGGGGCTACCTGGGGCCGGGCTATGACAGCGGGCGCTGGGCCTCGGACGACGATGGCAACCTGACGCGCGTGCCCTATCCCGACGGCGGCCTGCACCTGTTCAACGACGCGGTGGCGTTCATCGAGCGGGTCGAGCGCGATCCGAGCGACCTGGTCCACGGGATCCTGGTGCCGCGCGAGGTCGAGAACTGCAGCATCGACATCCTGCGCCGGACCGTGGCGGCGGCGCGCGACCTGGGCGTGCCGATGGCGACGCACGCCGGCTACAACGTCATCGAGTTCTACGAGACCGTGCGCGAACATCGCAAGACGCCCATCGAGCTGCTGGACAGCGTGCAGATGCTGACCCCCGCGCTGAACATCGGACACGCCAATTTCATCTCCGACAGTCCGCGCCTGAACTATTCGGGCGGCCGCGATCTCGAGCGCATGGGGAAGAGCCAGGTCTCGGTGTCCCACTGCCCGATCAACATCGTGCGCCGGGCCCGCGTGCTGGATTCGTGGAAGTCGTACCGCGAGGCCGGGGTGAACATGACGATAGGCAGCGATACCTATCCGCGCGACATGATCATGAACATGCGCACGGCTTCCTATCACGGCAAGGTCATGAGCCATGACCTGACGGCGGCCAGCGCGGAACAGGTGTTCGAGGCGGCCACGCTGGGCGGCGCCCGCTCGCTGGACCGCGAGGACCTGGGCCGGCTGGCGCCCGGCGCCCGCGCGGATATCGTCGCCATCAACCTGGGGCGCAAGGACGTGCTGCGCTACGGGCCGATCTGGGACCCGATATGCAGTCTGGTCGAGTGCGGCGTGGGCGACGACGTGGACCTGGTCGTCACCGGCGGGGAGATCCGCATGCGCGACGGCCGCATCCCCGACGTCGACCTGGGCGGCCTGCGGGCCGAGGCCCAGGCGTTCGCGGAAGGGGTGTGGGGCCAGGTCCAGGACTGGGACCCGCTGCGGCGTACCGCCCGCATGATGTGCCCGCCTTCGTTTTGCCCCGATTGCGAATAGCCCGGCGCGCCGGATCCGATCGTTTCCAAGGATATGTCCATGAAGATCTCACGCTTTTCCCTTGCCCGGGCGAACTTCCTGCGGGCGGCCGTCTGCGCGGTGGCGGCCGGCCTGGCCGCGCCGGCATTCGCCCAGGACCATGCCGCCGATGCCTACCCCGAGCGCCCGGTCCGCATCGTCGTGCCCTACGGCGCGGGCGGCGCGGCCGACCTGCTGGCGCGCGTCCTGGCGGAACGCCTCGCGCAGGATTGGGGCCAGCCCGTCATCGTCGAGAACAAGCCCGGCGGAGTGGGGACCATAGGCATCTCGGCCGTGGTGAAGGCCGCGCCCGATGGCTATACGCTGGTGTCCGTGCCGGTGTCGGACCTGGCGGTCAACCCGCACCTCTACCGCAAGCGCCCGTTCGACATCGCCCGCGACCTGGCGCCCGTCGCCCAGGTGGGGGCGGTGCCCAACGTGCTGGTGGTGTCGAACACGCTGGGCGTGGCGGATGCCAGGGCGCTGATCGCCAAGGCCAAGGCCGGGCGCCTGAGCTATTCGTCGCCGGGCATAGGCAGCCAGGCGCACCTGGCCGCCGAGATCTTCGCCGGGCGCGCGGGCGTCAGCCTGCTGCATGTGCCCTACAACAGCGTGTCGGCGGCGCTGGCGGACGTGGCGGGCGGCCAGATCGACATGATGATCGCGCAATTGCCGGCGGCGCTGCCGTTCATCCGCGGCGGGCGGGTCAAGGCGCTGGGTGTGGTCGCCGAGCAACGCTCGCCGCTGGTGCCCGAGATGCCGACGCTGAAGGAAACCACCGGCCTTTCTTTCGGCGACGCGATTTCGTGGTCGGGGCTGATGGCGCCGGCTGCCACGCCCCTGGCGCTACGGGAGAAAATCGCCCTGGCGGTTACCCGGGCGATGCGGTCGCCCCAGGCCCAGGAACTGTTGGCGCGCCAGGGCACGGTGGGGCTGGGGGGCACGCCGGACGATCTTTCCAGGGCCATCGCTGAGGATTCCCGCAGGTACGGCAAGGTGATCAAGGCGCTCGACATCCGGCTGGACTGAGCCGAAAGGGGGAGGGGACGGTGGGGGGTATTGGGGGTATCCCCAGTCCAGCTACAATTCCCCCTTTACGTAGACGTCCCCTGACGAGACCCCGTCCATGAGCATCAAAAGCGACCGCTGGATCCGCCGTGTGGCGGCCGAAGGCATGATCGAGCCATTCGAGCCCGGCCAGGTCCGGGCGCACGACGGCCAGCGCATCGTCAGCTACGGCACGAGCAGCTACGGCTACGACGTGCGCTGCGCCGACGAATTCAAGATCTTCACCAACATCAATTCGACCATCGTCGATCCCAAGGCCTTCGACGAGAAGTCCTTCGTGGACTTCAAGGGCGAGGTCTGCATCATCCCGCCCAACTCCTTCGCGCTGGCGCGCACGGTCGAATACTTCCGCATTCCGCGCAGCGTCTTGACCATTTGCCTGGGCAAGAGCACCTACGCGCGCTGCGGGATCATCGTCAACGTCACGCCCCTGGAACCCGAATGGGAGGGCCACGTGACGCTGGAGTTCTCGAACACCACGCCGCTGCCCGCGAAGATCTACGCCGGCGAGGGCTGCGCCCAGATGCTGTTCCTGGAAAGCGACGAAATCTGCGAGACCTCGTACCGGGACCGCGGCGGCAAGTACCAGGGCCAGCAGGGCGTGACGCTGCCTAGGACATAGGCCCCCCCCTACGCGCTGACGCGCGCCCCCCAGGGGGCCGACGGCGGGGGACCGGCGGAGCCGGATCCCCCGTGTCGTGGTCTGGGGGCAGTGGATTGCGTGGGGTGGTCCTCAAACCGACACTGAATTGTTTTACGCTAGTTGTTTGTTTTTTTACGCCCGGAGGCGCTGTGCGAGGTAACTTGCTCGCGGCCGGCCGTTTTTCAACCGATTTCCCTGCCGCCACGTGCCCTGCCAGGGCACAGCGGATCTGGTCCGCCAGTCCGCCAGTGCCGCCCCCTGGGGGGCGCGCGTCAGCGCGTAGGGGGGGGGCTTCAACCTCAATGAAATTCCGTTTCCCCATCGTCATCATCGACGAAGATTTTCGTTCCGAGAATGCATCCGGTCTGGGCGTGCGCGCGCTGGCCGCGGCCATCGAGGCCGAGGGCATGGAGGTGCTGGGCGTGACCAGCTACGGCGACCTGTCGTCCTTCGCTCAGCAGCAGAGCCGCGCCAGCGCGTTCATCCTGTCGATCGACGATGAGGAATTCGGCGAGGGCATGCCCGAGGACGTGGCCAATGCCGTCAGCAAGCTGCGAGCCTTCATCGGTGAACTGCGCTTCCGCAATGCCGAGATCCCCATCTACCTGTACGGCGAGACCCGCACCTCGCGGCACATCCCGAACGACATCCTGCGCGAGCTGCACGGCTTCATCCACATGTTCGAGGACACGCCGGAGTTCGTGGCCCGCCACATCATCCGTGAAGCCAAGAGCTACCTGGAATCGCTGCCGCCGCCGTTCTTCCGTGAGCTGGTCAAGTACGCGCAGGATGGTTCGTATTCCTGGCACTGTCCCGGCCACTCGGGCGGCGTGGCGTTCCTGAAGAGCCCGGTGGGGCAGATGTTCCACCAGTTCTTCGGCGAGAACATGCTGCGCGCCGACGTCTGCAACGCGGTGGACGAACTGGGGCAACTGCTGGACCACACCGGCCCCGTCGCGGCCTCCGAGCGCAACGCGGCGCGCATCTTCAACGCCGATCACTGTTTCTTCGTGACCAACGGCACGTCCACGTCCAACAAGATCGTCTGGCATGCCAACGTGGCGCCCGGCGACGTGGTGGTGGTGGACCGCAATTGCCACAAGTCCATCCTGCACGCCATCATCATGACGGGCGCCGTGCCGGTGTTCCTGCGGCCCACGCGCAACCACCTGGGCATCATCGGGCCGATTCCGCTGGAGGAGTTCCGTCCCGAGAACATCCAGAAGAAGATCGACGCCAATCCCTTCGCCAAGGACAACGCCGGCCGCAAGCCCCGCATCCTGACCATCACGCAGAGCACCTACGATGGCGTGGTCTACAACGTCGAGATGATCAAGGAGCTGCTGGGCAGCAGCATCGACACCCTGCATTTCGACGAGGCCTGGCTGCCGCACGCGGCGTTCCACGACTTCTACCGGAACATGCACGCCATCGGCAAGGACCGTCCGCGCAGCACCGAGGCGGTGGTGTACGCGACCCACTCCACGCACAAGCTGCTGGCCGGCATCTCGCAGGCCTCGCAGATCATCGTGCAGGAGTCCGAGACCCGCAAGCTGGACCGCTACGTATTCAACGAGGCCTACCTGATGCACACGTCGACCTCGCCGCAGTACGCGATCATCGCGTCCTGCGACGTGGCGGCGGCGATGATGGAGCCGCCGGGCGGCACGGCGCTGGTCGAGGAAAGCATCCTCGAGGCGCTGGACTTCCGCCGCGCCATGCGCAAGGTGGAAGCCGAGTTCGGCGCCAGCGACTGGTGGTTCAAGGTCTGGGGTCCGGACAACCTGGTGGCCGACGGCATCGGCGAGCGCGATGACTGGCTGCTGGAAACCGATGCCAACTGGCACGGGTTCGGCGCCCTGGCGCCCGGCTTCAACATGCTGGATCCGATCAAGGCGACCATCGTCACGCCGGGCCTGGACGTGTCGGGCACCTTCGGCCAGACCGGCATTCCCGCGTCCATCGTCACCAAGTTCCTGGCCGAACACGGCGTGATCGTCGAGAAGGCCGGCCTGTACTCGTTCTTCATCATGTTCACCATCGGCATTACCAAGGGCCGCTGGAACACGCTGCTGACTGCGTTGCAGCAGTTCAAGGACGACTACGACAGGAACCAGCCCATGTGGCGCATCCTGCCCGAGTTCTGCCACGACTACCCGCAGTACGAGCAGGTGGGGCTGCGCGACCTGTGCACCCGCATCCACGAGATGTACCGGGCCCACGACGTGGCGCGCCTGACCACCGAGATGTACCTGAGCGACATGGTCCCGGCCATGAAGCCGTCCGAGGCCTTCGCCAAGATGGCGCACCGCGAGATCGAGCGGGTCGACATCGATGCGCTGGAAGGGCGCGTGACCAGCGTGCTGCTGACGCCGTACCCGCCGGGCATTCCGCTGCTGATCCCGGGTGAACGCTTCAACAGCACCATCGTCAAGTACCTGCAGTTCGCCCGCAAGTTCAACGCCCAGTTCCCGGGCTTCGACACCGACATCCATGGGCTGGTGGAGGAAGTGCTGCCCAACGGCGACATGCGCTTCTACGTGGATTGCGTCAAGGACGCCTGATGGCGGCGGACGGGCCGCGCGGCGCGGCCTTCGACGTGGCGGTGATCGGCGCGGGCGCAGCCGGCATGATGTGCGCGGCGGTGGCCGGGCAGCGCGGCCGGCGCGTGGTGCTGATCGACCACGCCCGGCGGCTGGCCGAGAAGATCCGCATCTCCGGCGGCGGGCGGTGCAATTTCACCAACCGCGATGCCGGACCCGCCAATTTCATTTCTGGCAATCCCCACTTCTGCCGCTCGGCGCTGTCGCGCTACACGCCGGGCGATTTCCTGGCGCTGATGGCGCGCCACCGCATCGCCTGGCACGAGAAGCACCGGGGCCAGCTATTCTGCGACGAATCCAGCGAGGACATCATCCGCATGCTGCGCGCCGAGTGCGACGCGGGCGGCGTGGCGTGGCGCATGCCCTGCACGGTCGAATCGGTGGAGCAGGGCGAGGCGGGTTTCATGCTTCGTACCTCGTCCGGCGCCATCCGCGCCGCACGCGTGGTCGTCGCGACCGGCGGGCTGCCCGTCGCGCAGATCGGCGCCTCGGACTTCGGCCTGCGCATCGCGCGGCAGTTTGGCCTGAAGATCGCCGAGCCCCGGCCGGCGCTGGTGCCGCTGACCTTCGACGCCGCGTCATGGCAGCCCTTCGTGCCCCTGGCCGGCGTCGCGCTGGAGGTCGACATCCGCACCGGTTCGGGCCGGGGCGCGGCCTCGTTCCGCGAGGACCTGCTGTTCACCCACCGGGGCCTGTCCGGTCCGGCGGTGCTGCAGATATCGAGCTATTGGCAGCCGGGCGAGCCCATCGTGATCGATCTCGCACCGGGCGTGGACCTGATGGCGGACCTGTTGGCCGCCAAGGCCGGCGGCCGCCAGCACCTGGCCAACGTGCTGGCCGGCATGGTGCCGCGCCGGCTGGCCGAACAGTGGCTGGCCGCGGCCCATCCCGGCCTGGGCGAGCAGCGTATCGCAGACCTGCCCGACAAGGCGCTGCGCCAGGTGGCCGAGGGCATGAAGCGCTGGACCCTGACGCCGTCGGGTACCGAGGGGTACAGGAAGGCCGAGGTCATGCGCGGCGGCGTCGATACCCGTGGCCTGGACCAGCAAACCATGGAAGCCAAGGCCGTCCCCGGCCTGCATTTCATCGGCGAAGTGGTGGACGTGACGGGATGGCTGGGAGGCTACAACTTCCAGTGGGCCTGGGCGTCCGGCGCGGCCTGCGGCCAGTCGGTCTGATTGCCAGCGGGCGCTACGCCTCCGGCGGCTCGATCGGCGTGGGCGCCTGCGCGTTTAGAGCCGCGACCATTTTCGACAGCAGCGCTGTCAACTGTTGACGCTCGAGGGGAGCGAGCGGCTCCAGCATGCGATCCGACACATGGAGCGCAGCCTTGTTCGCGTCCTTGACCAGTTTGCGTCCGTCGGCCGTCAGGACTACGACCTTGCGCCGTGCATCGCCCGGCGCGGTCGACCGCTCTACCAGGCCTCGATTTTCCAATCGGCGGATCACTTGGCCAACCGTGGCCCTGTCCATGCCTATGGCTTTCCCTAATCCGATTTGATCCAGCGCCTTGCAGCGATCGAGCACGATCAAGCATACGTGCTGGGGCGGGGTCAGGCCGATACGGGCAGTCTCCTGTTCGGCGATGTGCATCAATACCTGGCTGGCACGACGAAACAGGAAGCCGGGCCGTTCGTACATGTCGTCCAGTGGCGATATGCCACTAGCGATCTTGACACTTGGTTTGCTCATTGATCAAATTGTATGTTCGCATACAAACAAATGCTGGCCATGAACGAATCCATTCCCGCATGCCTGGGGCCGCGGCCGAATCCCGGACGTTCGATCCGAAGTTTACCGAAAGGATCCTGGGATACGCATTTCCACGTCCTGGGGCCGCAGAGCCGCTTTCCATATCCTGGCAAGCGCAAATACACACCGCCAGACGCGCCGCTCGAACATGCTCTGCAGATGCACGCGGCTTTGGGCATCGATCACGGTTTCGTCGTTCATGCCAATACCCATGGTTTCGACAACGAAGTGGACATGGACGCGGTAGAGAAGGCCGCCGGACGCTATCTGGCCGTGGTGCGTCTCGGGGGTGACTGTACGCCGGAACTGTGCCGCGAATTGCACCAGCGAGGCGCGAGAGGGGTGCGTTTCGCGTTCAATCCACAGCACGGCGGTCAACTCGACCTCGATGTTTTCTCCCACGTGCAGCGCTGCCTGGACGGCCTGGGCTGGTTCGTCGAACTGCATTTCGCTGGTAGCGCTTTACCGGAACTTGCTCCGTGGATCGCTTCGATAGGCGTACCTGTGGTGATCGATCATTTTGGCCGCGTTGATCCCGCCGACGGCCTCGACGGTTCTTCGTTTCGGGCGCTGGCCATGTTGGCGACTCGTCCTGGGATATGGATCAAGATGACCGGCGCGGATCGGATATCGCGCTCGGGAGCTCCGTATGCTGACGTGGTCCCTATTGCGCGTCGGTTGATCGATCTGGCGGCCGACCGGATGTTATGGGGGACGGATTGGCCGCATACAGGCTATTTCGACGCGGATCGAGTGCCCGATCTGAGCGTCTTGTTGGACGCTTTCCACGAGTTCGTTCCCGACCCGTCCATTCGCGAGTCCATCCTCGTGCGCAACCCGCTGCGGCTGCTCGATGGGGGTTGTTGAGCCAGCACTTTCTTGTCCAAGACCGTATGGAGACACAGATGAAAACAGCTGCGCATATCGTTCTGCCAACGTTGATCGTCATGGGAGGCTGGGCCGCCGGGGCGCATGCGGCCAGCGATTATCCGTCGCGTCCCATCCGGATCATCGTGCCTTTCCCGGCAGGGCAGGGTGCCGACATCCTGGCGCGCTTGCTGGGAGAACAACTGGGACGGGAACTGGGACAATCCGTCGTAGTGGAAAACAAGGCCGGCGCGGGCGGTGTGATTGGCACCGCGGCCGCCGCTCGAGCCGCGCCCGACGGCTATACGCTGTACATGGGGTCCAGCGGACCGCTCGCTATCAGTCCGAGCGTTTATAAGGCGGTAGGATACGATGCGGTCAAGGACTTTGCGCCGATTACCAATGTTGCGTCGGTTACCCAGGTCATGGTGACGGCTCCCGAGTCGAAGCTGGATTCGATCGCGGCGTTGATTGCGCAGGCGAAACAGCGGGCGGGGGCATTGCAATATGGGTCCGGCGGTAATGGGACCACCAGCCATTTGACCATGGAGTTGTTCATGCAGCGCGCTGGCCTGGCGCTCAATCACGTACCCTACAAAGGCAGCCCGCAAGCCATGGTGGACGTAATCGCAGGCCGGGTCGACGTCATGTTCGATGCGATCCCCGGCGTGCTGGCAAACGTCAAATCGGGAAAGCTCAAGGCGCTGGCTGTTTCTTCGTCGCAGCGCAGTCCGTTCCTGCCTGACGTGCCGACGGTGGCCGAGTCGGGTATTCGGGATTTTTCCACGGTTGGCTGGATCGGCCTATTGGCGCCGGCGGGAACCGATACGCCCATCATCGAGCGGTTGCACACAGCCGTTACGAAAATCCTGCACACTGATGCCACGCGCGATCGCATGGCGACTCTGGCGTTTACGCCGATCGGTGATACACCCAGCCAGTTCGCCCAGTTCATTCGTACAGAAGTCGGTCTTTGGGCCAAGGTCGCCGCGACGGCAGGAGTCAAGATGGAATGAGCCGATCGAGCTGGATTGTGGCGCGATAGGTTCGGCGCACCCACGTTCCGCTGCATGGAGGCCAAGGCGGTCTGATCATGCGCGTGGCGCCTGGGCGGGCAGGCGCATGTCCGGATGGGTCTCCAGCCAGGCGGCCAGCGTGCCGCGGGTGCCACCGCGCCGGACGACGTCCGCCAGCAGCGGCGACAAGGGCGGAACCTCGATGCGCTGCCCGGTGTCCAGATTGACGACCGTACCCCGGGTGAAATCGACGTCCAGCCGGTGGCCGGTGCGCAGGGCCGGATCGATGCCGGGCAGGCCGGCCAGCACCGGAACGCCTTTGGAGATCGCGCCGCGCAGCGTCTTGTAGGGCATCGACACGCACAGCACCGACAGGCCCAGCGCCGCCATCGCGATGAAGCCCTGGAAGTGAGGCTTGCCGCAGCCGAAGTTGGCGCCGGCCACGATGATGTCTCCCGGTTCCACCCGGTCGGGGAAGGCCGGGTCCACCATCCGGAGCAATTCGGGCCGCAACAACTGCGGATCGTCGATGCGGCGTATCGCCATCTCGAAGGGGATCAGGCCGTCGTCCAGGGGAATGTCGTCGCCGAACACGTGGCAGCGTCCGACGCGTCGCATCGTGCCGGTCATCGGATGGGCTCCCGTTCTTGCGTCAGCGCGCGCGGATCGGCAATGCAGCCGGCCAGGGCCGATGCCGCCACCGTCAGCGGGCTGCCCAGGTAGGCCTGGGCCGTTTTCGCGCCGAAGCGGCCGGCATGGTTGGTCGCGGCCGTGGAAATGGACGTTTCGCCCTCGGCCAGGGGCCCCATCACGCCGCCCGCGCAGGGGCCGCATCCGGGGGGAAGCAGCATCGCACCGGCTTGCTGGAACACCTCCGCGAGTCCGTCGCGGGCCATGCGCAGCGAGGTCTCGACCGTGCCCGGGACGATGAACATGCGCACGTGGCCCGCGATCCGGCGGCCGCGCAGCAGGGCCGCGGCCGCGGCGAAATCCTCGTACATGCCAGATCCGCACGACCCGATGTAGGCATGATCCACGTGCCGCCCGGCCACCTCGTTTACGTCCACGCCCCGATGCGGGCCGCCGGGCAGGGCGACCTGCGGCGCCAGGCTCGCCAGGTCGATGTCGGCCTCGGCCTCGACCGGCGCGTCGGCGTCGCCGGCGTGAACGGAGCCGTCGCCGGCCGGGGTGAACCAGACGTTGGCGACGCCGATCTCGGTCAGCGAATTGCAAAGGGCCACGCGTTCCGACAGCGGCAGCCCGGCCGCGTAGTCGCCGGCGAACTCGATCATGCGGTTGTCGTACGCGGGCAGCCGGCCGTCGGCGAACAGGCGGGTGACATGGAAGCCGACGTCGCGCGCGGTCAGCGCCGGCCCCGTGGCGCCTTGCAGGCGCACGCGCACGGTCGCGGGGACCTGTTCCCAGACCGAACCGGTGGCCAGCACCGAGACGATCTCCGGTCCGGGCGCGCAGGCCACCGCGCCGACCGCGCCGAAATTCGTGGCGTGCATGTCGTAGCAGGACAGGAACATGCCCGCCCGCACCAGGCCGGCCTCGATGGGGAAGAGATGCCCATGTCCGCCGCGGCCGGCGTCGTAGAAGCGGCCCACGTTCCATTCGCGGGCGATCTGGCGGATGCGGCGGGCGCGCAGGGCCGAGGCCGGGCTGGCGTAGGCCACTTCATGGTCGGTCACGAACATCACGCGTTCGGGGCGGGCGATGCGGCGGTACCCCAGGTTCGACAACTCGTTGTAGGCGGACTCCACGTAGCCGTCGTGGATGATGACCAGTTCGGGTTCCGGCGAAACGATGTCGCCGGGGCGGACGCAGGGCTTGCCGCTGGCGCGCGCGAGGATCTTCTCGGCGCCCGTCTGGGGGATTCTGGAGGCGATACGGTTCATGGGGGCGGTGTCAGGCGGGCTTGCGGGCCATGACGTCGGCGTAGCGGCCGCCTTCGTCGACGATGCGGGCGGCCTCGCGTTCGAAGTCCAGGCGCGCCCGCAGCCGCTCCAGGAAGGGGGCCGCGCCGGCGCGCGGGATGACGACGATGCCGTCGTCGTCGGCGCAGAGGACATCGCCGGCCTGGACCACCCGGCCGCCCACCGACACCGGCACGCCCGTCTCGCCCCGGCGGCCGCCCGACCAGCCGGTGGCGACCGCGCCGCGGGCGAATACGGGAAAGCGTGCGCGGCGTATCTCGGCCAGGTCGCGCACCCGTCCGTTGCTGACGACACCCGAGACGCCGCGCCGCTGGGCGACGGCCGTTCCCGTGCCGCCCCAGGTGCAGGCGTCCGGCGCGGGGCCGACGTCGATCACGATGACCGAGCCCGGCGGCGCTTCATCGGCCGCGCGCACGATCTCGTCGCCGTAGCCGGCGGGGGCGCGCACGGTGTACGCCGGCCCGGTGCACAGCACGCCGGCCACGAGGGCCGACAGCGTGGGCGACATGTGCCCTCCGCGCTCCATGGCTTCGTACGCGGCGGCGGCCGATGCCTGCCGCAGCAGGGCGCACAGCGCCACGACGGCGTCGGTGTCTGGGGATATGGTCATTCCTGGGGGATCCGGGCGGCGGTCACGATGTCTTTCCAGCGCTGCGCGTCCTTGCGCAGGAACTGCGAGAACTCTTGCGGCGAATTGGCGGCAGCGGTGGCGATGTTGGCCTTGGCCAGCCGCTCGCGCATGTCGGGCGAGGTCAGGACCGCCACGATCTCGCGGTTCAGGCGCTGCGTGATCGCGGCCGGCGTTCCGCGGGGGGCCAGCAGGCCGACCCAGCCTTCGATCTCGAAGTCCTTGAGCTCCGGGACGGCGGACTGCGCGGCCGCCGGCACGCCCGGCATCTGCGCGATGGGCGCCAGGCTGGCCACGGCCAGCGGCTTGAGCCGTCCGGAATCCACGTGGGGCTTGCCCGACAGCACGGCGTCGAACATGAACTGCACCTGGCCGCCGATGAGATCGGTCAGCGCCTGGGGGCTGCCCTTGTAAGGCACGCCCAGCACGTCGGTCTTCAGCCGGGACAGGAAGGCGGCGATGGCCAGATGCTGGATCGTCCCGGTGCCCGCGGTGGCGTAGGTATAGCGTTCGGGGTGGCTGCGGAGCTGCGCCACGAAATCCTCCAGGCTGGCATACGGCGCATCGGCGCGGACCAGCAGCACCATGGGCGCCACGGCGACCCGCACGATGGGCGCGAAGTCGCCCAGGATGTCGAACGGGATGGATTTGTAGATGGCGGGGCTGATGGTGGCCGAGGTGGAGGTCATCAGCAGCGTGTAGCCGTCGGGGTCGGCCTTGGCCACATAGGCCGCGCCCACCTGGCCGGAGGCGCCGACCTTGTTCTCGACCACCACCGGCTGCCCGAGCCGGGCGGCCAGTTGTTCTCCCAGGAAGCGCGCGGCGACGTCGGACGAATTCCCCGGCGGGAAGGGAGCGATGATGCGGATGGGCTTGGCGGGATAGGCGTCCTGGCCGGCGGCCGGCGCGGCCGCGAGCAAGGCCGCGGCCAGCGCGGACAGCAGGAGTCCCAGGGGGCGTGAACGGTTCATGGCTTGTCTCCAGAGGGTCCGGGCCCGGATGGCCCGGCCGCATCGTGCCAGCCGGTCGCGGGCATCGTGCGGTTTCCATGCCGTGCAGTGTAGGAATCGCCCGGTGCAACGACAATCGCGATTATTGTTAGGATTGAGAAGATTTTCCGTACAATCTTTTCGTCCGCGAAAACAGGCGAGCTTCCATGGCCAGACCCGGCGATCCGATTTCCTCGGTCAACCTGAAACTGCTGCACACCTTCATGCTGGTGGGCGATAGCCGGAGCTTTCGTACCGCCGCCGGGCGCGCCCACCGGTCCGGTTCGGCGGTCAGCGGCCAGATCCGCCGCCTGGAAGAACAATTGGGGGTGCCGCTGTTCCATCGCACCACGCGCCAGGTCACGCTGACGCGCGAGGGCGAGCAACTGCTCCAGTGCGTTCGCCGCGCCTTGCAGGAAGTGGAAGGCGGACTGCAGGCGATCCAGGAAGCCGCCGACGTCCAGCGCGGGCGCATCGCGCTGGCCTGCGCGCCCACCATCGCCGGCGCCTACCTGGGCGACGTGCTGGCGGCCTTCCAGGGCCGGTATCCCGGCATCCAGGTCTTCGTGCGCGAGATCACCGCGGCGGCGCTGTTCGAAAGCGTCAGGCAACGGGAAGTGGATTTCGGCATCAGCGTGATGACCGGTTCGCCCGAGTTCCGCTTCGAGCCCCTGCTGACCGACGAACTGGTCGCGCTGGTGCCGCGCGCGCTGCTGGACGGCGACCGCAAGACCATCTCGCTCAAGGCGCTGGCGGCCATGCCGCTGCTGGTGCTCGAACAGGGCACCGCGCTGCGCGCCATCGTCGAGGAAGCGATGGCCGCGCAGGGGTTGCAGCTGGCCACGCGCTTCCAGTTCATGCATTCTCAGACGCTGATCTCGATGGCGACGGCTGGCCTGGGTGCGGCCATCCTGCCGGCTACCGCGCTGCCGCGCACGCTCGGCGCGGGCGTCCAGAAACTGCGCATCGTCCGTCCCACCCTGGTCCGCAGCATGGCGATCGTGACGCTGCCCGGCCACGCGTTGTCGCCGGCGGCGCTGAAACTCGTGGACATGCTGCGCAGCATCCTGGCCCAGGCCCGGGCATAATCCAAGGAAATGTTCAAGCGCTTGATGATCTGCCCATACCGGCGCGAATCGGCATCGAGCCGGGCCTGGAACTGCTCGGGCGTCATCGCCTGCGGTCCGCCGGCCTCGCCCATGGTGGGGACCGATTCGAACCCCCGCACCCGCGCCGGCGCCGCGGCCGCCAGCAACCTGAGCTTGCCCCCCTTGTAGAGCGCGTTCATGCTGCCTATCGTGCCGAACGCCCACGGGACCTGGCTGCTCGCCACGGCCGTGTAGAGCTGGGACATTTCCTTGTACGCGATGTGCGTCATGGACGTGCCCGCCGCCTGGTCGAGCATGGCGCCTCCCAGGTGCCCCGGGCTGCCCACGAACCATGACCCGTAGTTGATGTTCCCCGGAGCCGCCTTGGCGTCGGCGAGCAGCTCGCCCGCGCTGCGGTAGCGGCTGTCCGTGGGCACGGCCAGGAAGAAGTAGTTCCGGAACAAAGTCGTGACGGGCGTGAAGTCACGCTTCAGGTCGTAGGGAAGCTTGCTGAACAGATAGGGCTGCGCGGCCATCTGCGCACTATCCAGTTGCAGCAGGGTGTAGCCGTCGGCGGACGCGCGCCTGACCGCTTCGATGGCGATGAAACCCGCGGCGCCAGGCTTGTTCTCGACCAGCACGGGCTTGCCCCAGGCCCTGGACAGGCGTTCGGTCACCATGCGCAGGTTCACGTCGACCCCGCTGCCGACCGGAAAGGGCGTGACGATGCGCACGGGGCGATCGGGATATTGCGCCGCCGCCTGCGGCAAACCGCAGACCGCCAGCAGGGCGATCTGACAGAGGACGGCCAGAGGCCGCCAGGCAGGGGGGAAAGGGAATGCGGCCATGACTGTCTCCTCGCATTTCTCATGTGGGAATCGTGCCGCGTCCGGCACGAGCGGCGCAGGCGGCTGCGCAAGCAGCGACGCCTTGACGCCGGCGACTATGTCACCTGCTTCGAAGACGGGTCAAACACCTGTCTCGGTGATTGAGAATCCCCTGGAGGCCCGGCCCGCTTTCGCGGCGACATCGAGTCAGGCACAATCGAATCCGACGCACCCACGTCCCGCCTCACTCGTTCACCAGAAAAGGGGAAACCCCATGATGCTCGCGTTGTTGGGTAGTTCGTCGCAGTCGAAGTTGTTGCGCCGGTGCGCGCGGGGGATGGCCGTCCTGGCCGCCTGCGCGCTGCCTGCCCTGGCCAGTGTCCAGGCGGCGGAAAAGCCGGGGTCGTCGTATGTTCCCGACGTCGGCCAGGAAGGCAAGGACGTGGTGTGGGTGCCGACCCCCCAGAGCCTGGTCGACAAGATGATAGACATGGCCAAGGCAGCGCCCGGCGACACGCTGATCGACCTGGGATCGGGCGACGGGCGCCTGGTGATCACCGCGGCCCAGCGGGGCATCAAGGCCCACGGCATCGAATACAACCCCGACATGGTGGAGCTGGCCCGCCGCAATGCGCAGGCCGCGGGCGTGTCCCGCGTCGCCACGTTCGAGAAGGCCGACCTGTTCGAGACCGATCTTTCCCGCGCCACGGTCATCACGCTGTTCCTGCTGCCCACCATCAACGAGAAGCTGCGGCCCAGGCTGCTGGAGCTCAAGCCCGGCACCCGCGTGGTATCCAATACCTTCCCCATGGGCGACTGGCGGCCCGACGAACAGGCCACGGTCACCGAGCAATGCCAGACGTGGTGCTCGGCGCTGCTGTGGATCGTGCCGGCCAGGGTCGAGGGCACCTGGAAGCTCGACGGCCGCGAACTGAAGCTGGCCCAGCAATACCAGCGGCTGAGCGGCACCCTGGATGCCCGGCCCATCGACGACGCCACCCTGCGCGGCGACGAGATCTCGTTCTCGGTGAACGGCGTGCGCTATCGCGGCAAGGTGAACGGCGGCACCATGCAGGGCACGCGTGCCGGCGCCTCGCCCGCTTCGTGGTCCGCGGTGCGCGGCTGACGTCCGTCCATCCCGTTGCGCAGGAATCCGCATGACCGCGTCTCTCCCCCTGAAACAGACTCCGCTCTTCGCCGAGCACCTGGCCTTGTCCGGCAAGATGATCGACTTCGGCGGCTGGTCCATGCCCGTCTCGTACGGCTCGCAGATCGACGAGCACCATGCCGTCCGGCGCGGCGCGGGCATGTTCGACGTCTCGCACATGCTCAACGTGGACGTGGCGGGAAGCCAGGCGCGCGCCTACCTGCGCCATCTGCTGGCCAACGACGTGGATCGCCTGGCCGAACCGGGCAGGGCGCTGTATTCCTGCATGCTCAATCCGCAGGCCGGGGTGGTGGACGACCTGATCGTCTACCTGCTGACGCCGGAGCACTACCGGCTCGTGGTCAACGCCGCCTCGGCCGACAAGGACCTGGTGTGGATGGCGCGGGTCGCCCAGGCCGGCGGCTACGACGTGACGATCGAACCGCGCCGCGAACTGGCGATGATCGCGGTCCAGGGGCCCGAGGCCCGGGAAAGGCTGGCGCAGGCGAGGCCGGCGCTGGGCCGCCTGGCGCGCGGCCTGGCGCCGTTCACGGCCGAGGGGGCCGAGGGCGTGCTGGTCGCGCGCACCGGCTACACCGGCGAGGATGGCGTGGAAGTGGTGCTGCCCGGCGCCGAGGCGCCCGCCCTGTGGCGCGACCTGCTGGCGGCGGGCGTCGCGCCCTGCGGCCTGGGGGCGCGCGACACGCTGCGGGTCGAGGCCGGCCTGAACCTGTACGGGCAGGACATGGACGAACTGACCCAGCCGGCCGAGGCCGGACTGGCCTGGACCGTGTCCGACCATGACCCGCAGCGCGACTTCGTCGGGCGCGCGGCGCTGGCCTACGGCCTGAAGTGGCAGTTGCTGGGGCTCAGGCTGCTGGACCGGGGTGTGATGCGCGCCCAGATGGCGGTCCACACGGCCGAGGGCGCCGGCATGGTCACCAGCGGCACCATGTCGCCCACGCTGGGCACGTCCATCGGTTTCGCCCGCTTGCCGGACAGCGTATCGCCCGGCGACGCGGCCGAGGTGGAGATCCGCGGCCGGCGCGTCCCGGCGGTGGTCTGCCGGCTGCCCTTCGTGCGGCGCGGCAAGGTGCTCGACAGCGGCGAGCCCTGACCCGCGTCGCCCGCCCCAAGGTTCACTACAATTCCCCCATCTCTTCGACTCACTACCTGGATCCGCCTCCATGAATCTTCCTTCCGAACTCAAGTACGCCAAGACCCACGAATGGATCCGCGCCGACGGCGACCTGCTGGTGGTGGGCATCACGGACCATGCGCAGGACCAGCTGGGCGACCTGGTCTACGTCGGCGACGTCAAGGTGGGGGCCCGGCTCCAGGCCGGCGAGACGGCGGGCGTGGTCGAGTCGGTGAAGGCGGCTTCCGACATCTATGCCCCGGTGGCGGGCGAGATCGTGGCCTTCAACGAAGCGCTCTCGGCCAGCCCCGAGCAACTGAACCAGGAACCCTATGCCGCCTGGATCTTCAAGCTCCGGCCGGACAACATGGCCGATACCGCCGGCCTGCTGGACGCGGCGGGCTACCAGGCCTCGGTCGACGCCGGCTGACGCCACGGCAGGTATCCGGCCGCCGCCGCTGAGCGGCCATGCCCGGCGGCGGTCAGTCCATGGCCACGTGCGGCGCGTCCTCGCCCGCCGCGCGCCGGCGTGACCGCACGATGGCAAGCAGCGGCACCACGCACAGGGTGGCGATGAACATCAGCTTGAACGCGTCGACGTAGGCGATCATCGACGCCTGCTGCGTGACCATCCGGTTCAGCGACTCCAGCGTCGAGGGCGAACTCAGGTCATAGTTCTGCACGAGCGCGGCGTTGGCCGGATTCATGTGCTCGACCAGCGAGGCATGCACGACCTGCGTGTTGCGCGTGACCTGGGCCTGGATCACCGAGATGCCTATGCTGCTGCCGATGTTGCGCACCAGGCTGAAGATGGCCGTGCCGTCGGCCCGGAGCTCGGGAGCCAGCGTGGCGAAAGTGACCGCGCTCAGCGGGACGAAAACGAAGCCCAGCCCCACGCCCTGGATGACGCCCGGCCAGACGATGTCGCTTTGCGAAAGGACCAGCGTGTAGCCCATCATCTGGTAGAGGGCGACCGCCGACACCAGGAATCCGGCCAGCAGCATCATGCGCACGTCCATGCGCCCGACCAGCCGTCCCGCGATCAGCATGGCCACCATGGTGCCCACCCCGCTGGGCGCGGTGACCAGGCCCGTGGTCGCCACCGGGTAGCCCATCAATGCCTCCAGCATGGGCGGAAGCAGCGCCCGCGTCGCGTACATCACCGCGCCGATCACGAAGATGAAACAGGTGCCGGTGACGAAGTTGCCGTCCTTGAGCAGTTCGTAACGAAAGAAGGACCCCTTGCCGGCCGTGGCCGTATGCAGCGCGAAGAAGACGAAGCTGACCAGCGCGATGGCGGCCTCGATGCGTATCTCCAGCGAGCCGAACCAGTCCAACTGCTGGCCGCGGTCCAGCATGGCCTGCAGCGCCCCGATGGCCAGCGACAGGGTGATGAACCCGAAGAAGTCCAGGGCCTGCCGCGCCGAGGGCTTGGAGCGGGGCAGGTAGGTCAGCACGCCGAACAGCGCGAAGGCGCCGATCGGCAGGTTGATCAGGAACACCCATCGCCAGTTGTAGCTGTCCGTCAGCCAGCCGCCCAGCGTGGGACCCAGTATCGGCCCCACCATCACGCCCACGCCCCAGATCGCCATGGCCTGCGGCTGCTTGTCGCGCGGATTGATGTCCAGCAGGATGGACTGGGACAGCGGCACCAGCGCGGCGCCGAACAGGCCTTGCAGCAGCCGGGCGCCGACGATCTGGGCCAGGCTTTCGGACATGCCGCACAGCAGCGAGGCCACGGTAAAGCCGCTGACCGCGACCGCCAGCAGGCGCTTGACGCCCAGCCGCGCGGCCAGCCAGCCGGTCAGCGGCGTGGCGATGGCGGCGGCCACGATGTAGGAGGTCAATACCCAGCTGATCTCGTCCTGCGAGGCGGAAAGCGTGCCTTGCATGTGGGGCAGTGCGACGTTGGCGATGGTGCTGTCCAGCGTCTGCATCAGCGTGGCCAGCATGATGGACAGCGTGATCATGCGCCGGTTGAGCGGCGCGGCGGAGGTTTGCACGGCGGATGCCCGGCTGGTCTGGAATGATATGCACGTATATCATATGCTTGCTTACATATTCCCGAACGCACGGCGATGGGCGACAATATCGCGCGTTCTTCTTCCGGTCCTCCCATGGCGACTCCCTACGACAAGCGCTTCGGTTTCCTGGTGTCCGACATCGGCCGGCTGATGAGCACCGAATTCGACCGCCGCGCGCGCGGGCGGCTCGAGCTCAGCCGCGCGCAGTGCCGCCTGGCGCTGTACCTGTCCTTCCTGGGCCCGATGACGCAGGCGCAACTGGCCGAGACGCTGGACGTCACGCCCATGACCGTCGCCCGCATGCTGGACCGGATGCAGGAGGGCGGCTGGGTCACGCGCATGCCGGTGCCCGGCGACAGGCGGGCGTTCCGTGTCGAGGTCACGGCCAAGGCCGAGGCCATGCTGGCCGAGGCGCTGAACGTGGGCGACGAGCTGGCCGATTTCGCGCTGCGTGGCCTGACCGAGGCCGAACAAGGGCAGTTGATAGGATTGCTGCAACGCGTCCGCCGCAACATGACCACCCCGGACGGGCGGTGAGCCCCGCGGGGGCCGCGCCGCCGCGCATTCGGGGCGAAATGAGAGTGAATTGCAAAAACTCTCGCAGCGCTTAAAATGCTGCACATGCGACATTGGTACGTGTTCCTCGTATTGCTGTGCCTGCCCCTGCAATGGGTGTGGGCGGAGTCCGCCGCGTGCCAGCTCAAGGCCCACGTGGTGGCCAGCTACCAGCACGCCCGTGTCGCGTCCCACCTGCCCGTGGCGGCCGGCCACGAAATGCGCGAGGCGCCCCAGGCCGGCGCCGCCGTCCGGATCGACATGCCGCGCTGGGAATTCGAGCTGGACGAGGAATTCGACATCGTCGAGCAGATCTCCGAGCCCGACTGGGGCGACGTGGCGGTGGACGACCTGGTCTGCCGGCCGCCGGCCAACGACAATTCCTACGCGGGGGCGCCGCTCGATCCCCACGAGTTCGATCTTCCCCTGTGCGTCGCGATCGCCGAGCCCGTCCTGGGCGACTCGCTGTTCATCGCGTCGCAGCATCCGCCCGCGCCGGCTCCGGTGTTCCGGGCCTACCGCCCGCCGTCACTGACGGCCTGATCCGCGTCACCCTCGTCTGCGGCGGCAGGTAGCCGCCGCACGCGCCTTGCCGGCGGCCTTGTGCCGCCGCGCGTGTCCGTTCCTACGATCATCATGAAGCCCATCACACTCGTTCTGTCAGTGTGGCTGGCGGGCATGTGTACCCACGCGGCTGCGGCGCAGCCCTACACGCTCGACCAGCTATTGTCCCTTGCCCTCCAGGGCAACAAGGGTGTCGAGGCCGCTGCGGCCGGCGTCGATGCCGCCCAGGCCGGCCTGACCACCGCGCGCGCCTATCCCAACCCCGAGGTGGAATTCACCACTGGCCGCGTATCGGCGCGCCAGCCGGGCGCCGCCACCGGCATCGGCCAGACGCTGTCCCTCACGCAGCGCATCGATCTGCCCAACCAGCGCCGGCTGCGGTACGAATTGGCCACGGGCACGCTGCGGGCCGTGACCGCGGGGCAGGAGTTCTTCGTGGCGGGGCTGGTGGCCCAGGTCAAGCGCGGGTTCTACGAAACGCTCCGGCGCGAGGCCGAGTTCGCCGCGGCGCAGGAGGACCTGGCGCTGACCCAGCAGTTGTACAACCGTGCCCAGGTCCGGGTGGACGTGGGCGATGCGCCCAAGTACGAGGCGATCCGCGTCGCGGCCGAACTGCTGAACGCGCAGAAGAACAGCCAGAGCGCCCTGCTGCGCGTGAACCAGGCCAAGTCATTCCTGCGCCAGCAGGTCGGCGGCATCCTGCCGGCGGGTTTCGCGGTGGAAGGCCAGTTGAGCGGGAAGCCGTCCCTCGAGAACCTGGAGCGGCTGCGCGAGGTGATGCTGGCGGGCAATCCCGAGCTCACCCAGTTCCGGGCCGAATTGCAGCGGGCCCGCACCGCCGTGGACTACGAGCGTTCGCTGCGCATGCCTTCGGTGGCGCTCAAGGCGACGTCCAGCCGCGATCCCGACACGCGCGACACGCAGTTCGGCGTGGTGGTCAGCGTGCCCCTGTGGGACCGCCGGCAGGGGCCGATCGACGAGGCCGCCGCCACCGCCATGCGCGCGCGCAGCCTGCTCGAGGCCCGCGAATTCGAGCTGACCCAGCAACTGGATTCCGCCTACCAGCAATACCAGATCGCCGCTTCGCAGGTCGAGGCGCTGGAGTCGGGCATCGTGCGCCAGGCCGAGGCCGCGCTGAACGTGGCCGAGGCCGCCTACCGCTACGGCGAGCGCGGGATCATCGACTACATCGATGCGCAGCGCGTGCTGCGCACCGCGCGCAACGACCTCATCGCCGCCCAATTCGATCTGCAAATGGCCGCCGTGGAAATCGAGCGGCTGCTGGCCAACTCTTCCGCAGGTGACCCCTCATGATTCCGCGCCCTTTCCGCACGACCTCCCACGGCGCACGCCGGACCCTGCCCGCCGCCGCGCGGTGGAGCCTCCTGGCCGCTGTCTGCCTCGTCCTGGCAGCCTGCGGCGACAAGCCCGCGAACGAGGCCGAGCCGGCCGAAGTCCTCGACCCCAGCATCGTGGTCGCGAGCGAGGCCATGCTGGCCCGCATCAAGATCGCCCCGGTTTCGACCGAGCCGTTCAGCGACGTGCTGCGCGTGGCGGGCCGCATCGATTTCGACCGCCAGCGCATGGCCCGGATCGGCGCTCCGGTGACGGGGCGGGTCACCGACATCAACACCACGCTGGGCGCGGCGGTCAAGCCCGGCGACGTGCTGGCGCGCCTGCACAGCACCGAACTGGGCAGCGCCCAGCTGGCCTACCTGAAGGCCAAGGCCCAGTCCGAGCTGCAGCAGAACGCCCGCGAGCGCGCGCGGCTGCTGTTCGCCGCCGACGTGATCGGCAAGGCCGAACTGCAGCGGCGCGAGAACGAATACGCGGTGGCCGCGGCCGAGCTGCGCGCCGCCTCCGACCAGTTGAGCGTCCTGGGCATGTCGCCGTCGGCGATCGCGCGCATGGGGCAGTCGGGCGAGATCAGTTCCTTCTCGCCGGTGGTGTCCACCTTGCGCGGGTCCGTGGTCGAGTTCAAGGTGTCGCCGGGGCAGGTGGTCCAGCCCGCCGATTCGTTGTTCACGGTGGCCGACCTGTCGCGCGTGTGGGCGGTGGCCGAGGTGCCCGAACAGCAGGCCGACCTGGTGGCGGCGGGCCAGACGGTCGACATCGAGGTGCCGGCGCTGGGCAACCGCAAGATCTCCGGCGAGCTGATCTTCGTCGGCCAGGTGGTCGATCCCGCCACGCGCACCGTGCCGGTCAGGACCTCCATCGACAACGCCGACGGCCGGCTCAAGCCGGCGATGCTGGCGACCATGCTGATCGCCAGCCGGCCCACCGAGCAATTGGTGATTCCCGCGTCGGCCGTGGTGCGTTTCGAGAACGAGGACCTGGTCTACGTCGAGATCGAGCCGGGCCGCTTTCGCGCGACTCACGTGCAGATGGGCGCCTCGTCCAACGGCAAGCGCGTGGTGGCCTCGGGCCTGAAGGCCGGTGAGCGCATCGTCGTCGAAGGAGCCTTCCACCTCAACAACCAGCGCGCTGGCGTCGATCCGGAGTAACGATCATGCTCGAGAAAATCGTCCGCGCTGCCCTGCAGCAGCGGCTGATCATCGCCGTGCTGGCGGTGGTGGCCCTCGTGGTCGGCCTGGACGCCATGCGCAAGCTGTCGGTGGATGCCTTCCCGGACGTCACCAACGTCCAGGTCCAGATCGCCACCGACGCCACCGGCCGCTCGCCGGAGGAAGTCGAACGCTTCGTGACCGTGCCCATCGAGATCGCGATGACCGGCCTGCCCGGGCTGGAGGAAATGCGCTCGCTGAACAAGCCGGGGCTGTCGCTGATCACCCTGGTGTTCACCGACGCGACCGATGTCTATTTCGCGCGCCAGCTGGTGATGGAACGGCTGATCGAGATCGGCTCGCGCATGCCCACCGGCGTGACGCCCGTGCTGGGGCCCGTGTCCACGGGCCTGGGCGAGGTCTACCAGTACACGCTGGATAGGCCCGACGACGGCGATCGGGAACTGACGCAGAAGGAGCTGACGGAACGGCGCATCGTCCAGGACTGGGTGGTGCGTCCGCTGCTGCGTTCGATTCCGCAGGTGGCCGAGATCAATTCGCAGGGTGGCTACGTGAAGCAGTACCAGGTCCGGGTCAACCCGGACCGCATGAGCCACTACGGCATCACGCTGCATCAGGTGTACGAAGGGCTGGCGCGCAACAACGCCAACTCGGGCGGGGGCATCCTGCCTCACTACGCCGAGCAGTACCTGATACGGGGCGTGGGCCTGATCGAGAACCTGCAGGACATCGCCAACATCGTGCTGGCCGAATCCAACGGCACGCCCGTGTACGTGCGGGACGTGGCCGAGGTCGGGATGGGGCACGAGGTCCGCTACGGCGCCGTGGTCAAGAACGGCGTGACCGAGTCCGTGGGCGGCATCGTCATGATGATGCGCGGCGGCAACGCCAAGGAAGTGGTGGCGCGCATCAAGCAGCGTGTGGCCGAGATCAACGGCCAGGGCATGCTGCCCGACGGCCTGCAGATCGTGCCCTACTACGATCGCAGCGAGCTGGTCGACGCGGCCTTGTGGACGGTGGCCAAGGTGCTGCTGGAGGGCGTCGTGCTGGTCGTCGTGATCCTGTTCCTGTTCCTGGGCGACGTGAGGTCCTCGCTGATCGTCGTGGCGACCCTGGTGCTGACGCCGCTGCTCACCTTCTTCGCGATGAACCGGCTGGGCATATCGGCCAACCTGATGTCGCTGGGAGGGCTGGCGGTCGCGATCGGACTGATGGTGGACGGCTCCGTGGTCGTGGTCGAGAACGCCTTCGCCCACCTGGGCCATGCCAAGGAAAGCGGCGAGAGCAAGCTCCGCATCATCCTCAAGGCGGTGGCCGAGGTGGCGACACCGGTGGTGTTCGGCATCGGCATCATCATCCTGGTGTTCCTGCCGCTGATGACGCTGCAGGGCATGGAAGGCAAGATGTTCGCGCCGCTGGCCTACACCATCGCCATCGCGCTGGCGATCTCGCTGGTGCTGTCGCTGACCCTGTCGCCGGTGCTGTCCTCCTATCTGCTCAAGGGCGGGGCCGAGCACGACACGCGCATGATCGCCTTCATGAAACGGCGCTACCTGCGCATGCTGGACTGGGTGCTGCGCAACACGAAGAAGACGGTCGTGATGGCCGTGCTTGCCTTCGGCGCGTCGGTGGCCGTGCTGCCTTTCCTGGGCACCTCCTTCATCCCGGAGATGAAGGAGGGATCGATCGTGCCGGGCATCAACCGCGTGCCCAACATCTCGCTCGAGGAATCGATCGAACTGGAGCGCCAGGCCATGAAGATCGTCATGGGCGTGCCCGGCGTGAAATCGGCGATCTCCGGGGTGGGCCGTGGCGAGAGTCCCGCCGACCCGCAGGCGCAGAACGAGTCCACGCCCATCGTCAGCCTCAAGCCGCAGGACGAGTGGCCGGAGGGCTGGACCCAGGACACCATCGCCGAGGAGATCCGCAATCGCCTGGAGGTGATTCCCAGCGCGCAGATCATCATGGCGCAGCCCATTTCCGACCGGGTCGACGAAATGGTCACCGGCGTGCGCTCGGACGTGGCGGTCAAGGTGTTCGGCGAGGACCTGGACCGGCTGCTGCAAAAGGCCCAGGAGATCGCGCGGGTGGCCGAGACGGTGCCGGGTGCGCGCGACGTGCGGGTGGACCGGGTCAGCGGCCAGCAGTACCTGTCCATCAACATCGATCGCCAGGCCATTGCCCGCTACGGCCTGAACGTGTCGGACGTGCACGACGTGATCGAGGTGGCCATCGCCGGCAAGACGGCCACCGAGATCTACGAGGGCGAGCGCAGGTTCTCGGCGGCCGTGCGCCTGCCCGAGGAGTTCCGCGGCAGCGTGCAGGCCATCCGCCAGATCCTGCTTACCACGCCGCATGGTGTGCGCGTGCCGCTGGAGAGCCTGGCCGCCATCGAGGTACGCGACGGGCCGGCGCAGATCAGCCGCGAGGGCGGCAAGCGGCGCGTGGTGGTTGCCATCAACGTGCAGGACCGCGACCTGGGCGGATTCGTGGCGGAGTTGCAGCAGACGGTGCAGGGCAAGGTGCAACTGCCCACGGGCTACTACCTGGAATGGGGCGGGCAGTTCCAGAACATGGAACGAGCGCTGGGCCACCTGTCCATCATCGTGCCCGCCACCGTGGCCGCCATCTTCTTCCTGCTGTTCCTGCTGTTCAACTCGGTGCGCTACGCGACGCTGATCATCACCGTGCTGCCGTTCGCCTCCATCGGCGGCATCATTGCCCTGTTCGTGACGGGCGAGTATCTGTCCGTGCCGGCGTCGGTGGGCTTCATCGCGCTGTGGGGCATCGCCGTGCTGAACGGGGTGGTGATGGTGTCCTACATACGCAAGCTGCGGATGGAGGGCATGCCGCTGGCCGAGGCGGTGGTGGAAGGGGCGACCATGCGGTTCCGGCCGGTCATGATGACGGCGACCGTGGCCATGCTGGGCCTCGTCCCTTTCCTGTTCGCCACGGGACCGGGCTCGGAAGTGCAGCGGCCGCTGGCGGTGGTCGTGATCGGTGGATTGATCACCTGCACGCTGCTCACGCTGCTGGTGCTGCCCACGCTGTACCGCTGGTTCGACGAGGAATCGCCCGAGGCATAGGCGAACGCAAGGAGAAATCGAATGAAGGAAATCAAGGCGATCATACGGCCGGTGCGCCTGGACGACGTACGCGAGGCGCTGATGCGCACGCCGGGTTTTCCGGGCATGACCGTCAGTCACGTGGAAGGGTGCAGCGCGCCGGGGCGGCACCAGCCGCAGAACCTCAAGGAAGAGCTGCTGGATTTCTCGCCCAAGGTGCGCATCGAGATGGTGGCGGCGGACGACCACGCCGATGTCCTGTACCAGGCCCTGAAGCAGGCGGCCACGACCGGGCACGTCGGCGACGGGCTGGTCTGGATGAGCGAGGTGGCGCGTTGCGACTATCTGTGGCAGCCGGGACAGCGGGGCGGCTGATCCGGGCGGGACCGCCGAGTGCGGTTGTCCGGACAATTTTTTCGTTGTTTTTCTGAGATATGGCAATGCCGGCCCCCATGGGGGCCGGTTTTCGCATGCACGAGACCCTTGCTCGATGGCATGGATATTGCACGGTCCGCCTGTCGTCCCGCCCATGGGGCGGTTCATCTGCAAGGGGAGAGAAAGAAAAAGCGCATGGCGTAAGGCGGCCCGCCGCATCGGTGCGGTGGACGCAATGACTGAAGTGTCGCAAAGAAAAAACGGAGACAGACATGGACAGGTACGGACGAATCCGATGGTCGTCGTTGGCGGCGGCCGCCTTGTTGCTGGCCGCCTGTGGCGGAGGCGGCGATGGTGACGGCGGAGGCTCGAATCCCCCGCCGGGTCCGGGCACCCAGGTGCCGGGCGTCAAGGAGCAAGTGGAGATCGTACGGGACCGTCATGGCGTGTCCCACATCTTTGCCCAGAATCAGCGCGACCTGTTCTTCGCCCAGGGCTACAACGCCGCGCGCGACCGCCTCTGGCAACTGGACCAGTGGAGGCGGCGCGGCGAAGGCAAGATGGCCGAGCAGTTCGGTGCCCGCTTCGTGCCGGCCGATCGCGCGGCACGCAAGTTCCTGTTCCGCGGCGATGCCGAGGCGGAGTTCGCCAGCTACCACCCGCAGGGCAAGGAAATCCTGACCGCGTTCTCCGACGGTATCAACGCCTACATCGACGAGGTCAAGGCCGATCCCGCCAAGCTGCCCATCGAGTTCCGCCTGACCGGCACCGAACCCGGCCGCTGGTCGCCCACGTCGTCGCTGATCCGCATCTACGGCATCACGCGCAACGTCAGCACCGAGATCTCCATGGCGCGCCGCATCGCGGCCGTCGGCCTGGCGACCACCCAGGAGCTGACCGACCAGCAGCCGGTCAAGACCCTGCAAGTGCCGGCCGGACTGGACGTCGGTACCCTGACTACCGCCATCCTGGCCGAGTATCAGCTGGCGCGCAACGGCATGGCGTTCGAGGCGGGGGATTTCCCGCGCAGCCCGCTGGCGCCGGCCGATCGCGAGCGCCTGGCCTCGGCCCTGTCGGCCAGCGGCGGCACCGCCAAGCGCGAGCCCGAGGAACTGCTGGCCCTCCAGCACGAAAGCAACAACTGGACGGTGTCCGGCGATCGCACGGCATCCGGCAAGCCTATCCTGGCCGGAGACCCGCACCGCGCGATCAGCATGCCTTCGCTGCGCTACATGGTGCACCTGCACGCGCCAGGCTGGAACGTGATCGGGGCCGGCGAACCCGCGCTGCCCGGCGTGTCGATGGGGCACAACGAACGCATCGCGTTCGGCCTGACCATCTTCGCCTACGGCGACGAGGAAGACCTGTACGTCTACGAGACCAATCCGGCCAACCCCGACCAGTACCGCTACAAGGGGGCATGGGAAACCATGAGGAAGGTGGAGGAAAAAGTGCCCGTGCGCGGCCAGGCCGAGCAGAGCGTGACACTGAAATTCACGCGCCACGGCCCGGTGGTGTACGAGGACGCCGCCGCCAACAAGGCCTACGCCGTGCGCGCCGCCTACCTGGAGTTCCCGGGCACCGCGGCCTACCTGGCCAGCCTGCGGCTGAACCAGGCCAGCAACTGGACCGAGTTCAGCGAAGGCATGGCGCGCCATTTCACGCCCGGCGAGAACATGGTCTATGCCGACGTGGACGGCAACATCGGCTGGTTCGGCGGTTCGCTGGTGCCGATACGGCCCAACCCGGATTGGTCGGGGCTGCTGCCGGTGCCGGGCGACGGGCGCTACGAATGGGCGGGCTACCTGTCCGGCTCGCTGCTGCCGCGCATCCTGAACCCCCGCGAGGGCTTCTTCGCCACGGCCAACCAGTACAACGTGCCCGACGACTACGCCTACCGCGACCTGACCAACACCATGGGCTGGGCCGAACCCTATCGCTACGACCGTATCGTCGAGGTGCTCAAGACCTCCACGCGGCACACCGTGCGGGACTCGGCCAAGCTGCAGATCGACGAATTGTCGATACCCGCGCGCACGCTGGTTCCCATGCTGGCGGGCCTGAACTCCGGCGATGCGGACGTGGCCGAGGCCTTGCAGCGCCTGCGTGCCTGGGACTACGTGGCCAGCGTCGACTCCGTGGCCGCCACCATCTTCGAGGCCTGGCTGCCCAAGGTGTCCGCGCAGGTGACCAGTCTCGTCGTGCCGCCTGCGGGGCGTTCGGTGTTCGGTACGCTGTCCAAGCCCGTGGTGTTCGCCCGGCTCGCGTCGCCGGACGCGGTGTTCGGGCCCGATCCCGTGGCGGGGCGCAACGCGCTGCTGCTGGACACGCTGAAGTCGGCCATGGGCGACCTGAAGACACGGCTGGGCGGGGACGTCTCGACGTGGAAGTGGGGGTCGTTGCACCACATCAAGTTCGACCACGAACTGGCCGCGTTCCTCGATGCCGGCACGGCCGGAGACCTGGCCACGCAGCGCTTCCCCGTCGGCGGGACCGGCGATACCGTCCACCGCGCTTCCTACCGGACGTCGGATTTCCGCGTGACCAGCGGCGCGTCCTACCGGCAGATCATCGACGTGGCCGATTGGGACAAGTCGCTCGCGATCAACGTGCCGGGGCAGTCCGCCGATCCGGCAAGCCCGTACTACGACAACCTGCTGGAGGCCTGGGCCAAGGGCGACTATTTCCCGATGGTCTATAGCCGCGGTGCGATCGATGCCGTGAAGGCCGACTCGTGGACCCTGCGTCCCGTGGCGCGCTGAGGGAGGCGGCGATGCGCAAACCGATCGTGATCGCATCGGTGCTGGTGGTGCTGGCGGCCCTCGCCGCCGGCGCCGTCGCCGGCAGCCGCGTCACGCTGCTGGTGCTGGACGTGCCGGACCGGCAGGCCACGCTGCTGGTCAAGCGCAGCGCGACGCTGGGCATGGGTTGGCTGGAGTCCGAGACCACCCTGTGCCGCCGGCAGCAGCCCGGTTCGCCCCTGCATTCGGTGATGCTGTCGCCGGATTTCTGCCCGCTGGCCCTGGCGGCGGGCCAGGAAACGCGTGGGGAGCGCGTCCTGCTGACCCTGCCGTTCATGGCCTGGCTGCACGGCCTGGCCGGGCGCACGCTGGCCTAGCCTAAGCCCGTATCCGGTCGTAGGTGACGAAGTCGTAGCCCAGCCCGTCCTCGGGCGGCTGGGCCTCGCGCGAGGATTCGCGCCATTGGCCGGCGGGCAGCAAGGGAAACCAGGCGTCGCCCGGCACGTCCGCGTGCACTTCCGTCGCGATGATGGTGTCCGCCCGATCCAGCGTCGCGGCATAGATCTGCGCGCCGCCGATCACGAACACCCGGGCGGCGTCCCCGGCCACGGCCAGGGCATCCTCCAGCGTGTGCACCACCGTCGCGCCCTCGGCCGCATAGGCCGGATCGCGGGTGATGACGATGTTCCGGCGGCCCGGCAGCGGCCGGCCCAGCGATTCCCAGGTCTTGCGTCCCATGACGATGGGATGGCCGAGCGTGGTGCGCTTGAAATGCGCCAGGTCGCCGCGCAGGCGCCAGGGCAGGGCGTTGTCGCGTCCGATGACGCGGTTGCGGGCGTAGGCGACGACAAGGATGAGCTGGGCGGGCATGGCGGGGAAAAGTCTGGCGTATCCAGACCGCAATCTAGCACGAACCTCCCGGGCCTCCGGTGGCTCGCCCGTTGAGACGGGAGGCTGCCAGCCCGCGGGATTTCTGATACAACGCAAGGCTGTGAGCCCGGTTCGCGCCGCGGCCGGACCGCAACGACAATCATTCATCACCAATCGACAAGGGAATCATGGGAACGCAGATCGAATTGACCGCCTCCGACGGTGTCACCATTTCCGCCTATCGTGCCGACCCCGCGGGCAAGCCGCGCGGCGGCCTGATCGTGTGCCAGGAGATCTTCGGCGTCAACGTCCACATCCGCAGCGTGTGCGATCGCTATGCCCAGGAAGGCTACCTGGCCATCGCCCCCGCGTTCTTCGACCGCGTCCAGCCGGGCGTCGAACTGGGCTATGAGCCCGACGACATCGCCAAGGGGCGCGAACTGATGCAGAAGGTCTCCATCGACAACGCCCTGAAGGACGTCGCCGCCGCCCTGGCCATCGCCAGCGAGGCGGGCAAGGTCGGCATCGTCGGCTATTGCTGGGGTGGCACGGTGGCGTGGGCCGCCGCGGGACGCCTGGATGGCCTGTCGGCCGCCATTCCGTACTACGGCGGCGGCATCGCCGGCATGGCCGACAAGAAGCCCCGCATCCCGACCATGGCGCATTTCGGCGAGAAGGACCACGCCATTCCGATGACCGACGTCGAGAAGGTCCGCGCCGCGCAGCCCGAGGTGATCGTCCACACCTATGCGGCCGGCCACGGTTTCAACTGCGACATGCGCGGTTCGTACGACAAGCCCAGCGCCGACCTGGCGCTGTCGCGCTCGCTGGAATTCCTGCGCCAGCACGTGGGCTGACGCGGGTACGCCGGTCCGGCCGCGGGTCCCAGGGGAACAGGCCCCCTAGGCCGGCGCGCCGGACGCGGCGGCCTCCTCCAGGCATTCGATCAGCAGCGTGGTGCTGGGGGACATGGTCCGGTCGCGGTTCCATGTGATGCCCAAGGGGCGCATCAATTTCGGGAAATTGAAAGGCAGCACCGACACCAGGCCCTGGCGACGGTAGTGGTGGGCGATGTCGCGCGTCATGGTGGCGATGGCATCGGTCTGCTGGAGGTTCGCCAGCACGAACTGTACTGACAGCGCCTCGACGAAATCGGCCGGCATCGGGAAGCCGTGCTGCTCGAAGGTGCGCTCGCACATGGGGCCGATCACCATCAGCCCGGCGCTGCAGCCGGAACTGCCCACCATCGCCGAGCGCTTTCCCGATTACGAGATCAATTCGTGGTATGGCGTGATGGCGCCGGCCGGGACGCCGCAGGCGATCATCGACAAGCTGCAGGGCGAGATCGCGGCCATCGTGAAATTGCCGGACGTCGCGCGGCAACTGGAGGCGTTGGGCCTGGCGCCCGGGTGAACCGGCCCTAGACGGCCATGGGCGCCGTCAGCGGCGCGTGGTGCTGGTAACCGACCAGCGAGAAATCGCCCGGCTCCACGCGTTCCAGCCACTCCGGCTCGTACTTGCCGGTGACGGCATAGTCGGGAATGCGGTCCGACAGGGCCAGCTGCGGCGCGGGGAAGGGCGTGCGGGTCAGTTGTTCCCGCAGCATGGGCAGGTGGTTTTCGTAGATATGGGCATCGCCCATGAAATAGCTGAACCAGCGCGGCTGGTAGCCGGTCAGCCGGCCTACCAGGTGCAGCAGCGCGGCGCCCTCGGTCAGGTTGAACGGCGTGCCCAGGCCGATGTCGTTGGACCGGATGTACAGGCACAGCGAGATCTCGCGCGTGGTGGCGTTGGGCAGGAACTGATAGAGCAGATGGCAGGGCGGCAGCGCCATTTCCTCGATCTGCGCCCAGTTCCAGCCATGGAAGAGGATGCGGCGATCGCCGGGATTGTTGTGGATGGTGTCCAGGCACTGGCGCAACTGGTCGACGGCCTTGTAGAGCAGCACCTTGCGCGCGCCGTCCTCGTCGAACTCGGCCACGCGGGCATAGCCGCGGCCCAGCGCGTCCTGCAACTGGGCGGTGCGCGATGCGTCCAGTACCTTGTAGGCCGGCCATTGGCGCCACTGGACGCCGTAGACCGGACCCAGGTCATCCTCGCCTTCGCGATAGGGATTGGCCAGCCATTGCGCGTTCTCGTTGGCGTTCTGGTCCCAGACCTTGCAGCCCAGCGCGCGGAACTCCGCGGCATTGCGCGAGGCGCGCAGGAAGCCCACGAGTTCGCCGATGGCGGACTTGAACGCCAGCTTCTTGGTGGTGACGGCGGGAAAGCCCTGCCGCAGGTCGAACCGCAGCGAGGCGCCGGGCAGGCTGAGGGTGCGGATGCCCGTTCGGTTCACTTGCCACGAGCCGTTGTCGAGGACGGATTGGACGAGGTCGAGGTATTGTTTCATGGGCCTGGGCTGCACAGATGCGACGGGCGGGCCGAAGACGCCCGCCGGTCCCGATTATCGCATGCCGCCGGGTCCGGCCGGGTGGCGTGAAGTCCGCGCAACCCGGGCGGCCGTCGTATGCTCCGGGCCCTGGCACGAGTCCTGCGTGCGATAGTTACGTCTGCTCGTTCCTTGTTGCGTCCATGCGTCCCGCCTCCGTTCCCGATACCCTGCGCCGCCTCTGGGCGCACGACACCTTCGTCTACAGCCTGCGCGTGTTCATCGCCCTGGCCAGCGTCATGGCGCTGTGCTGGTGGCACGACCGGATGGATCTGGTCATTCCGGCTTTCCTGGGGATCATCGCCTGCGCGCTGGCCGAAACCGACGACAACTGGCGCGGCCGCCTGCTGGCCCAGGTCGTCACGCTGGCCTGCTTCGCCGTGGCGGCCGTCGCCGTCAAGGCCCTGTTTCCCCACCCATGGCTGTTCCTGGCCGGAATGGTGTTGTCCACGTTCTGCCTGACCATGCTGGGGGCCATTGGCGAACGCTACCGCGCGATCGGATATGCGACCCTGATCCTGGCCATCTACACCACCATCGGCGTGGAGCAGGGCAGGGGCCAGGGCGGCTTCTGGCACGAGCCGGCGCTGCTGATGGCGGGGGCGGCGTGGTACGGCCTGTTGTCGGTGATGTGGGCGGCGCTGTTCGTGCACCAGCCCGTGCAGCAGCGGCTGGCGCGGCTGTATGCCGTGCTGGGGGACTACCTGGTGCTGAAGGGCTCGCTGTTCGAGCCCGTGCGCGGCATCGACCTGGAGGCCCGCCGGCTGGAGCTGGCGCAGCTCAACGGCAAGGTGGTGGGGGCGCTGAACGCGGCCAAGGAAAGCATCTTCAGCCGCCTGGGCCAGAGCCGGCCGGGCCGCAAGACGGCGCGCTATCTGCGCCTGTATTTCATTGCGCAGGACGTGCACGAACGCGCCAGTTCCTCGCACTACCCCTATGACGAACTGGCCGACGCATTCTTCCACAGCGACATCATGTTCCGCTGCCAGCGGCTGCTGGGCCTGCAAGGGCAGGCCTGCCGCCGCCTGGCGCGGGCGATACGGATGCGCCTGCCCTTCGATGCCGGGGACGAGGCGCGGCAGGCCCGGGCCGACCTGGACGCCTCGCTGGAGCATCTGCGGCGGCAGGGGCGCCCGGAATGGGCGCGGTTGCTGCGGTCGGTGAACGCGCTGTCGGCCAACCTGGCGGAACTGGACCGGCGGCTGGGCAGCGCGAGCAACCCCGACAAGCTGGACGAGCAGCAGCAGGACAACAGCCTGCTGGACCGCTCGCCCCAGTCGGTGGGCGAGGCCTTCGACCGCGTGCGGCTGCAGTTGACGCCGGGGGCGCCGGTGTTCCGCTACGCCGTGCGGCTGACGCTGGCGATGGCGGCCGGCTACGGGATGCTGCATCTGGTCCATCCGCAGCAGGGATACTGGATCGTGCTGACGACGTTGTTCGTCTGCGCGCCGAGCTATGGCGCCACGCGCACCCGGCTGGTGCAGCGGGTGCTGGGTACGGTGCTGGGGCTGCTGGTGGGATGGGTGCTGTTCAAGCTGTTCTCGAGCCTGCTGGTGCAGGCGCTGTTCGCGGTGGTGGCGGGCGTGGCGTTCTTCGCGACGCGTTCCACGCGCTACATGATCGGGACGGCGGCGATCACGGTGCTGGTGCTGCTGTGTTTCAACCAGATCGGCAACGGCTACGATCTGTTCGTGCCGCGCCTGGTGGATACGCTGATCGGCGCGGGCATCGCGGGCCTGGCGGTGCTGGTGGTGATGCCCGACTGGCAGGGGCGCCGGCTGACGCAGGTGGCGGCCAATGCACTGGCCGCGAACAGCCGTTACCTGCGCGAGATCATGATCCAGTACGAGACGGGCAAGCGCGACGACCTGGCCTATCGGCTGGCGCGGCGCAGTGCGCACAATGCGGACGCGGCCCTGTCGATGGCGATGTCGAACATGCTGGCCGAGCCGGGGCATTTCCGGCGGGACGCGGACGCGGGACTGCGGTTCCTGACGTTGTCGCACACCTTGCTGAATTATCTGTCGGGGCTGGGGGCGCATCGGGAAAGCCTGTCGGACCATGCGAGCGATGCGCAGATCGCGCGGATGACGATGGCAGTGATCGAGGCGCTGGACGGGATCGCGGCGGGGTTGGCGGGGAAGGGGGGGCTGGATGCCGGCGGGGGCGAGGAAGGGGCGTTGGCGCGGGCGCTGGAGCAGTTGCCCGAGGACGACGCCGATGATGGGCACCGGTTGGTGTTGACGCAGCTGGGGTTGATGGCGGGGTTGCTGGAGCCCTTGCGGAGGGTGGGGGGACGGTTGGTCCGGTTGGAGACTCGGGAAGTGGAGGAGGAGTCGGCGGACCAGCCCGCACCGGTGTAGGCCGGGCCGCCGACTCGATGGGCCGGGCGCTAATAGCCGACGGCCTGGCCGTCGCGGCGGGAGTCGGAGGCGGCGATGTAGCCTTCGTCGCTGCGGTAGATCAGCTGGGCGGTGCCGAAGTCCAGGCTGTGGCGTTCCGAGACTTCGACGGTGTGGCCCAGCTTGCGCAGGCCGTCGACCACGGCGGCGGGGGTGTGGGCTTCCAGGCGGACCTCGCCGGGTTCCACGCGGAAGCGCGGGGCGTCGCTCATGGCCTGGGGGTTCTGGCCGAAGGCGCCCAGGCGCACCATCATCTGCATGTGGCCCTGCGCCTGCATCGAACCGCCCATGACGCCGAAGGCCATGACGGGCTGGCCGTTGCGGGTGACGAAGCCGGGGATGATGGTGTGCATCGGTTTCTTCGAGGGGGCGACGCAGTTGACGTGGCCGGGACGCAGGTTGAAGCCGATGCCGCGGTTGTGCAGCGAGATGCCGGTGCCGGGCACCACGACGCCCGAGCCGAAGCCCTGGAAGTTGGACTGGATGAACGAGACCATGGTGCCGTCGGCGTCGGCGGCGGCCAGGTAGACGGTGCCGCCCAGCTTGGGGGTGCCGGCGGTGGGAGTGGTGGCGCGGGCGGGGTCGATCAGGGCGGCGCGTTGCGCGAGGTAGGCCGGGTCCAGCAGGTCGGTGGGGCCCAGGCGCATGGCGTCGGGGTCGGCGACGTGTTCGTGCAGGTCGGAGAAGGCCAGTTTCATGGCCTCGACCATGGCGTGGTACATGGCGGGGCTGTCCAGGCCCATGCCTTCGAGGTCCAGGTGCTCGAGCATGCCCAGCGCGGCCAGGGCGGCGATGCCCTGGCCGCTGGGGGGGATCTCGTGCAGGGTGTAGCCGCGGAAGTCCTGGCGCAAGGGTTCGACCCATTGCACTTCATGGGCGGCCAGGTCGGCCAGGGTCATCGTGCCGCCGGTGCGCTGCGCGAAGTCGACGATCTTCTGCGCCAGCGCGCCGCGATAGAAGCTGTCGCCGCCGGTCCGGGCGATGTCGGCCAGGGTGTCGGCCTGTTCGGGGAAGCGCCAGCGGTCGCCGGCCCGCGGCGTGCTGCCGTCGCGGAAGAAGGCCTCGGCGAAGCCGGGCTCCTTGGCCAGGTTGGGGGCCTGGCGGGCCCACAGGCGGGCGATCTGCGGGGTGACCTGGAAGCCTTCCCGGGCATAGTGCAGGGCGGGCTGGACCAATTGCTCGAAGGGCAGCTTGCCGAAGCGTTCCGACAGGGCGCGCCAGCCGGCGACCTGGCCGGGCACCGTGACGGCATCCCATCCAGTGACCGGCATGGACGCGCGGCCGCGGAAGTGGTCCAGGGTCCAGGCGGCGGGCGAGCGGCCGCTGGCGTTGATGCCGTGCAGGCGCCCCTCGTGCCAGAGGATGGCGAACAGGTCCCCGCCTATGCCGTTCATGACCGGCTCGACCACGGTCAGTACCATGGCGGCCGCCAGCGCGGCATCGACGGCGTTGCCGCCCTCGTACAGCATGCGCAGGCCGGCCTGCGAGGCCAGCGGCTGGCTGGTGCTGACGGCGTTGGCCGCCAGCAGCGGCATCTTCTGCGAGGGATAGGGGAAATTCCAGTCGAAGGGCAGCATGGCGTCGTTTACGGGGAGTCGTCCTGGGACACAGCATACCAAGGGCCGGGCCGCGGCACTCCACTACAATGGACGCCGTCCGCCGGGCCGCGCCGGCGCGCCATCCGGGGCTTTTGTCGCGGCCGCTTCCCTTGCCACCACCATGAACCGTATCCTGCTTCCCCTGTGCGCCGGCCTGCTGGCGCTGGCCGGCACCGCCGCCTCGGCCCAGACCTGGCCCGCCAGGCCCGTGCGCATCATCGTCGCCTATCCGCCCGGCGGGGTCAGCGACATCGTGTCGCGCGCCCTGGCCGACAAGCTCGGCGGCCAGCTCGGCACGACCGTCATCGTCGAGAACAAGGCCGGCGCCGGCGGCACGCTGGGCATGGACGCGGTCGCCAAGGCTGCGCCCGACGGCTACACCGTCGGATTTTCCTCGATCAGCCCGCTGTCGCTGAACCCGCTGCTGGGCCGGGTCAACTATGATCCGTTCAAGGACATCGCGCCGGTCGCCAGCGTGATGTATTCGCCGGTCGTGCTGCTGGGCACGCCGGCGTTCCAGGGCAAGAGCCTGGCCGACGTGGTCGAGCAGGCGCGCAGCCGCCCGGGCGCGCTGCGCTGGGGCACCTCGGGCCTGGCCACGGTCGGCCACATCACGCTGGAACAGTTCAAGCGCGCGGCCGGCGTGGACATCACCCACATTCCCTACAAGGGCGGCGGCCAGCAGCAGAACGATGCGCTGGGCGGCCAGTTCGAGCTGCTGTCCACCAATCTCGGCCCGGTGCTGAACGGCCACATCAAGGCCGGCAAGCTGCGGCCGCTGGCCGTGGGCGCGCCGGAACGCATCGATTTCCTGCCCGACGTGCCGACCTTCGCCGAGGCAGGCTTTCCCAAGGCCAACCTGATGTCGGTGTTCGGGGTCTTCGCGCCGGCGGGCACGCCCGAGGCGGTGCTGGCCCGGCTGAACGCCGAGATCAACAAGGCCCTGGCGCAGCCGGACCTGCGCGCGCGCCTGGTCGACAGCGACAACGTGCCCACCGGCGGCAGCGCCGCGGCGTTCGCGCGCCTGATCCGCGCCGAGTACGACAACAACCGCGACATCATCCGGCAGGCCGGCATCAAGCTGGAGTAGCGCGGCCGCCGGTTCGCCTTTCCCGCGCGAACCGGCCTACACTGTCTGCTTCGCCACAGCGGGGCCGGCCGAGCCGGCCCCGCGCCCTTTTTCCTTTTCGTACGTCCACCCATGGCCCAATACGTTTTCACCATGAATCGCGTCGGCAAGATCGTGCCGCCCAAGCGGCAGATCCTGCGCGACATCTCGCTGTCGTTCTTCCCGGGCGCCAAGATCGGCGTGCTGGGGCTGAACGGCGCAGGCAAGTCCACGCTGCTCAAGATCATGGCCGGCGTGGACCAGGACATCGAGGGCGAAGCCCGCCCCATGCCGAACCTGAGCATCGGCTACCTGCCCCAGGAGCCGCAGCTCGATCCCGAGCACACCGTGCGCCAGGCGGTCGAGACCGGGCTGGGAGGCGTGTTCACCGCCAAGAAGCGGCTGGACGAGGTTTATGCGGCCTATGCCGAGCCCGATGCCGACTTCGACGCGCTGGCCTCCGAGCAGGCCGAGCTCGAGGCCATCATCGCGGCGGGCAGCGGCAGCGGCAACGACGACATCGAGCACCAGCTCGAAATCGCCGCCGACGCCCTGCGGCTGCCGCCGTGGGACGCGGTGGTGGGCCACCTGTCGGGCGGCGAGAAGCGCCGCGTGGCGTTGTGCCGCCTGCTCCTGTCCAAGCCCGACATGCTGCTGCTGGACGAGCCCACCAACCACCTGGACGCGGAAAGCGTGGACTGGCTGGAGCAGTTCCTGCAGAAGTTCCCGGGCACCGTGGTCGCGGTCACCCACGATCGCTACTTCCTGGACAACGCCGCCGAATGGATCCTGGAACTGGACCGTGGCCACGGCATTCCATGGAAGGGCAACTACAGCTCCTGGCTGGAGCAGAAGGAAGACCGCCTCAAGCAGGAAGAGGCCAACGAATCCGCCCGCCAGAAGACCATCAAGAAGGAACTGGAGTGGGTGCGCCAGAACCCCAAGGCGCGCCAGGCCAAGTCCAAGGCGCGCATCGCCCGCTTCGAGGAGCTCAGCTCGCACGAATACCAGAAGCGCAACGAGACCTCCGAGATCTTCATTCCCGTGGCCGAGCGCCTGGGCAACGAGGTCATCGAATTCAAGAACGTCAGCAAGGGCTATGGCGACCGCCTGCTGATCGACGATCTCAGCTTCAAGGTGCCGGCCGGCGCCATCGTCGGCATCATCGGCCCCAACGGTGCCGGCAAGTCGACGCTGTTCCGCATGATCGCCGGCAAGGAGCAGCCCGACAGCGGTGAAGTCGTGCGCGGGTCGACCGTCAAGCTGGCCTACGTCGAGCAGATGCGCGATGCGCTGGAAGACACCAAGACCGTGTTCGACGCCGTGGCCGACGGCGCCGACATCCTGACGGTGGGGCGCTTCGAGATGTCGTCGCGCGCCTACCTGGGCCGCTTCAACTTCAAGGGCGGCGACCAGAACAAGACCGTGGGCAACCTGTCGGGCGGCGAGCGCGGCCGGCTCCACCTGGCCAAGACCCTGCTGGCCGGCGGCAACCTGCTGCTGCTGGACGAGCCGTCCAACGACCTGGACGTGGAAACCCTGCGCGCGCTGGAGGATGCCCTGCTGGAGTTTGCCGGCAGCGTCATGGTGATCAGCCACGACCGCTGGTTCCTGGACCGGATCGCCACGCATATCCTGGCGTTCGAGGGTGATTCGCAGGTGGTGTTCTTCGACGGCAACTACCAGGAATACGAGGCCGACAAGAAGCGCCGCCTGGGCGAGGAAGGCGCCAAGCCCAAGCGGGTGCGGTTCAAGCCGCTGAAGTAACGGACGCTTCGGCGTGTTCCGGGGCCCGGTCCTGCCCAGGCAGGCCGGGCCCCGATGCTTTCAGCGATCGAAGACAGGGGTCCATTCCCGGCCTGTGCGAGCCTCCTTCTAGCGTGAACAGGCCTTAAAGCTCGCCGTCGTCGGACGAGCCGCTCCACCGCACGCCGGACGAAGATTCGATCAGTACGTTGCTAGCGCCCGCGGCTGGGCTGCTGAACGTGGTCGTGATCGTTTCCCCCCGGGTCTCCACGGTAAAGCGGCCGGAGATCGGGCCTGGCGCGCCGCCGTCTTCGGCATGGACGAAGACCAGCGGGTCGATCAGCTTCGTGCGCTGCTCGAAGTCGCCGACGTTGACGCTTTGCCCGCGGCTGGAGAATTGCAGCGCGGTATAGCGTTCGGTCCCGGTGGCGTACAGGTAGTGCGATTCGGCGGCATAGTCGCTGATCGCATTGCCATAGGTCTTGCCATCTTCCGTGTAGCGGACCTTGAAATCGCCACCGGACTGGCTGATGTTCAGGATCTCCTCGATGTCGTCGGGCGTGGCCGAGTCCTCGGGTATGTCGTGGGTGGTCTGTTCGAACCGGACTTGCAGCGTGCCGGCGATCGATTCGTTGGCCGAGAGCGCCAGGTCAGGGGCTTCAAGCGTGAAGACGCCCGAGGTGTTGAACCCGTCGACAAGATCGCCCTGGACTTCCCGCACCAGGATCCTGACCTGCCCGTTCAGCGCCTCGCCCAGGCCCCGCGTGGCGCAATCGGTCATGTCTATCGCCAACGAGTCGCCGGCGCTGATTTTCCCGTCATGGTCGGCATCGGTGTAGACAGAGGTGCGGCTGCCTTTCCCCTCCGCGCACGGCTGCGGCCCTTCGGGCATGCCGTCGCCGACATGGGTGATCAGGGCGTTGACGTAGCCCAGCGCGAAATACGGCAGGAAGAGTCCCGTGGTGTAGGCGCTGCTGGAAAACGTGCGCAGTTCGCCCTGGGTCATCGGTGGCGGGGTGTCGTTCTTGCTCTCGGCTCCGCCGCCCCCGCCGCACGCGCCCAGCAGTGCCGTCAATGCCAGCGCGCCGGCCGTCTTCAGTCCCGGTTTCATGACGCTCCCCGCCCCCGATGGAAATAGTGGAGGGCATCTTGCCAGCGCCGATGGCGCGGCACATTGGACTAAAGTCCTGCTTCCGACGAAAAGCGGCCCGGAGGAAACCGGGCCGCTAGCGGAAGACGCGGGGATGCTCGCGGGGAAGGCTCAGAGATCGTCGAAGGCGGCGAAATCCATTTTCGACGAAAGGCCGGAGGTCGACTTGATTTCGACCAGATCCTCGGTGTCCGTCAAGACGATCGTCGTCGTGATGGTTTCACCAGGGGTTTTCGTCTCGAATGCTCCCGCGTCGGGTGAACCGTCGCCCAGATCACGCCAATAGACGAGGGGCGTGGTCATCTTGACGGTGTGGTTGAACGCGCCCAGCAGGGGGTCCGTTCCGCTGGTGCGATAGCCGATGGCCGAGAATGTGTACAGCCGGGTTTCGCTCCCATAGGTGTAATCGCTGGAATAGTCTTCGATGCGCGTGGCGTAGCTCTTGCCGTCCTGGGAGTAGCCGATGTCCAGTTGATCGGCTGTGGTCTGGACCGAAAGTGTGTCGTCGCTGTCGTCCACCGTATCCTTGGTGTCACGTGCGTAGTCGATGACGACCGTCCCGTTCAGGGTCTCGCTGCCGTCCAGCTTGAAGTCCGCCAGCGGGATGGTCATGGTGGCGCCGGAAGATGCCGATCCGTCCAGGAGGTCGCCGGTCACGTTGCTGTAGGTGATGGTGACCGTGCCATCGACCAGCTCATCCCCGACCGGGCCACGGCAGTTGACGAGCTTGAAGGTGACCTTGTCGCCGTTGTCGATCTTGTGGTTGCCATTGCCATCGGTGAACGTGGCGGTAACCGTGCCGGGCGAGTCGCCGTCGCATTCTTCCGAATCCGTCGTGATGTCGTGCTCGACGGCATAGCGGACGAAACCCAGGCTCGCCTGGGCAATCAAGCCGGGGATCTGGGTGACGCCTACCGAGGTGTAGAAGCTCTCATGGCCGGCCCATTCCATCTGCTGCTTGGTGTACAGGGGGGCCGGCGTGCCGCCGCCACTTCCGCCTCCGTCCCCGCCGCCGCTCCCTCCCGAACCGCTCGAACTCCCATCGCCCCCGCCACAGGCGGCCAGGATGGCCAGGGCGAGAACGGAGCCGGCTGTCTTGATGTGCTTCTTCATGTCAGGTTCCCCCGTGAAATCGCGCGGTTCCGCCGCGCATGTTGTGGATAGGCGGAGTATGAGGTTGCGGTGCGTGCCGCTGCATCCCCCAACAAGGGGATGCGCAAGCGTCCGCAATGTGCGATCCATCGGATCCATCCGCCTTGACTAGCGGCCCCCGGTTTCCCTAAAATTGAACGTGCTCAAAATTTTTCATGGCCGCCGCCCAGCGGCACCGGAGACCAAATGAAGATTTGCCGCTACGACGAAGGCCGGATCGGCCTCGTGGAAGGAGACACCGTCTACGACGTGTCGTCCGTGAAAGACCAACTGCCCGCGCTGGCCTGGCCCGTGCCGCCCGGCGATCTGTTCATCGAACGGTTGGGCGAACTGATTCCCGCCATCCAGGCCGCCAAGGCCGGCGCCGCCACGCGGCGCCTGGCCGACGTCCGGCTGCTGAGCCCGGTCGCCACGCCGTCCAAGGTCATCGCCGCGCCGCTGAACTACCATGCCCACGTGGACGAGTCGCTGGCCGATTCCCAGATCCACAACAACGTGCACATCGCCCACTACGAAGGCTTCAAGAGCCCGGTCGCCAAGTTCGGGGTGTTCCTGAAATCGGCGCAGTCGGTGGTGGGCGCGAGCCAGGGCGTGCGCATCGCCTTCCCGGGCAGGCGCAACGACCACGAGGTGGAACTCGCGGTGGTGATCGGCAAGCAGGGCAAGGACATTCCGGCCGCCGACGCCATGGGCTACGTGGCCGGCTACTGCATCGGCCTGGACATGACCGTGCGCGGTACCGAGGATCGCAGCTATCGCAAGTCGGCGGACAGCTATACCGTGCTCGGCCCCTGGCTGGTGACGGCGGACGAGATCGCCGATCCGGGCAATCTGGATTTCTCGATCGAGGTCAACGGCGAGCCCCGCCAGCGCGCCAATACGCGCGACCTCATCACCGGCATCGCCGAACTGATCGAAGTGGCCTCGCACGTCTACACCCTGTATCCGGGCGACGTCATCATGACCGGCACGCCCGAGGGCGTGAACACGGTGCAGCCGGGCGACGTCATGCATGCCCGCATCGAGGGTCTGGGCGAGATGGACGTGGCGGTGCGCTGAGCGCCGCCGGAGACGCCGCAGGGCGGAGGAGACACATGAACGATTCCAGGCAAGAACCGGCAGCCGCGGCAACGCGGGCCGAACGCGAGGCGTTCTACGCCCGCATCGGCGCCGACAATCTCGCGCCGCTGTGGGAACAGCTGCATAACCTGGTCACGCGGACGCCGCGTTCCGATTGCCAGCCGGCCCACTGGTCGTACGGCAAGGTGCGGCCCTACCTGACCGAGGCGACCTCGCTCATCACCGCCGAGGAAGCCGAGCGCCGCGTGCTCATCCTCGAGAATCCCGGGCTGCGGGGCAAGGCGGCCATCACGACCTCGCTGTACGCCGGCCTGCAGGCCATCCTGCCGGGCGAAGTGGCGCGCGCCCATCGGCACAGCCAGGCCGCGATGCGCCTGATCCTGGAAGGCAGCGGCGCCTATACGTCGGTCGAGGGCGAGAAGACCATCATGCGGCGCGGCGATTTCGTCACCACGCCGTCATGGACCTGGCATGACCACGGCAACGACAGCGACGCCCCGATGATCTGGCTCGACGGACTGGACGTGCAACTGGTCGCCATGCTGGACGCCAGCTTCGCCGAGGCCTCGTCCGAGGACCGCCAGGAGCTGCGCCGTCCGGTGGGAGACAGCCTGCTGCGCTATGGCAACGGGCTCGCCCCGGTGGATTGGACGCCGCCGGCCAATCGCGCCTCGCCGCTGTTCTGCTATCCGTACGAGCGCACCCGCGAGTCGCTGCTGGGCATGCAGGCCGCGGGCGCGCCCGATCCGCACCTGGGCTACAAGCTGCGCTACGTGGATCCGCTGACCGGCGGCTCGCCCATGCCGACCATGGGCGCCTATGCGCAGTTGCTGCCCAGGGATTTCTCCACGGCATCCTATCGATGTTCGTCGGGCACGGTGTTCACGGTGCTCGAGGGCCGGGTCGAGGTCGTCCTGGACGATCGCGTATTCATGGCCGAGCCCAACGACGTCTTCGTCATCCCCAGTTGGACCGCGCATCGGCTGGTGGCGCGGGAACCCTCGATCCTGTTCAGCTTTTCCGACCGTCCGGTGCAGGAACTGCTGGGCTTGTGGCGCGAAAGCCGGGATTGACCGGCTGTCCCGTATCCGAATCACTCCAGTCATCGTAGAACCGAATCATGCAACAGCATCCTGTCGTCATTTCCGGCGCCGGCCCCGTGGGCCTGGTGGCCGCCCTGTCGCTCGCGCAGAAAGGCGTGGACGTCGTCGTCCTGGAAAGCGAGGACCACATTCCCCAGGACCTGCGGGCCGGTACTTTCCATCCGCCCACGGTCGAGATGCTCGACACGCTCGGCATAGGCGAAACGCTGCGGTCGCGGGCGCTGCGGGTGCCCGAATGGCAGATACGCGATCGCAAGGAAGGGCTGGTGGCCCAGTTCGACCTGGGCATGATCGCCGACCTGACGCCGTATCCTTTCCGCCTGCACGTGGAACAGCACAAGCTGTCGGCCATCGTGGCCGAGGCGCTGCGCGAACACCGCAACGCGCGCCTGCTGTTCGCGCACCAGTGCGCCGGCTATGAGCAGGACGCCGACGGCGTCACCGTGCAGGTGGCCGGTCCCGATGGACGGCAGGAGATCCGCGCCAGCTACCTGATCGGCGCGGACGGCGCGCGCAGCATCGTGCGCAAGACCATGGACACCGAGTTCGAGGGCTTCACCTGGCCGGAACGTTTCCTGGTGTTCGCCACGCGCTACGACCTGCGCCAGCAAGGCTATACCGGCAACGCCTACATCGCCGATCCGGACGAATGGAGCGCGATCTTCATCCAGCCCCACGACGGGCCGCCGCCGATCTGGCGTATCGCGTTCCCGATCGCCCCCGGCATGGACGAAGCCGAGGTGCTGGCGCCGGATTTCGTGCAGGGCAAGATCAAGGGCTTCCTGTCTCCGGACCAGGACTACGACATTCCCTACAAGAGCGTCTATCGCGTCCACCAGCGGGTCGCCAAGGATTTCCGCGACCGCCGGGTGTTCCTGGCCGGCGACGCCGCCCACGTGAACAATCCGCTGGGGGGCATGGGGCTGAACAGCGGCATACACGATGCGATGAACCTGACCGGCAAGCTGGCCGAGGTCATGCTGCACGGCGCGCCCGACGACCTGCTCGACCGCTACCATCGCCAGCGCCGGACGGTGAACGTGGAATACGTGCAGGCCATCACTATACGCAACAAGCGCCTGTTGGAAGAGCGCGATGCCAAGGTTCGCCGCGAACGCCTGGACGAATTGCGCGCCACGGTGGCAAACCCCGACGCCCACCGCCAGTACCTGATCAACTCGTCCATGATCGCCAGCGTGCGACGGGCCAACGAAATCCAATAGCCGGCGGCTGCCGGCGCCACGATCCCGAACACAGAACGAGGAGACAAGCATGCAGGATTCCGCAAACCTTTCCGGACGCCGGGCGTTCATCGCCACGCTGGCGGCGGGCGCGTTCGTGCCGGGCCGCCTGGTCGCCGCCGGAGACGACTTGGGCCTGGCGGACAAGATCGTCCAGGTGGTGGTGCCCTTCACGCCGGGCACCACGCCCGACCTGTGCGCACGGTTGTTCTCGCCCCGGCTGGCCGAGCAGACCGGCCGCACCTTCGTGGTCGAGAACAAGCCGGGCGCCTCCGGCATCATCGGCCTGAGCGCCGTCGCCAAGGCCGCGCCCGACGGCCATACGATCGCGTTCAGCACGAACACGGCGCTCACGCTGCCGCTGGTCTATTCCTCGGTGCCGTTCGACGTCATCGACAGCTTCACGCCCATCGCCATGCTGGGGTCGACCAACTTCGCGCTGTGCGTGCATCCGTCGCTGGGCGTGACGACGCTGGCCCAGTTCATCGAGTATGTCCGGCGGCATCCCGGCACGGTCAACTACGGTTCGCCCGGCAAGGGAACCTTCCACCACCTGTGCATGGAGATGCTCGTCTCCCAGCTCGGGCTGAACATGGTGCACGTGCCCTACAAGGGTTCGGCCGGCGCCACGACCGACCTGCTGGCCGGCCACATCAAGGCCATGTTCCAGCCCATGCACGTCGCCGTGCCCATGCAGCAGGAGAAGCGCCTGGTCATCCTGGGCGCGTCCCGCCGCGAGCAGGATCCTGCCTACCCCGCGGTGCCTCCGCTGGCGGCCGTGGGACTGCCTCGCTACGACGCGGACGCATGGTACGCGGTATGGGGCCCCAAGGGCATGAAGGGCGAACTGGTCGCGCGCTACAACGGCGCCTTCAACCGGCTGCTCGAGAACGACGACGTGCGCGGCACCCTGCTCAAGCAAGGCATGACGCCGCGCGCGATGAGCGCACAGGCGCTGGGCGAGCTGTCGAAGGCGGAATTGGCCAAGTGGCGGGAGGTCGTGAAGGCGGCCAACATCCTCCCGGAATAGGCGCCACGCCACCCTGATACATCTTGTCGTATAAAAGCAACAGCCCCGGATCTCCGCGAGGAGCCGGGGCTGTCGTGCCTGGAAGCGGCCGGCCGAAGCCGGCCCGGGATCAGCGGCGCTTGCCGATCTGGTCGCCGACCACGCCACCGATGGCCGCGCCGCCCACCGTGCCGAGAATGCCGCCGCCAGTCACCGCCGCACCGGCCACGCCGCCGACGCCGGCACCGACCACGGTGCTCTTCTGCCGGCTGGACATGCTGTCCCAGCTGGCACATCCCGCTGCCGAGACCACCATGGCAGCACCGATCATCAGCTTGGCAATGAGATTCTTGTTCATGAGTGACTCCCTATAGTACGTAGTCGTGTACTGGCGGCATCGACCGTCGCGCCGCAGCTTGGGTTAACAGTGACAGATTCGCCCCGGACTGTCTGTGAACGAACTCGACAAGCATTACACAAAGTAACCCCGGGCGGATGCATCCGGAAGCCTGTCGGGACTCGAATCAAGGGCGGATTCGGCTTATGCTGCAAGGATGAACTGCGAACTTCGGAGATTTTTCGGTGGACGCTGTTGCAACGGAAATGCCTTGGCGGCTCGAGGATATCGACCTGAACCGCATCGAGCGGAGCCTGGTGCAGGACGACGATACGCTGTTCTACCTGCTGTGCAGCGCTTCGTTCATAGAAAGCGGTTCCGACCTCTATACCCGCAACCTGGTGAACTACTACCGGGACGACCAGGATGTGGCGACCTGGCTCGGCCAGCACTGGGAGCAGGAAGAGCTGCAGCACGGCCGCGCGCTGCGCGCCTACATCGAACACGTCTGGCCCGATTTCGACTGGCAGGCGGCGTTCGACAGCTTCTTCGGCGAGTATTCCAAGCGTTGCACGCTGGAGGAATTCGAACCCACGCGCGCCCTCGAGCTGGCCGCGCGCTGCGTGGTCGAAATGGGTACCGCCACGCTGTATCGCAGCCTGGCCGAGTACGCGCCCGAACCCGTGCTGCGCGAGTTGACCACCAACATCCGGACGGATGAGGTCCGCCACTACAAGTACTTCTATCTTTATTTCAACCGCTACAACACGCTGGAAGGCAATGGCCGCGTGAAGGTGCTGGGCGCGCTGGTGCGGCGGTTGCTGGAGATACGCAACGACGACGCCGAATGCGCCATCCGCCATGTGTTGAACCATCGCCATCCCGAGCATGCGAACGACAAGGCATGGATCGATCGCATCAATGCCGATGCGCGGCGCCTGGTCCAGCGCAACGTCAGCGCCGACATGAGCGTGAAGATGTTCCTCAAGCCGCTGAACCTGCCCGCTCGCGTGCTGAACGGCATCGAGCCGCCGCTGGCGCGCATGGTGCACTACGCCTTACGCTGAACGCCGCTGCGCCGGCCGTCCCAGGGTCTCGGCGTGGCGGCCGTGCAGGTAGTTCAGGATTTCGTCGGCCCGATCGGCGGGCCAGTTCCAGATGTCCGTCCACGGTAGGTACGACGGAATGGCGAAGTCGCGCTTGAGCCCCGCCACCACCGCGCCATAGGCCGCGTAGCCGAAGCATTCCTCGCGCGCCCGGCCGAGGTCGGCCAGCGCCGACTCGATCCGGCCGCGCAGGACGGCGTCGGCGCCGATGGTGCCGGGAGCATGCTGGACGTCGAACAGGCTGGCGTCGCTGCTGTCGGAGAACGCGGGCTGGTTCACGGCATTTTTCCTCGAGGCTATCGTGCGGCAGACAGAAGGGGAGGCCATCATTGGCGGCTCCTGCGGGGCAGCCAGTCCGAGGGCTTGACCACCTCGCCCGTGGCCGGATCCAGGTACAGTTTGATCTTGGCGCCGTTCTTGTCGAAGCCTTCGACTTCCCAGCAGCCGTCGTCCCGTTCGACCTCGCGCACTTCGTAGCCCAGCGATTCGGCCTTGCGTATGGCCTGGTCGATGGGAACCCAGCGGTCGTGGGGCACATAGGCGCACTTGTCGGCGGCCTGGGCGGCGGTGGCGTAGGAGGCGGTGGCGGCAAGGGCGATGGTCAGGGCGGGCAGCAGGCGCATGGTGTTCCTCGTTGGTGTTGGCGGGTTGTCCATGGCTGGCAGAATAGCCATCCCCCGCCTCGCGTTCCTGACCGCCGATGTCAGCGTTTTATCAGCCAGCGACTGTTAGTGTGCCGCCCATGTCTGCAATATCCAGCCGTTCCCCCCGCCTGTCCGCGATCCTGCTCGCGGCGGCGCTCTCCTGCGCCATGGCTCCGGCCCTGGCCCGCGACGACCGCTGCAGGCGGGATCAGGACTGCGCGCGCGAAGCGCTGGTGCATGGCGAGATCCGCCCGCTGTCCGATGTGCTGGGCGTGGTGCGCGACAAGGTGCCCGGCGATATCATTGAGATCGAGCTCGACCGCGAAGATGGAATCTGGGTCTACGAAGTCAAGGTCCTGCCACCCAGCGGCCGGCGCAAGAAGCTCGAAATCGATGCCCGCACCCTGGAAATCCTGAAGATCAAGTAGACATGCGCATACTGGTAGTCGAAGACGAGCCGCGCATCGCGGCCGATATCCGTACCGGGCTGGAGCGCGCGCACTATGCCGTGGACGAGGCGGCCGACGGCGAAACCGCGTGGTTCCGGGCCGGCACCGAAGACTACGATGCCATCGTGCTCGACCTGGGCCTGCCCAAGCTGGACGGATTGACCGTCCTGAAACGGCTGCGCGCGGCGGACATCGCCACCCCGGTACTGATCCTCACGGCGCGCGACGGCTGGCGCGACAAGGTCGAGGGCATCGACGCCGGCGCCGACGACTACCTGGCCAAGCCCTTTCAGATGGAAGAAATGCTGGCCCGGCTGCGCGCGATCACGCGGCGCGCGGCGGGCCAATCGTCGGCCATACTGCGCGCCGGGCCCGTGGAAATCGACACCCGGACCCGGCTGGTTACCGTGCATGGGTCCGCGATGACGCTGTCTTCTCTGGAATACCGGCTGCTGGCCTATTTCCTGCACCACCCGGGCCGCGTGCTGTCGCAGAGCGAGCTGATCGAGCACATCTACGAAACCGGCAGCGACCGGGACACTAATGCCATCGAGGCGCTGGTCGCCCGGCTGCGCCGCAAGCTGGGGGTCGACCTGATCGAGACGCGGCGGGGCCACGGCTATCTGATTCCCGACGACGCCCGATGAGCCGCCGTTCGCTGCTGGTCCGGCTGGGGTGCGCCGCGGCGCTGATGATCCTGCTGGCGCTGGCGGCGGGGGGCGTCGGGCTCACGCTGATCTTCGACCGCCAGATGGAGCGGCGCGCGGTCGCCGAGCTGGCCCTGTACCTGAAGGCGCTGGCCGCGCAAGTCCGCCTGGAAGGCGACGGAACGATGGGCCTGGAGGCGGCCCCGAGCGATCCGCGCTTCGAGCAGCCTTATGGCGGCCTGTACTGGCAGATCGACGGGCCCCGGCGCCAGCAGCTGCGTTCGCGTTCGCTATGGGACGAGGCGCTGCCCACTATCGATACGCCGCCAGGGCGCCCCTTGCGCGCGCGCTGGATCGACGGTCCGGAGCATTCGCGCCTGTTGTCGATCGAACGCACCATCGTCCTGGACGATACAGCCACCGATGCGCGGGTCCACTTGCTGGTGGCGCTGGACCGTGCCGACCTGCAGGCCGAGCGCCGTTCGTTCCTGAGCCTGCTGGTTCCTTCGCTGGTCGGACTGGGCCTGCTTCTCATCATCGCCATGGCGGGGTTCATCCATCTGGCGCTGCGCCCCTTCCGCGACCTGCAGGCCCACCTGCAGGCGGTGCGCAGCGGACATGGCCGCGAGCTGCCGCGCGGCGTGCCTGACGAAGTCCAGCCGGTGGTGGATGAACTGAACCGGTTGCTGGCGTTCCATGACGCTTCGCTCGAACGTGCACGCACCCAGGCAGGCGACCTGGCGCATGGGTTGAAGACGCCGCTGGCCGTCATGGCGGCGGCGGCACGCCGCGCCCGCGACGGCGGGCAGGCAGCGCTGGCGGACGAGATCGACGAGCAGGTCGGCGCCATGCGGCGCCAGGTCGACCGCACGCTGGCGCGCGCTCGCGCCGGCATGGCGGCCGCGCTCGGGTATCGTTCGACGCCGGTCGGCGACGCCGTGAACAAGACCCTGCGCGCGCTGCAGACGTTGCCCGGCGCGCAGTCGCTGGACTGGGACGCCGACGTCGCCAAGGGGCTCTGCTTCGCGGGAGACGAGGGCGACCTGATGGAGATACTCGGCAACCTGCTGGACAACGCGCGCAAGTGGGCCCACAGCCAGATCCGGCTGGTGGCCCGCCAGGCCGGCGAGCGGGACTGGACGCTGGTCATCGAGGACGACGGCCCGGGGTTGCCCGAGGACGAGGCCCTGCGCATCGAGCGGGGCCGCCGCTGGGACGAGTCCCGCCCGGGTACCGGTTTCGGGCTGGCGATCGCCCGGGATCTGGTCGAGGCCTATCGGGGCGTGATCGGTTTCTCGCGCTCCCCGGATCTGGGAGGGCTTCGTGTTTCCATCACCTTACCAGGCCAGCTCCGAAAAGAGTAAGCATTCGCTCCTGCCATTTGCGCCGGGTCGCGGATGATATGTCTATCCCCGCCAGGAGCATTTCAGCGAACGGGAATTCCTCAATTTGGAGGATTGTCGTAAGAACGTACGCCTCCTAGGATGCAGATGGCCTCAAGCCATTCCAAGAAAACACCCAGGGGGAATCCCGATGCACCATGTCCTGAAAACCACCGGCGCCGCTGTCGCGCTGGCACTGCTGGCCGCCTGTGGCGGCAGCGACGATCCCGCCAAGCCTACCTATTCCGAGAAGCAGCTCCAGGAGCTCGCCTTCGATGTGATAGGTATCAGCCTGGGCGTGCCGCAGGTTACGATATCCGCAGCCGGCCAGGCGCTCAGCTTCCTGGACGATGGTGCGCCGAGCGGTCCCCAGCCTTGTGACGACGGCGGCACCTATACGGCCACGCTTACTCGGGCCAGTAGCGGCCCCATCCCGGGCAACGGCGACAAGGTCGACATCCAGTTCGACCGGTGCGATGACGATGACGTGGTGCTGACTGGCAAGACGACCGTCACGTTCAGCGACGTCAGCGGCGACATCTTCGATAACGACGAGCCGGCCGCGGCGACGATGACGTTTCCGTTCCGCGGCATGAAAGTGGACGACGACACTACGCTGGACGGCGATTTCGTGCTGAAGGCGGCTACCACGCCCGGTGGCGCTCCGGACACCGACGACGGCACGAGCACCCTGAAGATCTCGGGCGCGGTCAAGCTGACCGAGAGCGGCGTGTCGATGGAGATCAGCGAGTATGCCTCCGAATTCAGCACCGACCATGCCACGGACACCGACACGATGACCAAGGTCGACTACCGGGCCAAGGGTTCCCGCTCGCCGCTGGGCGAGTTCGACTACCGGGTGTCGTTGACTTCGCCGGTCGTGGCCCGGATCGCTTTCGGCGAGCTGATCAGCGGCGGCCTGCGCGCCAAGACCGACGCCGAGACCGTCGATACGACCATCGCCACTTCGGACAAGGGCGTCACGACGATCTCCGTCAAGTCTTCCTCGGGCAAGAGCACGTCGATCACTGAGGGCGATCTGTAAACGCAAGGAGCGGACTGGCGGATCTACTCCGCCAGCCGCCGCATTTCCGCGTACAGGTCGCTCTTGCCCTCGAAGCCGATGCCCGGCAGCTCGGGCATGACGATGTGTCCGTCCTGGACCCGGACGCCGTCGGGGAAGCCGCCGTAGGGTTGGAACAGGTCCGGATAGCTTTCGTTGCCGCCCAGGCCCAGGCCGGCGGCGATGTTCAGCGACATCTGGTGCCCGCCGTGGGGGATGCAGCGGCGGGGCGACCAGCCGTGCGTGCGCAGCACTTGCAGCGTGCGCTCGTATTCGACCAGGCCGTAGGACAGCGCGCAATCGAACTGCAGCCAGTCGCGGTCCGGCCGCATGCCGCCGTAGCGGATCAGGTTGCGGGCGTCCTGGTGGCTGAACAGGTTCTCGCCGGTGGCCATGGGGCCCGGGTAGTATTCGGCCAGCGCGGCCTGCAAGGCGTAGTCCAGCGGATCGCCGGCCTCTTCGTACCAGAACAGGGGGTAGTCGCGCAGCATCTTCGCGTAGGCGATGGCGGTGTCCAGGTCGAAGCGCCCGTTGGCGTCCACCGCCAGTTGCCCGCGGCCCTCGATCTCGGCCAATGCCGCCTCGATGCGCCGGCGGTCCTCGTCGATGGAGGCGCCGCCTATCTTCATCTTGACCACGTTGTAGCCGCGGTCGAGGTATGAACGCATCTCGGCGCGCAGGGCCGACAAATCCTTGCCGGGGTAGTAGTAGCCGCCCGCGGCGTAGACGAACACGCGCGGATCGGCCGTCACGCCATGGCGTTCAGCCAGCAGGCGGAACAGGGGCTTGCCTTCGATCTTGGCGACGGCGTCCCAGACGGCCATGTCTATCGTGCCCACGGCCACCGAGCGTTCGCCGTGGCCGCCGGGTTTCTCGTTGGACATCGCGGCGGCCCAGACGCGGTGCGGGTCCAGGTTGGTGCCGGCATCGTTCAGCAGCGACTTCGGGTCGGCTTCGAGGATGCGGGGCGCGAAGCGTTCGCGGATCAGCCCGCCCTGGCCGTAGCGGCCGTTGGAATTGAAGCCGTAGCCGATCACGCGCTTGCCGTCGCGCACCGCGTCGGTGACCACGGCCACGAGGCTGCTGGTCATCTTCGTGAAGTCGATGTAGGCGTTGCGGATGGGCGAGGAAATGGGCTTGGTGACTTCGCGGATTTCGAGAATGCGCACGGACATGGAAACTCCAGGAGGGCCGGGCGGAAGGCCGGCTGCATGGACGTATCATGCCGTTTGCCGCATCGGGCGGCCAATGCTAGTTTTCTCTTTTTCCATGCTCTGTAAGCATCGGCCATGAACCTGATCTGGCTGGAAGATTTCCTGGTCCTGGCCGAGTGCGGCAACTTCTCGCGCGCGGCCGAGCTGCGGCACATGACGCAGCCGGCCTTCAGCCGCCGCATACGCATGCTGGAGGAATGGCTGGGCGTGACGCTGTTCGACCGGGCCACGCATCCCGTCACCCTGACGGAGACGGGGCTGTGGTTCCGGACCACGGCCCAGGACATGCTGGCGCGCGTGGAGCGCATCCCCGACGAGGCCCGCCGGGTGGCGCAGGCCAGCTCGGCCACGCTGCGCTTCGCGGCCACGCATGCCCTGTCGCTGACCTTCCTGCCCGACTGGCTGCGTGGCCTGGAGTCCGGCCTGAGCCTGGGGCCCATACAACTGGTGTCGGACGTCGCCCAGCAATGCGAGGCGCTGATGACCCAGGGGCGGGCGCAGTTCTTCCTGTGCCACGCGCACGAGCAGGCCCCGGCCCGGCTGGACGCCTCGGCCTATCCGTCCATCAAGGTGGGCGACGACGTGCTGCTGCCGGTTTGCGCGCCGGACCGGCAAGGCCGGCCGCGTTTCGTGCTGGGCGGGACGTCGGGCAAGCGCGTGCCCATCCTGGCGTACAGCGCGGAATCGGGCCTGGGGCGCATCGTCCGGGCCGTGCATGGAGCCGCGCTGGCACGGTTGCGGGCGGATGTGGCGGTGACGGCGCACCTGGCGACGGTGCTGCAATCGATGGCGCGCAGCGGCCGTGGCGTCGCCTGGCTGCCGGCCAGTCTGGTCCGCGACGAACTGGGCGAGGGAAAACTGATGGAGGCGGGGGAACCGTCCTGGCGCATCGAGCTGGACATCCGCCTGTACCGCCGCGGCGCGGCCGAACCCGCCGCGGCCGAGGCATTCTGGCGGGCCGCCGGCGCGGGGACGCCGGGGCCGCGCGAGCCGGGCGGCATCAGGTCGCCGAAGGCATCTCGATCTTGACTTCCAGCACTTCCAGCGTGTCCTGGCGCTCCAGGTTCACCTTGATGTCGTCCGGATTGATCTTGACGTACTTCGAGATGACGGCCACCAGCTCCTTCTGCAATTGCGGCAGGTAATCGGCCGAGGCGCCGGAGCCCGATCGTTCGTGGGCAAGAATGATCTGCAACCGTTCCTTGGCGACACCGGCCGACGGCGGCTTTTTCTGTCCTAGGAAAAAGGAGAGCAGCGACATCGATTATTTCCCTCCGAACAGACGCTTGAACAGGCCGGGCTTTTCGTAATCGACGAAACGCAGCGGTTTGTCCTCGCCCAGGTAGCGGGCGACGACGTCCTGGTAGGCTTCGGCCACCGAGGTACCCTTCAGGTGGATGGCGGGCAGGCCCTGGTTCGAGGCTTGCAGCACGTCTTCGGATTCGGGAATGACGCCGATCAGCTTGATGCGCAGGATGTCCTCGACGTCCTTGAGCGACAGCATTTCGCCGTCGGCCACGCGCTTGGCGTTGTAGCGCGTCAGGAGCAGGTGTTCCTTGACCGGTTCCTCGCTGTTGACGGCGCGGCGCGACTTGGCCGACAGGATGCCCAGGATGCGGTCCGAATCGCGCACCGACGAGACTTCCGGGTTGGTCACGACCAGCGCGTCGTCGGCGAAGTAGGCCGCCATCAGCGCGCCCGATTCGATGCCCGCGGGCGAATCGCAGACGATGTAGGCGAAGTCCATTTCCTTCAGCCCTTCCATGACCTTCTCGACCCCTTCCTGCGTCAGGGCATCCTTGTCGCGCGTTTGCGAGGCCGGCAGGATGTAGAGGTTGTCGAGCTGCTTGTCGCGGATCAGGGCCTGGTTCAGGGTGGCTTCGCCCTGGATGACGTTGATCAGGTCGTAGACCACGCGGCGCTCGCAACCCATGATGAGATCGAGGTTGCGCAGGCCGACGTCGAAATCGATGACTGCCGTCTTGTGGCCGCGCAGCGCCAGCCCTGCAGCGAAACTGGCGCTGGTGGTGGTCTTGCCGACGCCGCCTTTGCCTGAAGTCACGACAACGATACGTGCCATGGGGAGTGGGTCCTTATGAGTTAGATGGGCAACGGTTCGACCAGCAATTTCTCGCCGTCGAGGCGGATCAATGCCGGTTTGTCCTGGATGTCGGGGGAAAGCGCCGTGGTCAGCGTGCGGTACACGCCGGCGACGGCGACCAGCTCGGCTTCGAGCCGGGTGGTATAGATGCGTGCCTTGGTGTCGCCGCGGGCGCCGGCCATGGCCTTGCCACGCAGCGGGCCGTAGACATGGATGTTGCCGTCGGCGATGACCTCGGCGCCATGGCTGACCACGCCCATGACGATCAGGTCGGCATGGCGGGCGTAGACCCGCTGGCCCGAGCGCAGGGGCTTGTCGATGATCATGGTCGGCACGGCATGCGGCGCCGCGGGCGGCTGCTCGGCCACGGTTTCGGTGGCGGGCGGCGTTTCCGGCTGGCTGGGGGCGGGAGCCGGCGCGGCCTGGGCGGCTGGCGCGGGTTCCGGCTCGGCGGCGGCCTCGGGCTCGGGCGCGGGCGACCGGGCCGGCGCGGCGGGCAGCGACAACAGCGCCAGGCCGGCCTGGCGCGCCGATTCGGCCAGATCCGCCGGAGCCATGATGCCTATGGTCGGCAAGCCGTGCCGCTTCAGGGCCTCGGCCAATTGGTTCCAGTCGAGCGGTTCGGTCAGCCGAGAGGCGTCGATGACCACCGGTTCGTCTTCGAAGAAGCCGGCTGCCTCCTCCATCCGCTGGTCCAGCGCGGCCAGCACGGCCTGGAGGTCGGAAGAATGCAACACCACGCGGATGGCGTAGAGCGAGGTGCTCTTGATATCAAGTACGGGACTGGCTTCCATGGGCGGCGCCGGACGGCGCAAATGCGCAAAATGCAGA
>NZ_JAOCLR010000017.1:0-118554 GCF_029845405.1 Pigmentiphaga sp. GD03639
ATGGGCCAGCAGTCCATCCAGCCGCTGCTGTCCAGGGACCTGCCCTATGACGCGGAGAAGGATTTCGCGCCCATCGCCTTGTTCTCCGCGGTGCCGAATGCGCTGGCGGTGTCGACCAACGTGCCGGTGAAGACGGTCCAGGAACTGATCGCCTATGCCAACAAGCATCCCGGGAAGCTGAACATGGCTTCCGCCGGCATTGCGTCGGTCAACCATCTGACCGGAGAACTCTTCATGCTGCGCTCGGGCGCCAAGTTCACGCATGTACCCTACCGGGGCGCGGGTCCCGCCACCGCCGACCTGCTGGCCGGACAGGTACACGTGATGTTCGCCAACCTGCCCAACGTGCTGCCCTACATCAAGCCGGGCAAGCTGCGCGTGCTGGCGATGGCCAGCGAGAAACGCAGTCCCGCCGCGCCCGACGTGCCCACGCTGGAGGAAGCCGGTGTGAAGGATGCGGTGGTCGAGTCCTGGTACGGGCTGATGGCGCCGGCCGGCACCAGTTCGCAGATCATCAAGAAACTGGAAGCCACAATCATCGGCATCGCCAAGGAGAAAGCCATGGCCGCGCAACTGGCCGAGCAGGGCGCCTTGCCGTTCCCCGGGACCAGCGAGGATCTGGCCAAGCTTTCCAGCGAAGAGACGAAGCGGTGGAAAGACATCATCTCGCGCGCCAACATCCAGTTGAACTGAACGCACGGCATGCAGCACAGGGGCAGAAGAACGTGGTTCCAGTCGGCATCATCGGGGGCATGGGCCCGTTCGCGGGGGCGCACTACGTCGGCCTGTTCCTGGAGGAATGCGCGCGGCTGATCGAGGCGGGCGGGGCAGGCGTGACCGACCAGCGCTTCCCGCCCCACTATCTGTTCCAGTTGCCGGTGCCCGACAGGACGTCGGCGTTGCTGGGGACGCGGGACGAGTATGGGCGCGTGCTGCATGGGTTGTCCGGGCAGATGGACGGGCTGCGGGCGTTGGGGGCCAGGGTAGTTGCGATGTCGTGCAATACCGCGCATGCGTGGCATGCCGAGTTGCGGCACATGCATCCGGACATGGCGCTGCTGCACATCGGCGATGCCACGGCCGACTATCTGGTTGGACAAGGCGAGACGGAAGTCGGGCTGTTGTCCACGGCCGGGACGGTGAAGTCGGGCGTCTATGCCGAAGCGTTGGCTCGGGTGGGTATCGCGTGCAGGGCACCGGATGGCGACGAGCTGGATCTGGTCATGCGGGGCATCTACGACGGGGTGAAGGCGGGCGACAGCGAGCTGGGGCGAGCCTGCTTTACCAGTGCATTGCTACGGATGCGCGGGCGTACCGGCGTGACGGGTTTCCTGATGGCGTGCACGGAGATTCCGCTGGCGCTGGGCACGGATGATGCGCCGGTGGAATGTCGGTTGTATGACCCGGGGCGGTTGTCGGCCCGGGAACTGGCGAGGCGGGCATTGGCATGACGGCCGCCGGCTCCGTCCCATAGTTGAGGCACAATCCCGGCTAGGATTCATACGATTCGGCCGAGACGTGAGCCTTCCATCCCGTCCCTCGTCGCTGCGCCTGAGCGCGCTCGACGCCCATCTGCTGCTCGGCCGCGACCGGCCCGGCCTGACCGGCATCCCCCGCTACGACGCGCTGCTGGTCATCATGACCTTCACGATCGTGGCCAATCTGAAGCACATCAAGGAAAGGGTTCACGTGCCGGAGTAGGCGCGGGTCCGCATCCATGGGCAACTTGCCAAGCAAGGCTTGTTCAAACAATAATAATAATCAATTACCTTTCACCAAAGCTTCTGCGCTCCGCTCCCCACGGCGCACCCGAACCCCTATGCACGAGCGCTACTACCGCGAGCTGTTGCGCTATTTCACCCGCCGGGCGGGAAATGGCGACACGGCAGCGGATGTCGTGCAGGAGGCCTATGCCCGGGTATTGGCATTGCAGCGCACCGGCGCCCCCATATTCGAGCCCCGCGCGGTGCTGTACCAGGCCGGCCGCAACATCCTGGCGACATTGCGTCTGCGCAGCGCGGTCGAGGCAAGGGTGCTGGAAACACTGGCGCTGGTGGGCGACGACAGCCGGCCGTCGGTGGAGCGCGAGGTCGGCGCCCGGCAGCAGCTCGAACGTTTGCTGGCCCTGTTGAAGAGCATGCCGTCCAGGCGGCGCGACGTGTTCATCCTGGTGCGCATCCATGGCATGAGCTATGCGCAGACCGCCGCGCACATGGACATGACCGTGCGAACGGTGGAGCGGCAGATGGCGCGCGCGCTGCTCGACTGCGCGGGCTATGCTCCCGGGGAAGATTGAAGCCCGTTCACGCCATGGCACCGAAGCCTGTCCCCCTGTTCGACCGCGAAGAGCGGCGCGCGCCACGCCAGTTGGTCGAGCACGCGCTGATCCTGATCGGCCGCATTCACCATGGGGATGCGGCCGCCGCCCAGCGTGCCGAGCTGGCGCTGCAAACGTGGCGCGAGTCCTCGTCCGAACACGCCGAAGCCGCCTTGACCGCGCAGCGTATCTGGAATGCCACCGAGCCGGGTGCCCTGCGCTCGCAAATCGCCAAGCCCGCCAGCGCGGCGCAGAGGCAGCGCCTGCGGCGCCGCGCGCTTGGCCTGGCCGGTGTGGGGGTGGGCCTGGGGCTGTTGGGCGTGGGCGGGCGCTGGGCATGGCGGCTGCCGGTGTACGAGATTGCGCTGCGAACCGGACGCGCGCAACGGATGACGCAGGCGTTGCCGGACGGCAGCAGCGTGGACTTGTCCGCGCGTACCGCGGCCCAGGTGACGTTCTTGCGCGCCAGGAGAACCGTCAGGTTGACCGAGGGCGAGGCGCGGTTCTCCGTGGCGTCCGACGCCGAGCGTCCATTCTGGGTGGAAACGGATTGGGGCCGCGTGCGCGTGGTCGGCACCGTGTTCACGGTTTCCACCCGCGAGGCCCGCATGCGGGTGGAGGTCGCCGAAGGCCGGGTCGCCGTGTGGGGCGCGGAGAACGGCCAGGCGGCGGATCCGGCGCCTTCCGTTTTTTTGCAGGCGGGCCAGGCTGCCGACATCGACGGCCGGGGGGTCGGTTCGCCTCGTCCGGTGGATCCGGGCGAAGTTGGCGGCTGGCGGCAGGGATGGCTGTTCTTCCGCGACACGCCGCTGCCGGAAGTCGTATCCCGGTGGAATGACTACCTGTCTCGCCCCTTGAGGTTGTCCCCGCGGGATGCGGCCCTGCGCGAGATGCGGGTGACCGGCAGCTATTTGCTGAAGGACCCTCAGTCCTTTCTCGACAGCCTGGCGCACATGCTGCCGGTGCGGGTGATGCCCGCGGACGAGCAGGGTATCGAGATCCGGGCGCGCGGTTGATTCCCGCCGGGGAAGTTGCTTTTTGTTGCAAGTGGGGAGGGGGGCAAATGCGCCGTGGCGTGTCTTCTGCATGACACGTTCAGTTCTTCCACCATGACCGCACACGACGCTTTCCGATTCTTCCGACCGTTCGCCGCCCGGCGCAGCCGCCATGGCGCGGCCATGGCTCCGTTTCTTCTGACCTGCGCCGTCGGCGCCGCGGGCCTGCTGCCGGCCGGGTCCGTCCGGGCCCAGCCCCAGCCCGCGCTCGCCTCGACGCCTGTCCATCTGTCGCTGCCCGCCCAGTCCCTGGCCAGGACGCTGGCCGCGTTGTCCCGGCAGTTCGGTATTTCCATCGGCGGCGAGGCCGGGTTACTGGACGGCCGCCAGGCGCCCGCGCTGAATGGGGCCCTGACCCTGGAGCAGGCGCTGCGGCATGCCTTGGAAGGCTCGGGCCTGGTTGCCGTGCGCAGCGGCGCCTCGGCGATGACGGTGGTGCGCGGATCGGATGCCGTCACGACCCTGCCGGCCGTGACGGTGACGGCGCGCGCCGATGCCCTGGGCGGCGAGCGTCCGCCCGCCTATGCCGGCGGGCTGGTGGCGCGCGGCGGGGGCCTCGGCCTCTTGGGCGACACCGATTTCATGGATACGCCCTTCAACGTCGTCAGCTACACCGCGCAGGCCGTCGAAGATCAACTGCCCCGCAGCGTGGCCTCCTTCCTGGCCCGCAACGATGCGTCGGTGCGGGTGGTGGGCGGCGAGGGCGATTCGACCGACACGCTGCGCATCCGCGGCTTCGATCTGGCCACCGATGAAATCGCCTTCAATGGCCTGCCCGGACTGCTTGCGCAATATCGCAGTGCGGCCGAATTCATGGACCGTATCGAAGTGCTCAAGGGGCCGGGCGCGATGCTGAGCGGCATGTCGCCCAGCGGCGCGGCGGGCGGCGCCGTGAACATCCTGACCAAGCGCGCGGACGACGCGCCGTTGACGCGGCTTACGACCAGCTACTTTTCGGATTCGCGCATCGGCCTGCATGCCGACGTGGGCCGCCGGTTCGGCGCCGACGGCGAGTTCGGCGTGCGGGTCAACGGCGTCCTGCGGCGGGGCGATACCGCGCGCGACCACCAGGACGAACAGATGGGCATGGGCGCCGTTGCCCTGGACTATCGCGGGCAGCGGCTGCGCGCATCGCTGGACTACGTCAAGCAGTCGCACCGGGGTCACGCGGTACGCACCGTCCTGAGCAGCTTCGCCGTGGCGCCCGGCGTGTCCCTGCCGGCACCCGCCGGCAGCACGAACTTCGGCCAGCCCTGGAGCTATCTGCGCAGCGGCGACGAAACCCTGGCGGCCCGCGTTGAATACGACCTGGCCGACGACGCGACGGCCTATGCCGCAATAGGCCGCTCCCGCGGCTGGCACGGCGGCATAGGGGGCAACATCTACCTGATGTCGGCCGACGGCGACACCACGCAGAACGCCGCGGCCTCCGCCTTCGACCTGCATACGACCTCGGCCGAGGCCGGCGTGCGCGGACGCCTGCGGACCGGACCGGTCTCGCATCGCTGGGCGCTCAGCGCGAACACCCTGAAGCGCGACGTTGCCTATGGTTTCTCGACATCGGTGGCGACGTTCGAGTCGAACATCTACGACCCCGTCATCTACCCCCAACCGGACGGCATTCCCGGCGTGGCCGCGCAGCCGGCATCGCAAACCCGATTGCGCAGCATCGGCTTCGCCGACACGCTGGGTTTCGTGGATGACCGCATCCTGCTGACGCTGGGGCTGCGCCACCAACAGGTCAAGGTGCAGAACTTCCCGGCCACCGCCGGCCAGTACGACGAGTCCGCCGTCACACCGCTGGCAGGCATCGTCGTCAAACCCTGGGACAACGTCTCGCTGTACGCCAACTACGTCGAAGGGCTGGCCCAGGGCGGTACCGCGCCGGATGGCGTGGCCAATGCCGGACAAGTCCTCAAGCCCCTGAAAACCCGCCAGGCCGAAGTCGGCATCAAGCGCGACTGGGGGCGCCTGGCGACATCCGTCAGCCTGTTCCAGATCCGCAAACCCAGCGGCTTGCTCGACCCGGCCACCAACCGCTACGAGGCGAACGGCGAACAGCGGCATCGCGGCGTGGAGCTGAACGCCTGGGGCGAAGTGACGCCCGGCTTGCGCATGCTGGGCGGCCTGGCGTGGATGGATGCGGAGATGACCCGGACCAACTCCGCGGCCACGACGGGCAAGGACCCGGTGGGCGTGCCGCGCATGACCGCCAACGTCGGGCTGGAGTGGGACGTGCCCACGCTGGCCGGAGTCACCCTGACCGCCGCCGCCATCCATACCGGCTCGGTATACGCCGACGGCACCAACGCCACGCGCGTATCGGGCTGGACCCGCTTCGACTTCGGCGCGCGCTGGGCCACCCGGGTCATGGACCGCAACGTGACCTTCCGGGCGATGCTCGAGAACGCCTTCGACAAACGCTATTGGACGATAGGCACCTGGCAATCCGCCTATCTCGGCCTGCCGCGCGCGGTCGTGCTGTCGGCCACCATCGACTTCTAGTGATTGCGCCTGGCCAGCACCTGGTCACGCGGGCCGGCATCGACCACCTTGCCGGCTTCCATCACGACAACGGTGTCGAACCGTTCGAGCAGGCTGGGCCGGTGTACCGAGGCCACGATGCAGGCTGACGGGAACGCCGCCACCATGCGGTCGAACACCCGGCCCTCGGCCTGCGGGTCGAGCGCGCTGGTGGGCTCGTCCAATAGCAGCAGCGAACTGCCTTGCGCCGCCAGAGCGCCGCGGGACAGGGCCAGCCGCTGCCGCTGGCCACCCGAAAGATTGCCGCCGCGTTCGTTCAGCGGACTGGCCAAACCCTCGGGCAGGCGTTGCAGCACCTCGTCGAACACCCCCGCATGCACGGCCGATTGCAGCGCCGCCGCGTCGGCCGGCTCGCCGAAGGTAAGGTTCTCCTCCACGGTGGCTTCGAACACCTCAGCCTCCTGCGGGATCAGCGTGGCCAAGGTGCGCAGTCCGGCCCAATCCACCGTCAGGCCGTCGCGCAACAGTTCGCCCTGCTGCGGCGGATAAAGGCCGGCCAGCATGCGCAGCAACGTACTCTTGCCGCCCCCGCTCGGACCGATCAGCGCCACCCGGGATCCTCGCCGCAGCAGCAGATCAATCCCATGCAGCCCGCCGCGCGCGTCGTCGGCATAGCGCCAGGTGGCGCCGCGCAGCTCCAGCGTTTGCCATGGCGCGTCGCGCACCACGGCCGGCACCGCCGCATCGGGGTCGCCGGGCGCTTCCCAGATCGGCTCCGCGCTGCCGTAGTCCGTATGCATGCGCGCGAAACTCTGGAAGTTCGACGCCATCGCGCCCACCACCGTCGCGGCCTGCTGGGCGTACTGGTAGATCATGAAGACCGTGCCCAGCATCACCGCCTGCCCGGGCTGCCGCGATTGCAGCACGTAGACCACCACCAGTATCCAGGTGAGCCCCATGCCGAGGATGTCCACGGTGAACCACTTGCCTTCCGTGACCATGACCGCACGGCGCAGCGGCGCCATCACCGCCTGCATGCGGCGGCCGAGCACCTTGCGCGAGGCCGATTGCAGCCGCAGGCCGATCACCGTGCCGGCATTGCCGACGAAGTCCAGCAGCGCGGCGGCATAGCGGCGCTCCGCGTCGTTCTCGGCGCGGGCAAGCTGCATCAGTGCGCGGTCGAAGCGCATGATGATCAGCGCGATGATGACGTAGCCGGTGATGGCGATGGTGCCGCTGGTGCGCGACAGCAAGGCCAGGGCGACCAGAGGACCGACGAAGTTGAAGGCGCTTTGCAGGTAGCCGAATTGGTTCTGGGCGAAGTCGGACAGGGCGCGGCTAGATTGGACGACGCGGTGCTGGAGTTCGCCGGAGTGCCGGCCGTCGCGCCAGGCGAGCGGGGCGGCGGAGATACGGGCGTAGAGTTGATCGGCCAGGCGTTCGCGTACTCGGACGCCTACGTTGCGTTCCAGGATGCGGCCGGGGCCGTGGAGGAGCCAGGACAGGAGGTAGACACCGACGAGATAGGCGATCCAGCGGCCGGCTGTTGCCATGTCGCCTTGCTGCAGGGCGTTGATGGCTTGGGCGGCCAGCCAGGGCATGGTCAGGCGGAGTAGCTGTGCGGCTGAGAGCAGGCCGGCTGCGCCGAGCAGGTGGGGGCGGACGCCGGCTGCGTGGCGCCAGAGGGCGCGGTAGAGGTCGCGGGCTGCGGTGCCTAGGCCGAGGGTAGGCGGCTGGGGAGGAAAGTCTGATTTCGTCACGTGAAGACAACTACTCTTTTGCCAATAGTGACTCGGTGGATGATCTTTGGGTCAATGTTTCTCGAATTTGCTTTCGATGCAGTTGATGCATCTAGCAGATTCAAAATTTGGTGAGTAACGAAGGGTAGGGATTGCAGTCAGCGCTAATGGACTCGCCGTCTCTAAGGAGAAACGATCTTTATGATGCCATTTTACCAAGTAAATCATCAGAGGGGTCGAATCAATTTTTTCAACTGTCTCGTCGTTCGCATGGTCAAAATCATGGCTTAATGTTTTTGGCAACGTTTTCTAGAATCGGCGGCCGGTTGGTTTTCATCGTTGGCAACTGAGCGACCTTAAAATCAATTTTTGGTTCGAGTTGCTGCAAAAATCTTGTTGATCGAAGGGTTGACTTGTATGTTCCGAACTCTTTTCCTCCTTGGTAAGTGTCCACCGCTTGCAGGTAATAGATTTCGATCGCTGTATCTGCGATTTTTCCTAAAGCAGAGCGAAAATTATCGGTGTTTATTTTTTCGAGGGTTATGTGAGGGGAATGAATGTCGGAAAGTTTAGAAATAATCTTTGACGCGGTGAAAATAATCCAAAAGGTGGCCGTAACGGCTAGGAGACCGCCGGTTGGTGCAGATTTTCCAAGCGCTCGCAATTGCTCTATTCGCTTTTCTTCGCAAATGTTACCCAATTGCCAAGTTAGTAAAATATCAGCAGCTGAGATTTGCGGGTAAAATATTTGAGAATAAGGTTGATCGAAGAGTTCAGCCTTATTGTCAATGGCTTGAATCAAAAAATCATTTCTTTGAGCTGCCAAATATTGGGCCAACCGATCAAGTTCAATAATTTTCGATTTGTCTCGACGTCGTCGGCTTCCCGATTGTTTTGGCGCATAGTCTAAGCCAATTACGCCTAATTCGCGGCGAAGGCGCTCTTGTGTGCTATCGACAGCGCGCACCGTCCAAATTTTGATGGCATTTTGCGAATTGTTGAAGCGCACCACATCGTTCTTCACCGAGTCTTTGGCTGCGATAACGCGAACCAATACCTTACAGTCATCGCTGGCATTTGCTTGGCTAAGGGCATTTGTGGTTTGGCAGCCATTGACAATGCTGAATCGACGAAGTGTCAATGAATTCTTTATTTTCTTGCTGCTAGTGGCAGTATCCGCAATGATGGAAACTCCATTGTTTAAGGCCCAAAATAATCCTGGAGTTTCATTTGCTGTTTTTATTATTTGTTCGTTGATTCCACCTTTTCGAGTTCCTAAGAAAAGCCGGACATTCCCTGCAAATAATTGATTCGAATAAGTTCTGTGAAGGCGAATTAGTTCTTTAGCCGATACATTGCCAATCCAAGCCCGCCCATATTCTCCGGTGTCTTCGATAATATTTCCAGAAAAAGCCAGTTGGTCTTCTGCAATGCCGCGTTCAGATTCAATAAGAGCGTCGTACTGCTCCTTGACGTTTTCTTGAGCTAGATAGAAGTACTGGTATTTGTTGAAGGTCTTTGACTGACGAGTGGCATCCACCGTTTTGGTGATGGTAACGTTTTTTCTCCCAAGGCTAATTAAGCCAAAGGCGATGGTGTAATCGCTATTTTCCGTCTTAACTGAGTCGATTTGATCCGCAAGCTCATGCCTTCCCACTTCTCGCAGAGAGCGAGTATCTTCAAAAAAGGGAATGGTCGAAACCACATCACTCCATTTGCTTTTAGGGGTAACTTTTGTATGGTTGTCGCCGCAGTGTCCCTGGATAACGTAAATGGTACGGGTTGAATCGTCCGCAAATACTAAATCGATTCCTTGGTCATTGCCGCCGTCCATGGCGGCCGAACTCAACGCGTCGTCCTCATCCAGATCGTGCATATTAATTGCAAACCAAGCAGTAAAAGCGCGGTGTTTGGAAATGCCGGCTCTAAGTCCGAGCTCGTTCACTGAGTCAATGATGTCTGCCAGAGTCGACGGGTCTTTTACGCTAGCTTTCACTTTTGGCCTTTCGTTGGTGTATACGGCTTTCATTTGTAACTAATAGTACACAAAACTCGAGTACGCCGGTTGAATTGTTCTATATGCGAAGTACCTGGGGAGAGCGCAAAGTTCTGGCCGACCTTCACCATTTCATAAAGCTGCACCGCAGCATTTCCCCTTTTCCGCATCCAGGAAATCCCGCACCCCTGGTCTCGCGCAGAAAAATCCCCCGCCAAATCAACCACTTGCCCCCGCTGGCACGCCCGTTGCACTTCTCATGGCACCACCGCAGCCCCCGCTGCGCCAAGTCATGAAATCAACGAGGGCATCACGCCCCATGGAGACACGCCCATGGATGCAACCGCCGCCGGCACGCCACCGCACGCCTCCCGCTACGTCCGCGTCCTGGGTCTGCTGGAAAGCCGCTACGTCGAGTTCGAGTTTTCGATAGGCGATCCGGAGCTGGCCGTGGAGCTGGTGCTGGCGTTTCCCCAATTCCAGGAGTTCTGCCGCCGCAACCGCGTGCGGATGGTGGGCGCGGAGGAAGCGGCCCGCCTGGACCTGGAGCGCATGAAGTGGCGCTATGGCTCGCCCGGCTTGGCCGAGTAGCGCCTTCCCTTTTTTCCCTTCCGACGAGACCCAGCCATGCAAGTCGATATCAAGACTTCCGACATCCGTCCGATTCGCCAGACGTTTTCCCACATTGCGCGCCGCTTCGGCGCGGACAAGCCGGCGTCGCGCTATCAGGAGGCGACCTATGACCTGCAGCCGGAGGTGAATTTCCATTACCGGCCTTTGTGGGAGCCGGCGTTCGAGCTGTACGACACGCGCCGCACGGCGGTGGTGATGCGGGACTGGTACGCGTTCAAGGATCCGCGTCATTACTACTACGGCACGTACACGCAGGCCCGCGCGCGGCAGCAGGAGGCGCAGGAGAGTGCGCTGGAGTTCGTGGACAAGCGCGGCCTGCTGCGCGATGCGCCGGGGGAGGTACGGCAGCGTATCGAGGAACTGGTGCTGCCGCTGCGTCACTACGAGTGGGGCGCGAATATGAACAACTGTTATGTGACGGCCTATGGCTATGGGGCGGCGATCACGCAGGCGGCGCAGTACCAGAGCATGGACCGGCTGGGGCTGGCGCAGTACCTGAGCCGCATCGGGCTGCTGCTGGACGGCAATCAGGGGGCGTCGCTGGCGCGGGCGAAGCAGTACTGGTTGGGCTCGCCGGCGTGGCAGGGGCTGCGGTGCGAGATGGAGAACCTGTTCGTGACGAAGGACTGGTTCGAGGTGTTCGTGGCGCAGGACTTCGCGCTGGACGGGCTGGTGTATCCGCTGGTGTTCCAGGCGCTGGAGCGGGAGTTGTCGGCGGCCACGGGCAATGGTTTCGGGATGAGCGTGGAGTTCATGCGTGACTGGCATGGCGAGAACCTGCGCTGGGTGGATGCCTGCCTGAAGACGGCGGCGGAGGAGTCGCCGGAGAACGCGGCGCTGTTGTCGCGGTGGGTGAAGGGCTGGCTTGCGCGCGGCAAGGAGGCGCTGGCGCCGTGGGCGGCCGTTGCCTTTGGCGATCGCGCCGCGGCGCAATTGGACGAGGCGGTGTCGGCGCTACGCCAACGCGCCGCGAAGTGCCAGGTCGCCGTCTGACCCCAGTCTCTATCAAGGAACCGCCATGTCCCAAAACGTATTCATCGCCTTCCAGGCCAATGACGATACCCGCAGCATCATCGACGCGATCCTGGAGGACAACCCGCACGCGCAGCGCCAGGACTTCCCCGCGATGGTGAAGATCGACGCGCCGGATTCGCTGGTGGTCCGGCGCGCCTCGGTGGAGGAGCGCCTGGGCCGCGACTGGGATCTGCAGGAGCTGCACGTGAACCTGGTCTCGCTGTCGGGAAACATCGACGAGACGGATGACGAGTTCACGCTGGCCTGGCATCGCTAAGGCCCGAACGCCATTCCCCATCAAGCAAGAACGGAGACGCACATGACCACGACGACGCCCGCGCGCAAGCTGGGCCTGAAGGAGCGCTACGCGCTGCTGACCCGCGACCTGGGCTGGGAAACCAGCTACCAGCCGATGGACAAGGTGTTCCCCTACGACAAGTTCGAGGGCATCAAGGTGCACGATTGGGACAAGTGGGAGGACCCCTTTCGCCTGACGATGGACGCGTACTGGAAGTTCCAGGGCGAGAAGGAGCGCAAGCTCTACGCCATCATCGATGCCTTCGCGCAGAACAACGGCCAGTTCAACGTGACCGACGCGCGCTACATCAACGCCATCAAGCTGTTCCTGCAAGGGGTGAGCCCGCTGGAGTACGCGGCGCACCGGGGCTATGCGATGGCGGGGCGCAATTTCCGCGGGGTGGGGGCGCGCATCGCGTGCCAGATGCAGTCGATTGACGAGCTGCGGCATTCGCAGACGCAGATCCACACGATCAGCCACTACAACAAGTATTTCAACGGCTTGCACGACTTCAAGCACATGCATGACCGGGTCTGGTATCTGTCGGTGCCGAAGTCGTATTTCGACGACGCGATGTCGGCGGGGCCGTTCGAGTTCGTGACGGCGATCTCGTTCTCGTTCGAGTACGTGCTGACGAATCTCTTGTTCATGCCGTTCATGAGCGGCGCGGCGTTCAACGGCGACATGGCCACGGTCACGTTCGGCTTCTCGGCGCAAAGCGACGAGTCGCGCCACATGACGCTGGGGCTGGAGATCGTGAAGTTCCTGCTGGAACAGGATCCGGACAACCTGCCCATCGTGCAGAAGTGGATAGACAAGTGGTTCTGGCGCGGCTACCGGCTGTTGACGCTGGTGGCGATGATGATGGACTACATGCTGCCCAAGCGCGTGATGTCATGGTCGGAGGCCTGGGAGATCTATTTCGAGAAGAACGGCGGCGCGCTGTTCCAGGATCTGGCCCGCTACGGCATCCGCATGCCCAAGTATCACGAGCAGGCGCGCAAGGAGAAGGATCACATCTCGCACCAGGCCTGGGGCATTTTCTACAACTACACGCATGCGGCGGCGATCCACACGTGGATCCCGCGGCCGGACGAGATGGCCTGGCTGTCGGAGAAGTACCCGGCCAGCTTCGATCGCCTGTATCGCCCGCGCCTGGAGTACTGGGACCGGCAGGCGCAGGAAGGCAAGCGCTTCTACAACAACGCGCTGCCCATGCTGTGCCAGATCTGCCAGATTCCCATGGCCTTTACCGAGCCGGACGATCCGACGCGCATCTGCATGCGCGAGACCACCTATCACGGCATGAAGTACCACTTCTGCTCGGACGGCTGCAAGGACGTGTTCGAGGGCGAGCCCGAGAAGTACGTGCAGGCGTGGCTGCCGGTGCACCAGATCTTCCAGGGCAACTGCGGCGGCGCCACGGTGCCCGAGGTGCTGGAGTGGTACCACCTGAAGGCGGGCGAGGACAACGGCGACTTCGACACCTCGGCCGACCGGCGCAACTGGGACCGCTGGACCGGTGGCGAGGCACCCGAACAGCGGGTCGCGTAACGACCCATCCGCTGCATCAACTCATATGTATCCCATCCGGGGCACCGCGGATCCGGCTCTGCCGGTCCGCCAGTGCCGCCCCCTCGAGGGGGCGCGCGAAGCGCGTACGGGGTGGGCCAACCTTGGAGACGAACATGCCTGTCATCGCGCTCGAACCCGACTATGCCGGCCCCGTCCAGGATACCGAGGACAAGTTCGGCGGCAACCGGCTGCTGTACATCAACTGGGACGGCCACATGATGTTCTGCTCGCCGGTGTGCCTGCCGGTGCCGCCGGACATGCCTTTCGCCGCGCTGGTGGACGAGGTGCTGCCCGGCATCTACGGCGCTCATCCCGATTTCGCCCGCATCGACTGGTCGGCGGCGCAGTGGGAGCACGGCGGCCAGCCGTGGCGGCCGGATCGGGCCAAGAGCCTGGCCGACAACGGCCTGGTGCACAAGTCCGCCATACGCCTGCGCACGCCGGGGCTGGAAGGCATAGGCGGCAGCCATTCGTAGGATCGTAGGAGCAGCACATGAGTTACCAACTCACCATCGAACCGCTGGGCCAGACCATCGACATCGAGCCCGGACAGACCGTGCTGGACGCCTGCCTGCGCAGCGGCATCTGGCTGCCGCACGCCTGCGGCCATGGCTTGTGCGGCACTTGCAAGGTGCACGTGCAGGAGGGCGAGGTGGACCACGGCGCGGCCAGCAGTTTCGCGCTGATGGATTTCGAGCGGGACGAAGGGCATTGCCTGGCCTGCTGCGCCATGCCCGAGGCCGATTTGATGATCGAGGCCGACATCGACGAGGAACCCGACGCGCAGTACCTGCCGCTGGAGGACTACGTGGGCGAGGTGGTGGCGCTGCGCGACCTGACACCCACCATCAAGGGCGTGTGGCTGCGCACCGACCGGCCAGTGCGCTTCCAGGCCGGGCAGTACGCCAACCTTGCGGTGCCGGGCGTGGAAGGCCAGCGCGCGTTTTCGCTGGCCAACGCGCCGGGCGAGAACGTGGTGGAGCTGCACGTGCGCAAGGTCGAGGGCGGCGCGGCCACGGGCTACATCCACGAGCACCTGCGCGAGGGCGAGTGCCTGCCGCTGTCGGCGCCGTTCGGGCGCTTCTACGTGCGCAAGTCGGCGCAGGCGCCGATGATCTTCCTGGCAGGCGGCTCGGGGCTGTCCAGTCCCAAGTCCATGATCGCCGAGCTGCTGGCCGAGGGTTGCCAGCAGCTCATCACGCTGGTGCACGGCGCGCGCCATGCGGGCGAGCTGTATTTCTCGGACTGGTTCCAGGAACTGGCCGTGCGGCATCCCAATTTCCGCTACGTGCCGGCGCTGTCCGAGGCGCACGACGAGGAAGGGCGGTGCGAGACGGGCTTCGTGCACGAGGTGCTGGCGCGGCTGTACGCGGGCCAGGACGGGCGCGCGGATTTTCGCGGCCACAAGGCCTACCTGTGCGGCCCGCCGCCCATGATCGAGGCCTGCATCGCGACGCTGATGCAGGGGCGGCTGTTCGAGCGCGATATCCACGTCGAGAAATTCCTGACGGCGGCGCAGGCGCAGGAAGGCCGCCGCAGTCCGCTGTTCAAGGCGATCTGACACCCATGGACGCCGACACCCACGAGGTCCACATCCTGGATACCGGCGAGCGCTACCGCTGCGCGCCGTCGCAGACCTTGCTGGCCGGCATGGAGGCCCTGGGCCGCAAGGGCATTCCGGTGGGCTGCCGCGGCGGCGGCTGCGGGGTCTGCAAGAGCCGCGTCGTGCGCGGCGCCTACCTGGCCTTGAAGATGAGCCGCGGCTGCGTCAGCGCCGAGGAAGAGGCGGCGGGCGTGGTGCTGGCCTGCCGCGCCATGCCGCGCGGCGACGTCGAGCTCCAGGCGCTGGACCGGATGCGCCGCTGCGTGACCCGGCACGTTTCCCGGGACGCCCTGGAGGAGGGGCGTCCCATTTCAACCTCCGACGAGTGACCATAACGATGAAAACCGCGAGACTCCTGCTTCCGCTGGCACAGGCCAGCGCCACCCCGGCGATGGCGCAGACCACGACCACGCTGTACGGCATCATCGATGCCGGCGTGAACTACCTGTCCAACCAGGGCGGCCATGGCACCTGGTCCATGGACACGGGGCTGTTGTCGCCCAACCTGTTCGGCCTGCGCGGCAGCGAGGCGCTGGGCAACGACCTGAAGGCGGTGTTCACGCTGGAAGGCCAGTTCGCGGCCGACAACGGCGCCAGCGTGGGGCCGCTGTTCGGCCGCCAGGCCTACGTGGGCCTGAGTTCCACGTCCTGGGGCACGCTGACCCTGGGCAAGCAGTACGACTTCAGCTTCGACATGCTGGGGCCGGGCCGCTACGGGCCGTCCTTCCCGATGATCGGCCTGTACAACCTGCGCCTGGGACCCTTCGGCGGATTGGGCGTGCCCGGCATGCCGGGCGGGGCGATGGACTTCGACGGCGTGGCCGGCGCCAAGCGGGTCGACAACTCGGTCAAGTTCACCAGCGCCAGCTACGGCGGCCTGACCTTCGGCGCACTGTACGGCTTCGGCGAACAGCCGGGCAGCATGGGGCAGGGCCGCACCTACAGCGCCGGCGTGTCCTACGCACGCGGCCCCTTCGCGTTGACGGCCGCCATCACCGACGCCCGCAACGCGGCCATCAACAACGGCAACGACGGCATCCGCACCTGGGGCCTGGGCGGCCGCTACCAGCTCGGCGCCGCCGTGCTGAACGCGCTGTACACCAACACGCGCAATACCTTTACCGGCGGCTCGGTACAGGTGGCGCAGGTCGGCACGACCCTGCCGGTGGCGGCCAGCACCACGCTGCTGCTGGACTATCAATACCAGTGGGCCAACGCCACGCTGAACAAGGTGCACGCCCACCAGGCCAGCGCCACGCTGGGCTACGCGCTGTCCAAGCGCACCGATGCCTACGCGGCCCTGGTCTACCAGCGCGCCGGCGGCGCGCCCGGCGCCACCGCCTGGATCGCCGGCCTGAACGGCCCCTCGGACGGCAAGACCCAGACCCTGGTGCGGCTCGGCATGCGCCACATGTTCTGAACCCACCCCTGTGCACACACCAAGGAGACTCACATGGCAATTACCGGAGTGCTGCGGCCCGGGCACGTCTGCATACGCGTGCTCGAACTCGAGCCGGCGGTACGGCATTACGTGGACACCATCGGCCTGACCGAAATCATGCGCGATACGGCCGCCGACGGCAGCCCGCGCGTGTTCCTGAAAGGCTGGGACGAATCGGACCATCACAGCGTGGTGCTGCGCGAGGCCGACGAATCCGGCATGGACTACATGGGATGGAAGGTGGACTCGGAAGCGACGCTGGAGAAATTGTCGGCCGACGTGGAGGCCAGCGGGCTCGCCACCGACATGCATTGGATCGCGGCCGGCGAACACCCCGAGACCGGCAAGCGCTTCCGCTTCACCGTGCCCACCGGACACATCATGGAGCTGTACGCCTACCGCAAGGCCACCGGCTGCGCGACGGGTTCGCTGAACCCCGATCCGTGGCCGGACGACATGCACGGCATGGGTGCGCGGCGCTTCGACCACTGCCTGCTGTATGGCGACGACCTGGCCAATACCTACAAGCTGTTCACCGAGGTGCTGGGCTTCGGGCTGAGCGAGGCCGTGGTGGCGGGGCCGGGGGAACAGATGATCGGCGCCTTCCTGAGCTGCGCCAACAAGGCGCACGACGTGGCCTTCATCCAGCAGCCGGTCAAGAACAAGCTGCACCACGTGTCCTTCCTGCTGGACAACTGGGGCGAGGTGCTGAAGGCGGCAGACATCATCTCCAAGCGTCGCGTGTCGCTGGACATCGGGCCGACGCGGCACGGCATCACGCGCGGCGAGACGGTGTACTTCTTCGACCCCAGCGGCAACCGCAACGAGGTGTTCGCGGGCGGCTACACCTGGTATCCGGACAAGCCGGTGATCAAGTGGACGGACGACCAGCTCGGCACGGGCATCTTCTATCACGACCGCAAGCTGAACGAGAAATTCCTGAGCGTATTCACCTGAAGCGGGAGCCGGCATGGAAGACTGGACGCGCATCACGCGCGCGCTGACCCTCGAGGCCGTGCGCACGGCGCTGGACGCCGCGGTGCGGAAAGCCTCGGCACAAGGCATCCGCATCAACGTGGCCGTGGTGGACGCCAGTGGCGTGCCGCTGGGTTTCCTGCGCATGCCGGGGGCGTTCCTGCATTCGGCCGACATCGCGGTCGACAAGGCCTACACGGCGGCCGGTTTCCGGCTGCCCACCGGGGCCTGGAACGACGTCCTGAAGGGGCTTTCCCCGGCGGTGCGCCAGGGCCTGCCGGCCCGGCCCCGGTTCGCGGGCTTCGGCGGCGGTTTTCCGTTGATCGCCGAAGGCGAACTGGTGGGCGGCATAGGGGTGTCGGGCGGAAGCGAGGAACAGGACGAGGCCTGTGCGCGGGCGGCATGCGTAGTATTGGGTATGGCGCCGGACTGAGTTGCCCACGGGCGGATGCGGGTTTGCCCGATCGCCTTTGGTCCATATAACGGACCAAAGGCGATTAATTTTTTTCATGGTCCGAATAACATTCCTGCCTGGTTCATCACGAACGTTCCGTTTTTCGGACTTCTCCCGCTCATGTCCCGTATCCCTTGCCTTGCGGCCCGGCTGCCATGACCGGCCGCGCGCTCTACCTGATGTACGCCGAGGACGTCGACCACAGCGAGGCGCTGCGCGCGCCCCTGCGCGACGCGCACATCCGCCGCCGCAGTGAACTGGCCGCCCAGGGCCGCGTGGTCGTATCGGGTCCCTTGTGGGACTCGGACGCCGGCCAGGGCGACTACTGCGGCAGCCTGCTGGTGGCCGCCTTCGATTCGATGGACGAGGCCCGGGCCTGGGCCGATGCGGACCCGTACGCGCAGGCCGGCGTCTATCGCCGCATGGTCGTGCGCCGCGTCAACACGCACTTCCTGGGCCAGGAGTCCTCTTCATGATCACGCGCCGCGCCTTCGGCCTCGCCTCGCTGGCCACGCTGGGCCTGCCCGCGCTGGCGGCCTTTCCCGACAAGCCTGTCCGCATTCTGGTGGGCTTCGCCGCGGGCGGCCCGGCGGACACGTGCGCGCGGCTGGTCGCGCGCCTGCTGGGCGACAGCCTGGGCCAGCAGGTGGTGGTGGAGAACCGCCCCGGCGCCGGCGGCGCGCTGGCGACCCGGGCGGTGAAGAGCGCGCCGGCCGACGGCCATACGCTGTTGCTGTGCGCCTTCGCCGACGTGCTCAATCCCATCATCGATCCGGCCGAGGCCAACTACAACCTGGTGAACGACTTCGCGCCCATCACGCGCATCACGGGCGTGGGCAACGTGCTGGTCGTGCACCCCTCGCTGCCGGCCAGGACGGTGCCCGAACTGGTGGCGTACGCGCGCGCGCGGCCGGGTCAACTGAATTACGGTTCGGCGGGCATCGGTTCGGCCAGCCACCTGGCGGGCGAGCTGTTCGGCGGGCTGGCGGGAATCAAGGTGACGCACGTGCCCTACAAGGGCACGGCGCAGGCGCAGGTGGACATGCAGACGGGCACGCTGGCCTTCATGTTCGACAGCCTGATCAGCGCGCTGCCCAATATCCAGGCGGGCAAGCTGCGTGCGCTGGCGGTCACCACGGCGGTGCGCTCGCCGGGTGCGCCCGAGGTGCCGACGATGGTGGAGGCGGGGGTGCCGGAGTATGACCTGACGTCGTGGTTCGGCCTGGCCGCGCCCAAGGGCACGCCGGCGCCGGTGGTGGAACGGCTGGCCGGCGCGGTGCGGCAGGCGATCAAGCGCGACGAGGCGGTCGAGGCCCTGCTGCGGCTGGGCGGGCAGCCCGACGACATGGACGGAGCGGCTTTCGATCGCTACCTGCGCAGCGAGGATGCCCGGTGGAAGAAGCTGTTCGCGGCGGGCACGGTGCGCGTCGACAAATAAGAAAAGAAGAGGCCCGCGTTTCGCCGCGGGCCTCGCTCATGCCCGCCGGAGCGGGCATGATGCTCACTCCTGCGGAGCCTTCCCCTCCAGCGCGATCACCCGCGCCTCCAACGCCTGCACCTGCGCTTCCAGCGCATCCACCTTGGCCCGCGTGCGCGCCAGCAATTCGGTCTGGATGTCGAATTCCTCGCGGGTGATCAGGTCCAGCCTGGTGAAGGTCTGGCCCAGGAATCCCTTGACGTTGCGCTCGATGTCGGCCGCCGGGCTGCGGGCGATCAGGTCGGAGATGTTCTTCTGCAGGTCTTCGAACCAGTCGGTGCGATTGATCATGATGTCTGTCCTTTGAGTCGGCTGCCGGCCTCCAGTTTAGTCCCGCCCGGCCGTGCGCGCGCGCCACGACATGGTGCGGGCCCCGGCCCGCGCACCCCGCCGTGCACCAAGTTGGGTCGCAGCGGGAGCGACAGTGGTGCGTTTCATGGGGAAAGCAAGCTGGCACGGGAAATGCTCAGTAACAACCAACCGGGGGCCGCCTGACCGCGAAACCCCGTGACCACGCCAGTTGCGCCACCCACGCACTGGAGCCTGGCTGACAACCCGCCCTGGAACGACCCATGAAAAAACCTCTGCTTGCGACCGCCCTGGCCTTGTGCGCCACCTCGACCGCCTTCGCCGCCGATCCGGAGCCCGACTTTACCTTCACCGGCAATGCCGGCCTGTTCAGCGACTACCGTTTCCGCGGCTTCAGCCAGACCAACCTGAAGCCTGCCATGCAGGGCGGCTTCGATTTCGCCCACAAGTCCGGCTTCTATCTGGGCAACTGGAACTCCAACGTCGCCAGCGAGCTGTTCAGCGGCGGCAACCTGGAAATGGATTTCTACGGCGGCTACAAGTTCAAGTACGAGGATTTCGCCTTCGACGTGGGCGGCCTCTATTACTACTACCCCGGTTCCAAGCTGAACGGCAGCACGATCGACAACTTCGAGCTGTACGGCGCGGTGGGCTGGGGCCCGTTCACGCTGAAGTACTCGCACGGCATGACCGATTTCTTCGGCGCGCCGAACAGCAAGAACAACTACTACCTGGACCTGGGCGCCGCCTTCGACCTGGGCGACGGCTGGGGCGCGAACGCCCACATCGGCTACCAGAAGCTGAAGAACGACGCGACCGGCCTGGATCACTACGTCGACTACAAGGCGGGCGTGACCAAGGACCTGAACGGCTGGATCCTGGGCCTGTCGCTGGTCACCACCAGCAAGAAGGACTGGGTCATCACCAACAAGGGCAAGAACGCCGGCCGCTTCGGCGCGGTGCTTGGCCTGAGCAAGGCGTTCTGATCACGGGGCGGCCGCCGGGCCGCGCCGGTCAATTTCGATTCATCACCATGTGGGGTTCGTCATGAAACTCATCACTGCAATCATCAAGCCTTTCAAGCTTGACGAGGTACGAGAAGCCCTCTCCGGCATCGGGGTCCAGGGCATCACCGTTACCGAGATCAAGGGCTTCGGCCGCCAGAAGGGCCATACCGAGCTGTATCGCGGCGCCGAGTACGTCGTCGATTTCCTGCCCAAGGTCAAGATCGAGATCGCCCTGGCGGACGATCTGGTGGACCGCGCGATCGAGGCCATCGAGACCTCGGCCCGCACCGGCAAGATCGGCGATGGCAAGATATTCGTATTCCCGCTGGAACAGGTCATCCGGATTCGTACCGGGGAAACCGGCAAGGACGCCCTCTGATAGGACGATTCAAAAATGAAAACAACGCATGCTTCATCGATGAAAGCCCTTGGGGCGGGACTGGCGCTGGCGCTGGCACTGTTCGCCGCGCCCGCGCTGGCGGAGGATGCCGCCCCCACGCTGGTCGGGGCCGATCTGGCCTGGCTCAGCACGTCCACCATCCTGGTGCTGCTGATGGTGGTGCCGGGCCTGGCGCTGTTCTACGGCGGCCTGGTGCGCAGCAAGAACATGTTGTCGGTCCTGATGCAGGTGCTGGTCACGTTCTCGCTGATCGTCGTGCTGTGGTTCATCTACGGCTATTCGCTGGCCTTCACCGAGGGCAATGCCTTCTTCGGCGGGCTTGACCGCCTGTTCCTGAAAGGCCTGTTCGATGCCGACACCGGGACCTTCCCGCTGTCGGGCACCGTGCCGGAACTCAGCTTCGCGGCCTTCCAGGCGACGTTCGCCGGCATCACCTGCGCGCTGATCGTGGGCGCCTTCGCCGAACGCGCGCGTTTCTCGGCCATCCTGCTGTTCATGGTGCTGTGGTTCACCTTCGCCTACATCCCCATCGCGCACATGGTGTGGTTCGGCGGCGAAGTCAAGGGCTTCCTGTTCGAGCGCGGCGCGCTGGACTTCGCGGGCGGCACGGTGGTGCACATCAACGCCGGCGTGGCGGGCCTGATCGGCGCCTACGTGATCGGCAAGCGCATCGGCTTCGGCAAGGAAGCCCTGTCGCCGCACAACCTGCCCATGACGATGATCGGCGCCTCGCTGCTGTGGGTGGGCTGGTTCGGCTTCAACGCGGGTTCGGCGCTGGCGGCCAACAACATCGCCTCGCTGGCCTTCATGAACACGCTGATCGCCACGGCCGCGGCGGTGCTGGCCTGGGTCTTCACGGAATGGGCGGTCCGGGGCCATCCCTCGATGCTGGGCGGCGCGTCCGGCGCCGTGGCGGGCCTGGTGGGCGTGACCCCGGCGGCCGGCGTGGTCGGCCCGGTGGGCGCGCTGGTGATCGGCCTGGCCGCGGGCGTGATCTGCGTCTGGGGCGTGACCGGCCTGAAGCGCATGCTGAAGGTGGACGACTCGCTGGACGTGTTCGGCGTGCACGGCGTGGGCGGCATCGTCGGCGCCCTGCTGACCGGCATCTTCAACGCGAAGGTGCTGGGCGGCCCGGGCGTGGACGGCATGACCATCCTGGGCCAGCTGTGGGTGCAGGTCGAGGCCGTGGTGATCACCATCGTCTGGACCACCATCGTCGCGCTGATCGCCTACAAGATCGCCGACGCGCTGCTGGGACTGCGCGTGACCGAAGAGGAAGAGCGCGAGGGCCTGGACATCACGACGCACGGGGAAAGCGCGTATCACTCGTAGATAAGTTCCCCCCTACGCGCTAATGCGCGCCCCCCAGGGGGCGATGCGGGTGGACCGGCAAAGCCGGATCCACCGCATCCTGGCAACATCGGGTGGGTTCTTGCAGGAGCGGCGTCCAGAATTGGGCGCCGCTTTTTTTTCAGGGGTTGTATACGGGGCTTGGCGTTTTCCCTAGGCCTGGTACAAAGTTCTTGTTCTCGGTCGGAATATCTGTATACAGTCTGTATCCAGCAAAGCGGTGAAGAGCTGTAACGGAGACATGACTACCCCCTGCCGTATTCCGGGCGCCATCGGCGCCTTGCCTGTCCGGACTTCCTGTCCGCGTTCCCCCTCTTCGCTGCGAGGCCTGCATGACTGAGCGGGCTTCCGCGCGCGACCGGGCCGAGGGCAAGGCCAAGTCGGGCGGCGCGCAGACGACCGCGGCCGAACTGGGGCTGCGGGAACTGATCCTGTCGGGCGAGCTGACCCCCGGGGCGCGGCTGTCCGAGCCCAGCGTGGCCGAGCGCCTGGGCATTTCGCGCACGCCCATCCGCGCCGCGATGGCCAGGCTGGAAGACGAAGGCCTGCTGGAAGTGATTCCTTCGGGCGGCTATGCGGTCAAGGCCTTCACCGAATCCGAGATCCGCGATTCCATCGAGGTGCGCGGCACCCTGGAAGGGCTGGCCGCGCGCATGGCCGCCGAACGCGGCGTGTCGGCCGCCGACCTGGATGCGATGCGCGACTGCCTGACCGAGATCGACCGCATCCTGACCGGCCGCGACAAGGGTGTCGCCGACCTGTCCAGCTACATCGAGCTGAATCGCCGCTTCCATCAGATGCTGCACTACCTGCCGGGCAGCTCGGTGCTCGAACGCCAGATCGCGCGCGCGACGAACCTGCCGTTCGCCTCGCCCAACGGTTTCCTGCAGGCCCAGGCGGACGACGAGGAAGCCTGGCTGAGCCTGATCGTGGCGCAGGACCAGCACTGGATGGTGCTGGCCGCCATCGAGAACCGCGAAGGCGCACGCGCCGAAGCCATCATGCGCGAACACGCGCGCATCGCCTTCCGCAACATGCAATCGGTGCTGCGCAACCAGGACATGTTCTCGCAGATCCCAGGAGCCCGACTGATACGCAGACGCATACCGCGATAACGTTTCGCGCTTGCGGATTACCCGCAAGCGTCACTTTTCCCGTTTACAAGCTGATACGCTATGCCGCGCTTTTCAGCGGCCCCTGGCTTCTGATTTCCCACGTTGTCCCATCTGGTGAGTTAGCAAGGAGACACCATGAACAACAAACGCAATCTGCTCAAGATCGCAGCCGCGCTGATGCTGGCCGGCACGGCCGCCGTGCCCGCCTACGCGCAGGACGTGGTCAAGGTCGGCCTGATCCTGCCGATGACGGGTCCGTTCGCGTCCACCGGCCGGCAGATCGAAGCGGCCGTCCGCCTGTACATGGCCGAACACGGCACCACCGTGGCGGGCAAGAAAATCGAGCTGATCATCAAGGACGACGCCAACGTCGCCGACACCACCAAGCGCCTGGCGCAGGAACTGGTGATCAATGACCGCGTCGCCGTGCTGGCCGGCTTCGGCCTGACGCCGCTGGCCCTGTCGACCACGCCCATCGCGACCCAGGCCAAGATTCCCATGGTGGTGATGGCCGCCGCGACCGCGATGATCACCGAACAGTCGCCCTACGTCGTGCGTTCCGGCTTCACGCTGCCGCAGGCCACGCTGGGCATCGCCCAGTGGGCGCCGAAGAACGGCATCAAGAAGGTCGTGACCCTGGTCGCGGACTACGGTCCTGGCATCGATGCCCAGAACTCGTTCAAGAAGGTCTTCACCGCCAACGGCGGCGAGGTGCTGCAAGAACTGCGCGTGCCGGTGAACAACCCCGACTTCGCGCCCTTCCTGCAGCGCGTGAGCGATGCCAAGCCCGACGCCGTGTTCGTGTTCGTGCCCTCGGGCATGGGCTCGGTGGTCATGAAGCAGTTCGCCGAGCGCGGCCTGGACAAGGCCGGCATCAAGATGATCGGCACCGGCGACGTGGTCGACGACGATCTGTTGAACGACATGGGCAACGTGGCGCTGGGCGTGGTGACGTCCATGCACTACTCCGCCGCGCTGGACAACCCGGCCAACAAGGCCTACGTGGCCGGCATCGCCAAGGCCAACAAGGGCATGCGTCCGAACTTCCACAGCGTGGGCGGCTATGACGGCATGCACCTGATCTACAAGGCCCTGGAAGCCACCAAGGGCGACACCAACGGCGACAAGCTGCTGGCCGCCATGAAGGGCCAGAAGTGGGACAGCCCGCGCGGTCCGGTCATGCTGGATCCGCAGACGCGCGAGATGGTGCAGAACGTCTACATCACCAAGGTGGAACGCGTGAACGGCGGTCTCTATAACGTGCCTTTCGACAAGATCGAAGCCGTCAAAGATCCAGCAAAGATTAAGTAACCCCCCCTACGCGCTTCGCGCGCTTCCCCAGGGGGGGCGGCACTGGCGGACCGGCGGAGCCGGATCCGCTGTGCCCTGGGGTACTACCGGGCTGGCCGGGGGTGGCGTTCTGTAGTGACGTCATGCGGGTCTTGGGTGTTGCCGTGTCTTGAGCGCGGTTTGGAATTGCGGTGGCTTCATGTTGACTATCTTGTTCGATGGCATTGCATATGGGATGCTGTTGTTCGTGCTGGCTTGCGGGCTGTCCGTGACGTTGGGGTTGATGAACTTCATCAACCTGGCGCACGGGGCGTTCGCGATGGTGGGCGGCTATGTGACCGTGCTGGCCATGCAGCGCCTGAACGTGCCTTTCCTTTTGTGTCTGCCGCTGGCCTTCATCGTGTCGGCGGTCATGGGGGCGATCCTGGAGCGCACGCTGTACAAGCGGGTGTACGGGCAATCGCACCTGAACCAGGTGTTGTTCTCGATCGGCCTGACCTTCATGGCCATGGCCATGGTCGACTACTTCATGGGATCGCAGCAACAGCTGCTGCACCTGCCGGAGTGGCTGAGCGGCCGTTCGGTCATCGGCGGCGTGGGCATCGGGCACTACCGGCTGTTCGTGATCGTGATCTGCGTGGCGCTGGTGATCGGGCTGCAACTGATCCTGAGCAAGACGCGGTTCGGCAGCCGCCTGCGTGCCTCGGTGGACGATCCGCGCGCGGCCAGCGGGCTGGGCATCAACATCAACCTGGTGTTCCTGTCGACCTTCGCCTTCGGTTCCGGCCTGGCCGGCCTGGGGGGCGCGCTGGGCGCCGACCTGCTCGGCCTGGATCCGACCTTCCCGGTCAAGTACATGATCTATTTCCTGATCGTGGTGGCCGTGGGCGGCACGTCGTCCCTGACGGGGCCGCTGGTGGCCTCGCTGCTGCTGGGCGTGGCCGACGTGGCCGGCAAATACTACATCCCCACTGTGGGGGCATTCATCATCTATTGCGTCATGATCATCATGCTGATGTGGCGCCCGCAAGGCCTGTTCGCCCGGGCGGGGGGTAAGTAATGAAAGCCACGATCGCACCCCGGGCCGCCGCCGTGGCGGCCCCTGATTCGCTGCGCGCCGTCGGCGCGCGCTGGTCCCGCATCCGGTGGTTCGAAATCGTCTTCTGGGTGGTCGCCATCGGCGCCGCCTTCGTGCTGCCCAGGGGATTCCTGCTGCTGAACGAACTGGCCATCCTGGCCTTGTTCGCGGTCTCGCTCGACCTGATCCTGGGCTACGCCGGCATCGTCTCGCTGGGGCACGCGGCCTTCTTCGGGTTGGGCGCCTATTGCGCGGCGCTGCTGGCCAAGCACTTCGGCATCGATCCTCTCCTGGGGCTGGCCATCTCGGCCGCCCTGAGCGCGCTGCTGGGACTGGTGACCAGCGTGCTGGTGATGCGCGGTTCGGACCTGACCCGTCTGATGGTGACGCTGGGCGTCGCCTTGATCCTGTACGAGATCGCCAACAAGATGGGTTGGCTGACGGGGGGCGCGGACGGCCTGACCGGCGTGACCATGGTGCCCCTGTTCGGCACCTTCGAGTTCGACCTGTTCGGCCGCACTGCCTATACCTACTCGATCATCGTGGTGGCGATATTGTTCTTCATCGCCCGGGCCATCGTGCATTCGCCGTTCGGCATGTCGCTGCAGGTGGTGCGCCAGAATCCGCTGCGCGCCGCGGCCATGGGCGTGGCCGTGAACCGCCGCCGCGCCGCCGTCTACACGCTGGCGGCCGCCTATGCGGGCGTGGCCGGCGCGCTGCTGGCGCAGACCACCGGCTTCGCCTCGCTGGACGTGCTGGCCTTCCACCGGTCGGCCGACGTGATGCTGATGCTGGTGATCGGCGGCGCCGGCTACCTGTACGGCGGCATCATCGGCGCGGTCATCTTCAAGTTCATGCAGGACTGGCTGTCGGGCATCACGCCTCAATACTGGCAATTCTGGATCGGCCTGCTGCTGGTCGTCATCGTGGTCGTCGGCCACGAGAAGCTGGTGCGTCCCTGGACCTGGTTCCGCCGTGGCCATGGAGGCAAGCAATGACCACCGTACTGCAGACCTTCAACCTGACCAAGCGCTTCGGCGGGCTGGTCGCCACCAACGACGTGTCGATCAAGGTCGAGCGCGGCGCTCGCCAGGCGCTGATCGGCCCCAACGGCGCGGGCAAGACCACGCTGATCAACCTGCTGACCGGCGTGTTGTTCGCCACTTCCGGCCGTATCGAGCTGGAAGGCGAAGACGTCACGCGCCTGCCGGTGCACGCGCGCGCACGCCGCGGCCTGGTACGCACCTTCCAGATCAACCAGCTGTTCGCCGAAATGACGCCCGCGGAATCGCTGGCGGTGGCCATCTCCGAACGCGAAGGCAAGGGCTGGCGCTGCCTGCGCCCGCTGGGCAAGCGCGGCGAGATCATGGACGAGTGCGCGGCCCTGATGGAGCAGTGCAACCTGCTCGACGTGAAAGACCGCAAGACGGCGGTGCTGCCCTACGGCAAGCAGCGCCTGCTGGAGATCGCGCTGGCGCTGGCCGCCAAGCCGCGCGTGCTGCTGCTGGACGAACCCGTGGCCGGCGTGCCCGACGGCGAGCGCCGCGAGATCCTCAACACGGTCGGCGCCCTGCCCGAGGACGTGACCATCCTGCTGATCGAACACGACATGGACCTGGTATTTTCCTTCGCCAACCGCATCTCGGTACTGGTCAACGGCGGCTTGTTCGTCGAAGGCACCAATGCCGAGATCGCCCGCGACCCGCGCGTGAAGGCGGTGTACCTGGGCGAAGAAGTGGTGGAGGGCTACCATGACTGAGCTGCTCAAGCTGGAAGGCATCGTCGCCGGCTACGGCGAAGCCAAGGTCCTGATGGGCATAGACCTGAGCCTGGGCGAAGGCCAGGCGCTGGCCTTGCTGGGCCGCAACGGCACCGGCAAGACCACGCTGATCAATACCATCGTCGGTCACACGCGGCGCTTCGCCGGCCGCCTGCACCTGGGGGGCCGGGACATCACCGGGCTGCGTCCGGACCAGCGTGCGCTGGCGGGCATCGGCTGGGTGCCGCAGGAGCGCAACATCTTCAAGTCGCTGACCGTCGAGGAAAACCTGACCGCCGTGGCCGTGCCCGGACCGTGGAACCTCAAGCGCATCTACGAGATGTTCCCGCGCCTGCAGGAACGCAAGGCCAACATGGGCAACCAGCTCTCGGGCGGCGAGCAGCAGATGCTGGCCATCGGCCGCGCGCTGATGCTGAACCCGCGCGTGCTGCTGCTGGACGAGCCGCTGGAAGGGCTCGCGCCCATCATCGTGCAGGAACTGATGAGCGCCCTGCAGCGGATCATCCGCGACGAGGGGATGTCGGTGATCCTGGTCGAGCAGAACGCCCGCAAGGCGCTCAGCATCACCGACTCCGCCATCGTGCTGGAACGCGGCAGCGTGGTGCACGCCAGCTCCGCGCAGGCCTTGCTGGCCGATGGCGCGACGCTGGACGGATTGCTGGGCGTGGCCAAGCATTAGGATGTGGCGAAAGCCGGAAGTCCCTGGCGGCTTCCGGCGCGTTTGCCTCAGAGCCGGGCGTCGGCGTGCTCGCACTGCCGGGGCAGGGCCGGTACCGCTGCGCGGCGGTAGTCCCGGGGAGTGAAGCCCTGCTGGTCGACGAAGAACTTCGAGAAATGGCTTTGCGCGCCAAAGCCGCAGCGCTGCGACAGCTCGGCGATGGGACCCGCGTCGTCGGCCAGATACTCCACCGCGGCATGCAGCCGCAGCATATTGACATAGTGCTTGGGCGACAGGCCCGTGCAGGCAGTGAACAGTTCGAAGAAGCGGGAGCGGGACAGGCCTACCCGCGCGGCGATCTCCTGGGTGGGCAGCGGTTCTTCCAGGTGTTCCTGCATCAACGAGATCGCCCGCCGGATGCGATAGTCGTTGCTGCGGGCAGGCCGTTCGCGATTCGGATAGGTGGGGCCGTGCTGATGGCAAAGATGCTCGGCGAGCTCGCCGAACAAGGCCTGGACTTCGGGGGCGTTGAGCTCGACCGCCTCGAGCATGTGCCTGGCCAGACGCTGGGCGAGCTCGACCGCGCGTGTTCCCAGTTGAACGCTGCTGTGCCGAAAAAAACGCACATAAGAGGGCAGGCCGGGAAACTGTTCCTCGATCCACAGGGGCGAGAAATACAGCATCAGGATCGTGCTCTTGCCCTGGCCGACGGAGAGGTTGGCGTGCAGTTCGTGGCTATTGACGAGGACGGCGTGGCGGGGGGCCAGCATCGCCGACGTTTCTCCAACCTGGTATTCATGGCAGGGGCCGTCCAGTTCGATCATGGCATGGTGGACGGGATGCGCATGCGGGCCTGCGGGACGCACCTTGTCGAGCAGGCAGGCCCGGCCGATATGGCCATGGGTAACGGCTAGGACTCTGGACACGTGGCACTTCCTTCGCCCCGAAGGCGATGAGACGGCGATGTTGCGTGTGTGCGGACAGTATATCCAAGGCCCCGGCGAACGCCATCGGCTGGCCAGACAAAATCGGATGAATTCATAAATCGGCAGACGCAGGCGTAATGGCCGCCCAGGCCCGCGTTCCTACACTCCCTGGCACCCAAGGACACATTGCCAAGAAAGGAGAGACGGAATGACCCAGGATCTGATCGTCGGTGGCGCCATGCTGCCGCATGCCCCGCAGTTCTTTACCTTGCCCGATACCGAGGACAAGAACACCGTCCAGCGCGTTCGGGACGTGGCTGCATCGATCGGGGAGCGGCTGCAGGCGCTGGAGCCGGAGCTGTGGATCATGATTGCCAACGACCATGCGCAGCAATTCTTCCACCAGTGCGCGCCGCCGTTCACGCTGCACGTGGGTGGCGTGGCCAGGGGCGAGTTCGCGGGCCGGGGGTTTCGCTACCAGGTGCCCAGCGACATTTCCTTCGCGATCGTCGAGGACCTGTACCGGTCGGGCTTCGATCCCGCCTTCACCAGCAGTGCCGAGATCGACTATGCGCTCGGCATTCCGTTGACGCACCTGGGGGTATCCGCGCCCGTACTGCCGGTCTACGTGAACGCCTATCTGCCGCCGCAACCGACCACTGAGCGATGCTATGCCTTCGGCGTGGCGTTGGCCAACGCCGTGCGCCGCCTTGGCTTGCGCACGGTCGTCGTCGCCAGCGGCGGCATGTCGCATTTTCCTGGAACGGACCGCTACAGCCAGCCCGACCTGGAGTTCGACAACCGGGTACTGGACACCCTGCGAACCGGCAATCTGAAGTCGCTGATCGGATACGCCGAGTCGAAGCTGGACGATACCGGCAACATCGAGCTGCGCTGCTGGGCGGTGGCCGCGGGAGCGCTGGGCGAGCGCGTTCCCGACGTGGTGCAGATGGATCCGAGCTGGCACCACAACTATGCCTCGGTGGGATTCTTTTCTCCGCCCCGGCCGGCTCCTCGCCCGCACTATCCGCGCATCGCTCCCGAGTTGGCGGAGCTGACGCGCGCCCTGCATGGCCTGGCCTACGATCAGGCCAACCAGCGTGCCTTCGTCGCGGATCCGCGGGCCTACGTCGCCCGCTTCGAACTCAGCGAGGCGCATCGCGGAGCCTTGCTGGACATGGACCAGCTCAAGTTCGCCGAGATGGGGCTGCATCCGCTGATCGGGTTCCTGGCGAACATGAACATCCGGCATCTGCGCGCCGAGCAGGGAGGCGGACGATGAAGGACACGCTGGCTGGAGAGGTACAGGCCTCGTTCATCGACGGCGCCCGGGTGGCGCCGGGCGTGGCGCGCATGCCGTGGCGCCAGGCCGGCAGCGGCGGCATGCTGGCCATTGCCGAGGCGGACGAAGGCATCGTGGCGCAGGCGGTTGACAGCGCGCGGCGCGCGTTCCAGGCGCAGCGCCCTGCGCCGTCGACCGTGCGCCTGCGGCACCTGCAATGCCTGAAGGACGCCCTGTCCCGGGAGGCCGCGGCCTTGGCGCGCCTCATCAGCGAGGACGTCGGCAAGCCGATACGCGTGGCGCGCGGGGAGGTGGCGCGGGGCCTGCAATTCGTCGAAGCATGCATGTCGGAGCTGTCACATCTGGGGGGCGAAGTCCTGCCCCTGGATGCCGTGCCCGCCGGCGTGGGGCGCATCGGCTACACCCGCCGCTTCCCCTATGGGGTCGTGGGTGCGATCACGCCGTTCAATGCGCCGGTGAACCTGCTCGTGCAGAAACTGGCCCCCGCGCTGGCGGCGGGCAACGCGTGCGTGGCCAAGCCCGCTCCGGCGTCGCTGCGCACGGCCCTGCACCTGGCTGCCGCGGCGGTCGAGGCGGGCCTGCCTCCGGGCATGATGAACGTGCTGGCGGGCGACAAGGCGACGGCGCTGGCCCTGGCGGGCCATCCCGACGTCGGCGTCGTGTCGTTCACGGGCGGGGTGCAGGCCGGGGAAGCACTGGCCAGGGCGACGGGCGTGCGCCGATTCGTGTCGGAACTGGGGTCGAGCGCCGCCAATGTCGTACTGGCCGACGCGGACCTGGAGTCGGCCGTCGCCAAGATCGCCACGGCGGCGTTCGAGGCCAGCGGGCAACAGTGCATATCGGCGCAGCGGATCATCGTCGAGGCGCGGATCTACGACGAGTTCGCGGAACGTTTCGCCGCCGCTGCCGGACGGATGCGGGTCGGGCCCGCCGACGACGAGCGGACGGACGTCGGCCCGCTGGTGTCCGAGGCGTCGGCCGATCGCATCATGGCCCTGTGCGACGATGCGATCTCGCTGGGCGCACGCTATCGGCTCGCGCCCCGCCGCGAGGGGCTGGTCCTGTCTCCGGTCATCATCGAGGAGCTTTCACCGTCGGCGCGGCTATGGCACGAGGAAGTCTTCGGGCCTGTGGCCGTGCTGATCCGGGCCAGCGATGCCAACCATGCACTGGAACTGGCCAATGATTCTCCCTTCGGTCTCCAGGGGGCGGTGTTTACCCGCAGTCTGAGCCAGGCGTTCCGGTTCGCCGAGTCTTTCGAGGTGGGGGCGTTGTGGGTGAACGAGGCCAGTCGCTTCCGCCTGGACATGTACCCCTTCGGCGGCATGAAACTGAGCGGCACCGGTAGGGAAGGCGTGCGCTATGCCATCGAGGAGTTGTCGCAACTCAAGTTCACGGGTATTGCCTGGCAGTAGCGCCAAGGCGTGCCGTCCATCAAGGACGGCACGCCTTCTTCTTCAGTTCATCAAGGGAAGTCCTTGCTCGGCCACGACACGCTTCCACTTGGCGACTTCGCCCTGGAAGAACCTGTCGAACTGGGCGGGAGAGCCCGACATGCCTTCCGCTCCGAGTTGCTCGAGCCGGGACTTGAATTCGCCGGACGCCAGGGCCTTGGCCATCATTTCGTTGAGTTGCGCCACGCGTCTGGAATCCATGCCGGAAGGGCCGAAGATGCCGAACCACGAGACGAATGAATACTTGGGATAGCCCGATTCCGCCACGGTGGGAAGATCGGGCAGCGCTTCGGACCGCGCCGACCCGGTGACGGCGATGCCGCGCAGTTTGCCGCTGCGGACGTGTCCCACCACCGCCGGCATCAATTCGAACACCAGGTCGAGATTGCCCGCCATCACGTCGGCCATCGCCGGTCCTCCGCTCTTGTACGGCACGTGAAGGAGGTCCACGCCGACTTCGCCCTTGAACAGTTCGACCGACAGGTGACTGGAGGTACCGATGCCGGCGGTGCCGAAGGTCAGCTTGCCAGGATGTTTCTTGGCCTCTGCGACGAGCTCGCTCACGTTGCGCAGCCGGGAAGACGGATTGACCGCTATGACGTTCTGCAGCGAAGCCACGCCGCTGATGGCGACCAGGTCCTTCAGCGGGTCCACGGGCATGCTGCGCATCAGGCTGGGGTTGCTGGCCAGGCTCGTGGCGCCGAGCAGCAGGGTATGGCCGTCCTTGTCCTGGGCGCGCGCGACGAGCTCGGCGCCGATGTTGCCCCCCGCACCGGGTTTGTTTTCGACCACCACGGGTTTGCCTGCGATGCCCGCCAGTTCCTTGGCGACCGAGCGTCCGAGGATGTCGCCCGCGCCGCCTGGCGCATAAGGCACGATCAGCGTGATGGGCCGCGTGGGAAAGGCCTCGGCGGCAAGCAGGGGGGCATGGGCTCCGAAGGCCAGGGCGAGGAGTGCAGCCTGTTTCAGGACGAGGGGCGGACGACGATGCATGGGGACTCCTGATGGTTGAAAAAGGCATCGGCGAGTGTAGGAGGGGCTTCATTCTTTGTAGTTATCCCACTGTCCTCCCATTTACGCATTGATCTCATTTTTTGCGCCGGCGACGCCGGCGTGGATCGCCTGCGCAATTAATCGGACGCCATCGTAAATGCGGCGACGAAACGGTAATGGGCCGCCGCGACCCCATTCCTATAATCCGCTTCAATTTCCGGATACGCCCTCGTCACCTGATCACAAGGAGGCAGCATGAACCGGCAGTCGAGTCTTTGCGCGACGATCCTCGTCTCGCTGTTGGGAGGCGGCACGGCATGCGCCGCCGGCTATCCCGATCGCCCCATCAAGATGGTGGTGCCGTTCGCGGTGGGCGGACTGAACGACGTGCTCGCCCGCATCATCGCGCCGCGGTTGACGGCCGAGCTGGGCCAGCCCGTGGTGGTGGAGAACAAGGGGGGCGCTGGCAGCGTCGTGGGCACCGAGCAGGCCGCACGCGCCAGGCCCGATGGCTACACATTGCTGCTGTCCAGCGCCGCGCTGGCCATCAATCCCTCGCTGTACAAGAAACTGCCTTACGACGTGCAGCGCGACTTCGTTCCCGTCATCCAGATCTCGAGCACCCAGATGGTGCTGCTGCGTTCGCCCAAGTTCGAGCCGGACTCCGCCCCCGCGCTGGTCGACTACCTACGCAAGCATCCGGGCAAAGTGAACTATGCATCGTCCGGCGTGGGGTCGCCCAGCCACCTGGCCTCGGAGCTGTTCGTGCGCACGTACAAGCTCGACACGGTACACGTGCCCTATAAGGGCGCGGGCCCCGCGTTGGCGGCGATCGCGGCGGGCGAGGCGGAGTTCTGCGTGGACGTGCTGCCCACGGCGATGACGATGCACAAGTCCGGCATGCTGAAGATCCTCGCGCTGGCCGGCGACAAGCGCTCGCCGCGGCTGCCGGACGTGCCGACGCTGGCCGAGGTGGGCTTTCCCGAGTATGCCGCCAGCTCGTGGAACGTCATCATGGCGCCGGCGCACACGCCAGCCGATGTATTGGACAAGCTGCGCGCGACGCTCAGAAAGATCATGGAGTCCGACGACATGCGCGAGCGGATGCGGCAATTGGCGGTGGAGCCCAGGTCGGTGACGGGCGAGGCGCTGGCCGCGTTCATCGCCAGCGAAACGGACAAATGGGGCAACCTGATCCAGTCGGCCTCGATCACGGCCGACTAGCGCGAACCGATACTTGAGGGGAGTGGAGAATCATGCGAGACGGATACCATGTCGTGGACCTGCGAGCCCGCCCGCCTACCAAGGAGATCCTGACCTATTTCACGCCGGATCACTTGAAGTTCTTCGGTGGCCACCTGGGAATGAAGACCATCCCGCCGTCCTACCTGAATGCGTCGGTGGAACTGTTTTTCCAGGAGGCGGATCGCGCCGGCGTGGACCGGATGCTGTGCGTGCATCGGGTGGTGCCGGCCGCAGGCGGATCGCCGCGCAGCGACGTATCCAACGACCATATCGCCGAAGTGGTGCATGCCCATCCCGACCGCCTGTCGGGCGTCGCGGGCATCGACGTGGGCGGGGACTTCGGCGACCCCCTGGAGGAAACCCGCCGGGCCATCGACGACCTGGGCCTGCGCGGCATCCATATCGCGCCCACGCGCAGCGCGCTCGCCACGCACTGGGACGACCGGCGCCTTTATCCGCTGTACGAGTTGTGCGATGACCGCAAGGTGCCGGTGGTGCTGATGTCCGGACCGTTCGCGGGGCCGGAGATCGAGGATACTCACCCGCGGTACATCCAGGGGGTGGCGCGGGACTTTCCCAACCTGTCCATCGTTGCCGGGCACGCCTGCTGGCCCTTTTTCGCCGAGCTGCTGGGCGTGGCCTATCGCCACGAGAACGTATACGCGTATCGGCCGATGCCTACCTCTTCATGCCTGGGGGAGACCTGCTGGTCCAGGCGGCCAACGGGTTCCTGCAGGACCAGATGATGTACGGGTCAGGATATCCGGTGCGGGAGATCGACGCCTGCCTGGACGCGTACATGCAACTTCCCTTGTCGGATACGAGCTTTCGCAAGACGCTGGGCGAGAACGCGGTGCGAGTGTTCGGACTGCCCGGGCCTGCCGCCGTGGATTCGACCCGGGAGGGCCGGGATGGCCGCGCCGCCCAATGACGGCGTGACGGTGATAACCGGGGCCAGTGGCGGGATAGGAGCGGCTCTTGCCCGGCGTGTGCTGGCAGAGGGCGGACGGGTGGTCAACCTGTCCGACCGGCCGCCCGCGGTGCCGCTCGGTGCCATGGACCGGATCGTCGACCTGACCGACGCCGTGGCCACGCGGGAGGTGTGCGAGGCCATCTTGCGCGAGCACCGCGTGACCGGCTTCGTGCATTGCGCGGGAATACCGCACATGGCGCCAGTCGAGGCTTTCGACGCCGAAGGCTTCGACCGCATCGTGCACCTCCACCTGCGCGCCGCCATGCAATGCATCGGCCTCGTGGTCCCGTCCATGAAAGCCCGGCGACATGGGCACATCGTGCTGCTGGGCAGCCGGGTCAGCCTGGGGCGCGTGCGCAGCTCGCTCTACGGCGCGGTGAAGTCCGGCATCCTGGGCATGGCCAGGGCCTTGGCGGTTGAACTGGCGCCGCACGGCATCAATGTCAACGTCGTCAGCCCCGGGCCGGTGGATACGCCCATGCTACGGGTCTACCACCCCGCCGGCTCGGAGCGGGCCCTGGCGCTGGAGGCCTCGATTCCCATGGGACGGGTAGCGCAGCCCGAGGACGTGGCCAATGCGGCCATGTTCTTCCTGCGGGACGAGACGTCCTATGTCACGGGGCAGAACCTGTTCGTGTGTGGCGGGCGGGACATCGCGGCGGCCGAGCGGGGCTGACGGCGGTCTCAGTCCGCGTCCATGATGGATCCGCAGGTCAGGTTGACGATGGCGCCCGTCATCGCGCCCGCGCGGTCGGAGGCCGCGAAGGCCGCCGCATCCGCCACCTCGGCGATCCGCGGCAGGCGCCCCAGCGCCGTTCCTGCATTCATGTAGTCCCGGATCTCGCGCAGCTCGGCCTCGGCTTCCGGCGGCCAGGTCTCCGGCAGCGCGTCCGAGCGCAGGCAGACGACGCGCACGCCGTGCCGCCCCAGTTCCCCCGCGAAGGTCCGGGCCATTGCCTCGATGGCCGTGCACGCGACGGCGAACCCGCCGGTCCGGTGGTAGACCCGATCCCGGCCGGACAGGCCGGCGGACGTCGCCGAAAGCGCCAGGATGACGCCGTGCCCCTGCCGCACCATGTGCCGGGCCGCGCCGCGCATCGTCAGGAAATTGGCCCGCACGCCCGTCTCCACGGGCGCCATGAAATCGGCCATGGCCATGTCCAGCAGTGGAGTGCCCTGCAGGTCGCCGCGGATGCTGGCAGCGTTCAGGCTGACGTCGATGCGTCCGGCCTTGGCCGCGACGTCGGCGGCGTAGACGATGGCGGTCTTGTCCTGAAGCAGCATGTGTGTCTCTCTGGAGCGGGCCGTGGGCGGCCTCGTGGTCTGTATCGAAGGCGATCCGGCTGCCTCGCGCATCATTATCGGCCAAGGGTGCCTGGTCCACCCGCAACCCTGGAGGTATCCTCTGGGGCGATACATCGTCCCAAGGATCTCCATGCGCCTCCTGTGGACCTACCTCAAGCCCCACCGCTCCCTGGCCTTCGTCGCGCTGCTGCTGGCGGGCGTCTCCCAGGTACTGGCCCTGGTCGACCCCATCATCTTCGGCCGCATCATCGACGAGTACGCGATCAACCGGGCCGGCAAGACCGAGCACGAGCTGGTCACCGGCGTGCTGGGGCTGCTGGGCCTGGCGGTGGGGATCGCCATCCTGTCCCGGCTGGCCCGCGCCTTGCAGGAATACACGACCCGGCTGGTGGTGCAGAAGCTGGGCACGCATCTTTTCAACGACGGCCTGCGGCAGGTACTGCGCCTGCGCTTCCAGGAGTTCGAAGATTTGCGCAGCGGCGAGGTGCTGTCGCTGCTGCAGAAGGTCCGGGCCGACAGCGAACGTTTCATCAACACCTTCATCAATACGGTGTTCGCGGCGGTGGTGGGGGTAGGGTTCCTGACCTGGTATTCGGTCACGAAGAACTGGCTGCTGGTGCCGGTGTTCCTGGTCGGAGTGCTGCTGCTGGGCGGGCTGACGGGATTGCTCAGCCGCGAGATCAAGACCCAGCAGCGTTCCATCGTGCGCGAGACCAACCGCAATTCGGGCTTCATTACCGAGTCCCTGCGCAACGTGGAACTGATCAAGAGCCTGGGGCTGACCTATCCGGAAATCCGCCGCCTGCAGGCGCAGACGGCGGCGATCTTCGCGCTCGAAATGGAGAAGGTCAAGCGGATACGGGTGCTGTCCTTCCTGCAGGGCATGACGCTGAGCCTGTTGCGGCTGTCCATCCTGTTCGCGCTGCTGTGGCTGATCTTCCGCGAGGTGCTGAGCCCGGGCGAGCTGATTGCGATGCAGTTCATCTCGGTGGCGATCTTCGCGCCGTTGCAGGAACTGGGGAACATCATCCTGGCCTATCGCGAAGTGGATGCCTCGCTGCTGAATTTCGGGGCGCTGATGAAAAAGCCGGTGGAACGGCGGCCGCCCGGCGCGGTGGACGTGGGGCCGGTGCGCAACGTGCGTTTCGAGCAGGTCCGTTTTCGCCACAAGGGGGCGCCGGACTACGCGCTGGAAGACGTGTCGTTCGACGCGGAACTGGGTGACACGATCGCGTTCGTGGGGCCGTCGGGTTCGGGCAAGTCGACCCTGGTGAAGCTGTTGGTGGGGCTGTATCCGCCGGCCAGCGGGACGGTGTCGTACAACGGCCAGCCCACGACGGCGCTGCGCTTCAACCGCGTCCGGCGGCAGATCGGATTCGTGACGCAAGAGGCGCACATGTTCGCGGGCACGATCCGCGAGAACCTGCGCCTGGTCAAGCCCGACGCCACCGACGAGGAAATGGTGACGGCGATGGAACAGGCGTCCTGCGCCTATCTGTTGACGAAGTCGCCGGACGGGCTGGATACGACCATAGGCGAGATGGGGATGAAGCTGTCGGGCGGCGAGAAGCAGCGCCTGTCGATCGCCCGCGCGCTGATCCGCCAGCCCCGGCTCCTGATCTTCGACGAGGCGACCTCGGCGCTGGATTCGCTGACCGAGGAACAGATCAACGAGACGGTGCGGCGCATCTGCGCGCGCCGCACGCAGATCACGATCCTGATCGCGCACCGGCTGTCGACCGTGATGCAGGCCGACACCATCTTCGTGCTGGAAAAAGGGCGTATCGTGGAGCAGGGCAGCCACGCGCGGCTGCTGGAAGGCAAGGGACTTTATTATGCGATGTGGCGGCAGCAGATAGGCGAGCGGCCCGCCGCGCCGACGTCCGAGGACCTGCCCGCCGACGAACCCGAGGATGCCTATGACCCGCTCCCGCCCGGGCCCTGACGCCCCCGACTCCCGCTTCGGCCCCGGCCGTCACGCCCTGCGCGGCGCCACGCTGAGTTTCCATGCCGATCCTTTCCTGTCGGATCCGCACGCCTCGTACACCCACCTGCCCGATGCGCTGGTAGTGATCGAGGACGGCCGGATCGCGGAAGCCGGCCCCTACGACCGGCTGCGCGCCTCGGTCGAAGGCTCCATGCCGGTGGCGCACTATCCGGACGCCCTGATCTTGCCCGGCTTCGTCGACACCCACATCCATTACCCGCAGACCCAGATGATCGGCGCCTTCGGCGAGCAGCTGCTGGAGTGGCTGAACAAGTACACCTTCGTGACCGAGCAGCAGTTCGCCGACCCGGCGCACGCGGCGATGGTCAGCGAACTGTTCCTGCGCGAGCTGCTGCGGGCGGGCACGACGACGGCGGCGGTGTACTGCACGGTGCATCCCGGGTCGGTGGACGCCTTCTTCCAGGCCTCGCAGCGCTTCGACACGCGCATGATTGCCGGCAAGGTGCTGATGGACCGCAACGCGCCGCAGGCGCTGCGGGATACGGTGCAAAGCGGCTACGAGGATTCCCGGGACCTGATCGCCAAGTGGCACGGCAACGGGCGCCAGCTGTATTGCATCACGCCGCGCTTCGCGGCGACCTCGTCCCAGGCGCAGCTGGAGTCGGCCGCCCGCCTGTGGCGCGAGCATCCCGGCACCTACATGCAGACCCATCTGAGCGAGAACCTGGGCGAGGTGGGCTGGATCGCCGAGCTGTTTCCGGACTGCTGCGATTATTTCGAGGTCTACCGGCGCGCCGGGCTGGCGGGGCCGCGCGCCATCTTCGCGCACGCGGTGCACGTTTCGGAAGACGAACTGTGCGCCTGTCACCGGGCCGGGGCGGCGCTGTCGCACTGTCCGACGTCCAACCTGTTCCTGGGCAGCGGGCTGTTCCGGGTGTTCGACGCCAAGCGGGCCGACCGGCCGGTGCGGGTGGGGCTGGGCACGGACATAGGCGGCGGCACGGCCTTCTCGCAGTTGCAGACGCTGAACGAGGCTTACAAGGTGGCGGCCCTGAACCAGACGCGGCTGACCGCTGCCCATGCGTTCTACCTGGCGACCCGGGGTGGCGCGCATGCGCTTTATCTGGACGACCGCCTGGGAGCGATCGAGCCGGGCTACGAGGCCGACCTGGTGGTGCTGGACCTGAAGTCCACGCCCCTGATGGATTTCCGGATGCGCTATTGCGCCGACCTGATGGAGCGGCTGTTCGTGCTGATGACGCTGGGCGACGACCGCGCCGTCCGCGCCACCTACGTGGCGGGGCGGCCGGTGTACGACCGCTCGCGCCAGCCCGCGCCCTTCCGGTACGCGGACGGTTCGGCGGCGCCCGCGCCGGCTTGCTAGAATCAGTATTCCTTTCCGCGCCCGCGTCCGGCGGGCATTCAAGGCCATCATGCACGTACTTTTCATTGTTGACCCGCTTCCCGCGCTAAAGGCCTACAAGGACACCTCCGTGGCGATGATGCGGGCCCTCGTGGCCCGCGGCCACCGGCTGAGCGTGGCGATGCAGGGCGATCTCTACGTCATCGACGGCGCGGTGCGCACCGCTTCCCGGCCCGTCGAGCTGGTTCCGGACGCCGACCTGCACGAGCATGCCTGGTGGAAGGAAGGCCCCGAGGGCGACCAGCCGCTGACCGCCTTCGACGCGGTGTTGATGCGCAAAGACCCGCCGTTCGACATGGAATACGTGTATTCCACCCACCTGCTGGAGCGGGCCGAGGCCCAGGGCGCGCGCGTGTTCAATTCCGGCGCCGCGATCCGCAACCACCCCGAGAAGCTGGCGATCGCCGAGTTCCCGCACCTGACGGTGCCGACGCTGGTGACGCGCGACATGGCGCGCCTGCGGGCCTTCCACAACGAATACCACGACGTCATCGTCAAGCCGCTGGACGGCATGGGCGGCACCGGGATCTTCCGGCTGGCGCCGCGGGAGGCGAACCTGAACGCCATCCTCGAGACGCTGACCGACAACGGCCAGCGCAGCATCATGGCGCAGCGCTACATTCCCGAGATCCTGCAGGGCGACAAGCGGGTGCTGCTGATCGGCGGCGAGCCCGTGCCGTATTGCCTGGCGCGCATTCCGCAGGCGGGCGAGACCCGCGGCAACCTGGCCGCCGGCGGCCGGGGCGTGGCGCAGCCGCTGTCCGGGCGCGACCTGGCCATCGCCCGCGAGCTGGGGCCGAAGCTCGCCGCGCGGGGGCTGCTGCTGGTGGGCCTGGACGTGATCGGCGACTACGTCACCGAGATCAACGTGACCAGCCCCACCACGTTCTGTGAAATCACCGAGCAGACCGGCTTCGACGTCGGCGCGATGTTCGCGCGGGCCCTCGAGGACGCCGTCGCCGCGAAACCGGAAGCGAGATCGGCATGACCGGCGTCGTCATCGTCGCGCACGAACCGCTGGCTTCGTCGCTCCTTTCCTGCGCATCGCACATCTTCGGCGAGTTGTCGGGCGTGCTGGCCTACGATGCCGGCAACGACGAGGATCCCGACCAGATGTTCCGCGCGGTGCTCGAGCGCATCGAATCCGCGGCGGCCGGCGAAGGCGTGCTGGTGCTGACCGACGTGGTGGGCGCCACGCCCGCCAACCAGACCGACCGGGCGGCGCGCGAGGCGTCGCGGCTGGGAACGCCCACCACCGTGCTGGCGGGCGTCAACATACCGATGTTGCTGCGCACCTTGCCCTACCGCCACCTTTCCCTTGATGATCTGGCGCAGCGCGCCCTGGCCGGCGGCACGCAAGGCGTCTTGCGCGTCGACGGCGAACCTGAAGACCATTGACCATGCCGAGCATCGACATCGCCGTTATCAACAAGCTGGGCCTGCATGCGCGGGCATCCGCCAAGCTCACGCAGCTCGCCAGCCGGTTCCGCAGCGAGATCCACATCGCGCGCGGCACGCGCCGCGTCAATGCCAAGAGCATCATGGGCGTCATGATGCTGGCGGCCGGCATCGGCACCAAGGTGACCGTCGATGCCGAGGGCGAGGACGCCCAGGAGGCCCTGGACCAGATCCGGGCGCTGTTCGAGCAGAAGTTCGGCGAGGCCGAGTAGCCTATGGAGACCTCGATGCTGGCCTTGCACGGACTGGGGGTGTCGCGCGGCTATGCCATCGGCCGCGCCGTGGTCATCGGCGCGGCCGCTCTAGAGGTATCCCACTATCGTATCGATGAAGAGGAAGTGGAGGCCGAGTGCGCGCGCCTGGCCGCCGCCATCCGCGCCGCTTCCGACGAGCTGGCCCAGCTGGCCGACCATCTCCCCCCCGACGTGCCCCGCGAACTGGGGGCCATCCTCCAGGTGCACAGCATGATCCTGGCCGACGCGATGATCTCGCTCGAGCCGCTGGAGATCATCCGTTCCCGCCACTACAACGCCGAATGGGCCTTGACCGCCCAGGGCCAGGCGCTGGCCGAGCAGTTCGCGCAGATGGACGACGAGTACATGCGCGAGCGGGGCGGCGACGTGCGCCAGGTGATCGAGCGCATCCTGCACGCGCTGGCCGAGGCGAACGGGCGGCCGCGCGGCTTGAAGGGCTCGGCCATCGACGACCATGGCGATCCGCTGATCGTCGTCGCGCACGACATCGCCCCCGCCGACATGCTCAAGCTGCGCGGCGCGCGCTTCGCGGCCTTCACCACCGACCTGGGCGGCGCGACCTCGCACACGGCCATCGTCGCCCGCAGCATGGGCGTGCCCGCGGTGGTGGCGCTGGGCGTGGCGCGCACGCTGCTGCGCGACGGCGACATGGTCATCGTCGATGGCGAGGCCGGGGTGCTGCTGGTCAACCCGCCGCCGCGCGTCGTGGCCGAGTACCGTGCCCGCCAGGCCGACTATGCGCGCGAGCGGGCCACGCTGGCGACGCTGCGCGACGTGCCGGCCATCACGCTGGACGGCGTGGTCGTGTCCATGCTGGCCAACATCGAACTGCCCGAAGAGGCGCAGGCGGCGTTGGACGCGGGGGCCGAGGGCATCGGCCTGTTCCGCAGCGAATTCCTGTTCATGGGGCGCGACGGCCTGCCCGGCGAGGACGAGCAGTACGAGGCCTATGCCTCGGTGGTGCGCACGATGGCGGGACGCCCCGTCACCATCCGCACCCTGGACATCGGCGCCGACAAGACGCTGGACGGCGAGGCCACCGTGGCCACCAACCCGGCGCTGGGCCTGCGCGCGATCCGCTACTGCCTGGCCCATCCCGAACTGTTCGCCACGCAGCTGCGCGCCATTCTTCGCGCCTCGGCCCATGGCCCGGTGCGGATACTGATCCCCATGGTGGCCCACCTGCGCGAGGCGCGCGCTTCCTATGCCGCCATCGCGGCGGCCAGGCAGGAGCTCGACGTCCGCGGCCAGGCCTATGGCCAGAACATCCAGGTGGGCGCGATGGTCGAGATCCCGGCGGTGGCGATCGCCATCGAGCCTTTCGTCGAGGCCTTCGACTTCCTGTCCATCGGCACCAATGACCTGATCCAGTACACGCTGGCCATCGACCGGGCGGATCCCGACGTGGCCGGGCTGTACGACTCGCTGCATCCCGCGGTGCTGCGCCTGGTGGCCAACACCATCAACGCGGGGTCGCGCGCCGGCAAGTCGGTATCGGTGTGCGGCGAAATGGCGGGCGATACCGAGTTGACGCGGCTGTTGCTGGGCCTGGGCCTGACGCAGTTCTCGATGCATCCGCAGCAGTTGCTGGACGTCAAGCGCGAGATCCTGCATGCCCATTCGAATGCGCTGCGGACCAAGGTCGCCGCGGTCCTGAATCGCGCGTCGGAAATGGACCTGTCTTTGCTGAACCAATAAGGGCGCGCCTCTCCGGACACTTTCGCATTCAGAAAGTTATTCACAAACCAGTGAGTTCGTCATAGAATGTTACAAAAATGACATTCTGGTGAAATGACGAAGCCCGTCCCTTCATCTTTGGCATTGCGCAGCACGCAGCACGCAGCATCGAAGAGCATGAGACCCAGTACCCGCGCGTTGCGGGCACTGCGCCCGTTGATTGAAGCCTCCTGTCCCGCCGCCATCGGCAAGGTCGTCCGCGAGTTTTCCTGGGAACTTGGCGCCGCTCATTACGCGCTGTGCATCGTCCAGTGCACCAGCGACGGCAATGTGTTGCGGCTGCGGTATGAGGATGCGCCGGGTTGGTGGGAAGGCTTTCGGCCGGAGCTTCCGCCGCTGGTCGCGCCGTCCGGCTGGCGATCCGGTCAGGTGCGCATGGTCTGGCGCGCGCTGGACGACGGCGAAACTTCATCCGCCCACGACGAGTTGCGGCGCCTGGGTGCGCACGGCGCGCTGTTCCTGGTGGCCGAGGGCCTGCATCCCGGCGATACCGTAGCCTGCCTGGCACTGCTGTTCGATTCCCCCGAGGCGGCGAGCCGGCTCGAGACTCATGCGCAATTGGCCGACCTGTGTCATCACGCCGCTTCGTTGCTGGTGGATGCGTATCTGCGCTTGCCGGACCAGGATCAGCCCGCGCTTCCCATCCGGCTTTCCGCGCGCGAGCAGGAGTGCCTGCATTGGGCCTCGATGGGCAAGACCGGTGGCGAGACCGCCCAGATCCTGGGCGTGAGCGAACGGACCGTGAACTTCCATCTGGGCAATGCCTTTGCCAAGCTCCAGGTCAACAACAAGCAGGCGGCCGTGGCCCAGGCCATCCTGCAGGGCCTGTTGTAAGGCCGGAGCGTTCCCGCCGGGCGCCTTCAGTCCGCGGCGATCTTTGCCGCGGCCACGACCTTGGCCCAGCGCGCGAGTTCGCTCTGGATCAGCGCTCCCAGTTCCTGCGGGGTGCCGCCCGTTGCCACCAGACCCTGGTTCTTGAGGCTTGCAATGACGTCCGGATCGCGCAGCAGCGCGTTCAGGTCCTTGTTCCACTTGCCGATGATCGCATCTGGCGTATTGGCGGGCGCCAGTAGTCCATACCAGGTGTCCACCACCAATTCCGGGTGTCCCTGTTCCACCACCGTGGAGGTACCGGGCAGTTCCGGCACCCGGTTCTTGCTCATCACGGCCAGCGCCTTCAATTGCCCGCTCTGCAGGAAAGGCGTGGCCGCGCCCAGGCTCGTCACCATGGCCTGGGCGTGCCCGCCCATGATGTCCGTGAGGGCGCCTGCCGTGCCCTTGTAAGGGATGTGGACCATGTCCAGCTGGGCGCTCTGCTTGAGGAGTTCCATGGCCAGGTGCTGCGCGGTGCCGGTGCCGGGGGAGGCGTAGTTGAGTTTGCCGGGCTGGGCGCGCGCGAGCTGGATCAGGTCTTGCACCGACTGCGCCGGCAGCTTGCCCGGGGCGACCAGGGCCATGGCGCTGGTCGCGGCCAGGCCGATCGGGCGGAAAGACTTGATGGGGTCGAACGGCGTGTGCCTGTTGATGACCGGCGTGGTGCCGAAGGCGGTAGCCGTCATGAGCAAGGTGTAGCCATCGGGTGCGGCGCGCGCCACCAGCTCCGCTCCGATATTGCCGCCCGCGCCCGGGCGGTTTTCGGTGACTACCGCGACCTTCCAGCGTTCGGCCAGCCTGGGGCCGATGACGCGGGCGATGATGTCGGCGCTGGTACCGGGCGTGAAGGGTACGACCAGGGTGACGGTGCGCTCGGGATAGGCGCCATCCGTTTCGCCGGCCGAGGCCGGTCCGGAACCGGCCACGGCCGTGCATGCGGCGGCCAGCCAGGCGAGAGCTTGCCGCTTCGGCAGCAGGGGGGCGATTGCAGGCATCACTGTCTCCTCGTGGATTAAAAGTCCCTTAATGTGGGATATTTGTTATTCAGATAAGCCCAAATAACGGGATTCTAATCCTAATGATTTCTCATAAATAACGCTCGGTAAACGGATTTTTCCTAGGGGAAATCCACAAGATGCTGGATTTTTATTCCCAACATATGGGATGATAGATTTAACGATGAGTTAACTATCGTCCCTAATGGTTGGAATAAAAATGAGCTACATCATTGACGATCCCGTGAACCAGCGCTTCTTGCTGCACCGGGCCGTGCATGTGTCGCCGGCCGTGCTGGCCGAGGAAATGGACAAGGTCTTCGCCAAGTGCTGGATCTATGTCGGCCATGGGTCCGAACTCGCCAAGCCGGGCGACTTCGTGGCGCGCAAGGTCGCGGGCAGGCCGGTCATCTTTGCCCGCGACGCGGAAGGCGCCATCGGCTGCTTCTTCAATACCTGCCGGCATCGCGGGGCGGTGGTGGCCACCAAGCGCGAGGGCAACGCCCGGCGGTTTTTCTGCGTCTACCACGGCTGGAGCTACGGCCTGGATGGCAGCCTGGCGCGCATTCCCGGCGAGGACGCCTACACAGGCTCGTTCGACCGCAACGAATATGGCCTGAAACGGCCGCCGCGCTTCGAGCAATACCGCGATTTCTGGTTCATGTGCCTGGATCCCGACGCGCCTGCCCTGCAGGCCTACCTGGGCCGGGCCACCGAGTACATCGACCTGGTGGTGGACCAGTCGCCGTCGGGCACCATGCAGGTGATCTCCGGCACGCAGGAATACGCGGTGGCGGCCAACTGGAAGCTGATGGTCGAGAACAGCGTGGACGACTACCACCTGCCGACCACGCACTCGACCTGGCTGAATTTCATGGCGAATTCGGGCGTGACCATCGAGCGGCCCCCGCGCGAAGCCGGCCAGGTCTTGCCGACCAAGGGTTATGCCATCAGCCTGGGCAATGGCCACTTCACCACCGACAACGTCAATTTCCGCGGCCGTCCGGTGGCGCACTGGATACCGCTGTACGGCGAGGCGGCACGCGACGAGATCGACGCCATCCGCCAGGAACTGGTGGAGCGGCTGGGCCCGGAGCGCGCCGAGCGCGTGGCCAACACCAATCGCAACCTGGTCATCTTCCCCAACCTGGTCATCAACGACGGTTCGTCGGTCACCATCCGCACCTTCTTCCCCGACGGCCCGGAGCGCATGGAGGTGACGGCCTGGGCGCTGGGGCCGGTCGAAGAGGACGAGTCGGCCCGGGCCCGCCGCCTGGACGCTTTCCTGACGTTCTACGGTCCGGGCGGATTCGCCACGCCCGATGACGTGGAGGCGTTGGAGCTGGTGCAGCAGGGCATGGCCAACTGGCGCAGCGATGAATGGTCGGAGATGTCGCGAGGCATGGGCAAGCCCGAGTCGGAGCAGCTCAACAGCGATGAACACCACCTGCGCACTTTCTGGCGCCATTGGAACCGCATGATGCAGGAGAACGCGTGATGCAACAGAGCGCAACCGGCCGCCTGACCCGGGCCGAGGCCGAGGATTTCCTGTACTTCGAGGCGGCGTTGCTTGACGAGTGGCGGCTCAAGGAATGGCTGGAACTGTTGACCCCGGACGCCACCTATCTCATTCCGCCCAACGACAAGCCGGACGGCGATCCGCGCAATACGCTGTTCATCATCGCGGACGATGCCGAGCGCATCCGCCAGCGCGTCATACGCGTGCTGGATCCGAACTGCCATGCCGAGGCGCCCAGGTCGCGCCTGCGCCGCAGCATCAGCAACGTGCGCGTGCTGGGGCAGGAGGGCGACCTGGCCACCGTGGCCGCCAACTTCATCTGCCACCGCTACCGCCGGCACGAACGCATACGCGAGTACGTCGGCGGGCTGACCTATCAGCTGCGCATCACCGCCGACGGCCTGAAGATCAGGCAGCGGCGCATCGTGATCGATGCCCACGAGCTCGGCTCGCTGGGATCCGTCAGTTTCATTCTCTAGCAAGGAAGTCCGAATGGCGATGCCGCAAGCACTGCTGGAAGAGCTGGTCACGGCCAACCACATACTCGCGTCGGAAGGCGTGGTCGATGCGTTCGGGCACATCAGCGTGCGCCACCCCGACGATCCGGACCGCTACTTCTTGTCGCGCGCGCGTCCGCCCGAGCGGGTCGAGCTGGCCGACATCATGGAGTTCACCCTCCGGGGCGAGCCCGTCGATGCGCGCGGCCGCAAGCCCTACCTCGAGCGCTTCATACACGGCGCGATCTACGAAGCTCGTCCCGACGTGCAGTCGGTGGTGCACAACCACAGCCGCAGCGTGGTGCCCTTCGCCGTGACCGGCGCGCCCCTGCGTCCCGTGGTGCATAGCTGCGCGACCATCGGTTTCGACATTCCGACCTGGGATGCCCAGGACAGGTTCGGCGACACCACGCTGCTGGTCAGCGACATGGAGATGGGCCGGGACCTGGCCACCGTGCTGGCGCGGAACCGTAGCGCACTGATGCGCGGGCATGGCTGCACGGTGGTGGGCGGCTCGATCAAGGAAGCGGTCTATACCGCCGTCTACCTGGAGGTGAACGCCAATCTGCAGTTGCAGGCAAGCCACCTGGGGCCGATCACCTTCCTGACCGAAGGCGAGGTCGACAAGATATGCGCGCGGCTGCGCGACGGGCTGCCGGGCGAGGGATTCGCCCGCGCCTGGGAATACTGGCGCGGGCGGGCCGAAGCGGCGCGCGCGTAAAGCGATCAACAGGAGGAAGACATACCCATGACGAACATGGCACAACCGGCAGCGGTCCATATCGGCGCCACGCCGTCCTTTCATACCCAGCCGCTGCTGTCCGGGCTGATCGACGTGCCGGGCCTGGCTTACCGCGTCAGCGCGACGCGCACCATAGACGAATGCACGATGAAGGCGCTGCGCGGCGAACTGGACGTGGCGGAGATGTCGTTGGCGACCTTCGTCAAGGCCCGCGAGCGGGACGACTCGCTGGTGGGGCTGCCCGTCTTCGCGCGCAAGCTGGTGTCGCAGTACGCCTTCTGCCGCGAGGGCTCGGAGCTGTCCGGCCACAAGTCGCTGGCCGGCAGGCGCGTCGCGGTGCCGCAGTACTGGCTGACCGCCGCCCTGTGGCACCGCTGGTACCTGGGCATGCACGGCGTGGATACGGCCGGGGTGGTGTGGTGTCCGCTGGCCGATGACCGCCTGGCAGGCATGTCCTATCCCGAGGGCGTGCAAATCGACTGGTCGCTCAAGGGCCGCGGGCCGGCCGACGTGCTGCGTTCGGGCGACGCCGATTGCTTCATCTTCGCGCGCCGGCCGCTGGACATGACGGGATTGCGCTACTTGTCGCCCGATCCGGCGGGGGAAGCCCTGGCGCTGGCGCGGCAGACCGGGGTGGTGCCGGTGACGCACGTGATCGCGGTGCGCGCCGCGCTGCTGCGCGAGCGGCCCGGGCTGGCCGGGGCGCTGGTCGAGTTGTACACGCGGGCACTGCATCACGCCGCGCAGGAAGTGGCGCACGAGGCGGCGCAGTTCCTGCCGCTGGGCGACCTGGAGCAGGACCGTACCCGCGCCGCGCTGGGCGAGCACTGGAACGAGTACGGCTGGAAGCACAGCGAGCCGGCGCTGCGCGTCTTCTGCGAAGCCGCCGTGGCGCAAGGCATGGTGCGCGAGGTGGACGTGGACCGTGCGTTCCTGCGCCTGGAACCGTGAACGTGACGAGGTGAATCGTGCTGAGATTCAAGAAACTGAGCCATCTGGCATTGAACGTGTCGGACCTGGACCGTTCGGCGGCCTTTTACCGTGACATGGTCGGCCTGGACCTGGTCGAGCGTACCGCCGATACCGCATTCCTGTCCTGCGATGCCGACCACTACAACCTGTCGCTGCATGCGGCGGCGCAGCCCAGCCTCAAGCGCATCGCCTTCGAGCTGGAGTCGGTGGCGCAAGTGCCGGTGGCGCGCGAGGTGCTGGAACGGGCCGGCGTGCGGCATCGGCGCCTGGGCGCCGGCGAGTGCGCCGACCTGCGCGTGGAAGAAGGCATCCGGCTGGTGGATCCCAATGGCATCACCCTGGACCTGCTGGCAGGCATGCGCCAGCGGACCGAGGCCTTCACGCCGCACCCCATGAAGCTGCTGCGCCTGAGCCACGCGGTGATTCGCGTGCCCGATTTTGCGCAGAGCCTGCGTTTCTATACCGAAGTGATGAACTTCCGGGTATCGGATTTCCGTCATGAAGACGACGGCGACCCGTACTTCGCGTTCATGCGTTGCTTCCCGAATCCTTTCCACCACTCGTTCGCCATCCAGCAGGGCAAGGCGCCGGCGTTCTTCCATTCGGCGTATTCGGTGGACAGTCTCGACGACCTGATGGCGGGGCGCAACCGCTTGCTGGATGAAGGCGCCATCGTGGCGCCTTCGCCTGGCCGGCACAAGGCCTCGGGCAGCGTCTTCCAGTATTTCGCGGATCCGGACGGCTTCACCGTCGAGTTCACGCTGGGAATGGAGGAGTTTCCGGAAACGGGGCCGCGGCAGCCGCGCCAGCTGGACAAGAGCTATCGCACCACGGACATCTGGAACGGGCCCAAGCCCACCAACCTGCCCAACCTGGGGGCGATCGAACCCGCGGCCTGGTGAGCCGGCGGTGTCAGTCGTCCTCGCGCATCGGGTCGGGCGGCGTCCGCGCGTGTGCGGTGCGCAGGGCCTGGTCGCGGGCGCGCGGCGTATCGCTGGCGATGGTCTTGCTGACGATGCCGGCGCAGAAAGCGATGCGGTCGGCCGCGGCGGCGGTTTCCCGTTCGTCCAGGCGGGCCTTGCCTATGGTGACGCTCAGGCTGCCCACGACGCTGCCGCGGCTATCCAGGATGGGCGCGGCAACGCCGGTGACGCCATGGGTGACCTGTCCGCTGGTGGAGTCCCAGCCGCGTTGGCGGATGGCGGCCAGGGTGGCCTTGACGGCTTCGAGCGAGTCGCCCAGGCCGGCCTGGGCGAACGCGGCCGGATCGGCTTCATAAAGCCGGCCGACGGTTCGCGCCGGGGTGTAGGCAAGGATGATGCGGGAGGCCGATCCGCGCAGCAGGGGCCGGGCGTAGCCGCGTTCGTAGCTGCTGTTGAAGGCGTCGGTATTCGACTCCTGGTGCACGCACAGGACCTTGTCCCGGTACCTGCGGCATAGCAGGGCGATGCCCGGCACGGCCTTGACCAGCTCGATCATGATCGGGCGGCTGGCGATGATCAGCGGGTCGCGCATCCGCATCTTGTAGTCGAGTTCGGAAATCCTTGGCCCCAGCGTGTAGCCCACGTCCGGCAAGGAGGTCAGCAGGCCGGCTTCCGTCAGCACCTTGAGGTAGCGGTACAGCGTCGAGCGCGCGAGCCCCAGTTTGTCGGAGAGATCGTCGTAGCTCTGTCCGGCGTCGCTGTCCTCGATCAGGTCGAGGATGGACAGCATTTTTTCCAGGCTGGTGGCGGGCGGGTCGGCGGGCATGGCGGATCGGGGCAATCGTTACGGGAGGGCGGCGCGCAGGAAAGCGCTTCGCCGCAGCGGTAGATGATAAATGCAAACCCACGCATCGAACCGGGCGCAGGCCCGGACATAAGGAGGAGACATGAAAGACACGAACATCGAATCCCCATGCGACGCGGCCGGCGACCTGCCGGTTCGCGCCGGCAGGCGCGCGGCGCTCGGCCGGGTGCTGGCCGTGGCCGGTGCCGCGTGGCTGGGCCGCGCGGGCGCGGGCCAGCCAGGCCAGCTTGACGACAGGCTGGTGCGTATCCTGGTGCCGCAGACGCCGGGTACCACGCCCGACTCGGTGGCGCGCATCCTGGCTCCGCGCATGAGCCGCGAGCTTGGTGTCGCCTTCGTGGTCGAGAACCGGGTGGGCGCCTCGGGCATGATAGGCATGGAGGCGGTGGCCAAGGCGCCGCCGGATGGCCATACCTTGATGAGCAATGTGTCGACCACCCTGACACTGCCTTATTTCTACGACAAGCTGCCGTTCGATGTCCTGGCGGATTTCACGCCCGTCGGGCTGGTGGGTTCCGGCAATTTCGCGCTGGTGGTGAACCAGGCGCTGCCGGTCGCCGACGTGGCGCAACTGGTGGCCTACGCCAAGGCTCGTCCGGGCGCGCTGCGCTACGCGTCGCCCGGACTGGGTACCCACCATCACCTGTGCATGGAACTGCTGATGGCGAAGACGGGCATCCAGCTCCAGCACATTCCCTACAAGGGTTCGGCGGGCGCGACCACCGACGTGCTGTCGGGGCAGGTGGAGGTGATGTTCCTGCCGGTACAGGTGGCGATGAACCATGCCGCGAGCGGGCGCATCAAGGTGTTGGGCGGCACGCGCCGGCAGCGGCAGCAGCCCTATATGGACCTGCCCACGCTGGACGAGCAGGGCGTGGCCGGCTACGACGTCGATCCCTGGTACGCGCTGTGGGGGCCCAAGGGCATGGCGGCGCCGATCGTGCAGCGCTACAACGCCTTGCTGCAATCCCTGCTTGCCCGCGACGACGTCAAAGGGGAACTGGCGGCCGTGGGCCTGACGGCTCGTCCCGGGCCGCCCGCCGACCTGACGCGCACCGCGCAGGCCGAGCAGCGGCTGTGGGCCGGGCTATTGAAGACCGCGCAAGGGTCGACCAGGGCGGGGTGACGCCCTGGCGCGCGGCGCCGGGCAAGCGACGGGTGTTCCCGCGGGGGGGCGCCCGTCCATGGCCCGGTGCTACAATTCCCGTACTTTTCATTGGCGCCGATTTGCCTGGTCCGCTTGCGGGCGCCTGATAAATCCAGCTAAAGAGCTCCGTCCATCGTGTCTTCCGATTCGCATCTCGAAGAGGCGTTGACCGCCTTTCTCGACACTCCCGCATCTCCTCCCATCGGTCCCGATTCCGTCGGCGTCGTCCAGGCGCAGGCCATGACGTTCGACGAGCCGCTGCAACTGGCCAGCGGCACGGCCTTCGGCCCGTATTCGCTGATGATCGAGACCTACGGCCGCCTGAACGCCGACCGCTCCAACGCGGTGCTGGTCTGTCATGCGCTGAACGCCTCGCACCACGTGGCCGGCGTCTCGGCGGACGATCCGTCCGACGTCGGCTGGTGGGACAACATGGTGGGGCCGGGCAAGCCGCTGGACACCGATCGCTTCTTCGTGATCGGGATCAACAACCTGGGGTCCTGCTTCGGATCCACCGGGCCCGCCAGCATCGATCCCCGCACCGGCCGCCCGTACGGCGCCTCGTTCCCCGTGGTCACGGTCGAAGACTGGGTCCATGCGCAGGCGCGCGTGGCCGACAGGCTGGGCATCGCCCGCTTCGCCGCGGTCATGGGCGGGTCGCTGGGCGGCATGCAGGCGCTCAGCTGGGCCATCACCTATCCCGAGCGCGTGGCGCATTGCGTGGTCATCGCCAGCACGCCGCGGCTGTCGGCGCAGAACATCGCGTTCAACGAAGTGGCGCGGCGCGCCATCATCACCGACCCCGAGTTCCACGGCGGCGACTTCTATGCCCATGGCACGGTGCCGCGCAACGGCCTGTCGGTGGCGCGCATGATCGGCCACATCACCTATCTGTCGGGCGACGACATGGCCGAGAAATTCGGGCGGGCGCAGCGTTCGCCCGGGGCCGACGGCGCGTTCCGCTATGGCTACGACGTGGAATTCGAGGTGGAGTCCTACCTGCGCTACCAGGGCGAGAAGTTCTCGAAGTACTTCGATGCCAATACCTATCTGCTGATCACGCGGGCGCTGGATTATTTCGATCCGGCCAAGCAGGCCGGCGGCGACCTGGCGCGGTCGCTCGCGCCGGCGCAGGCGGAGTTCCTGCTGACGTCGTTCACGACGGACTGGCGTTTCCCCCCCTCGTGTTCGCGCGAGATCGTGCAGGCGCTGCTGCGCAACGGCCGTCCGGTCACCTACGCCGAGATCGAGGCGCCGCACGGCCACGATGCCTTCCTGCTGGACGATGTCCGCTACCACGCGGTGGTGCGGGGATATTTCGACCGCGTGGCCCGCCAGCTGGGCCTGGGTGCGGCGGGAGGCGCGCGATGAACCGCAACGCCGCCCCCCTGCGTCCCGACCTGGCCCGCATCGCCGGCTGGATCGCCGATGGCTCGCGCGTGCTGGACCTGGGCTGCGGCGACGGCACGCTGCTGGTCCACCTGCGCGATGCGCAACAGGCCAGCATCGTCGGCGTCGAGATCAGCGACCAGCACGTGATCGAATGCGCGCGCAAGGGCGTCAACGTCATCCAGCAGAACCTGGAGGACGGACTGGCGCTGTTCGAGGACGGCCGCTTCGATACGGTGGTGCTGTCGCAGACGCTGCAAGCCGTGCACAACACCGAGCGCATCCTGCTCGAGATGGCGCGCGTGGGAAGCGAGGGCATCGTCTCCTTCCCCAATTTCGGCCACTGGACCCACGGCCTGTCCATCCTGCGCGGACACATGCCCGTGACCGGGCAGATGCCCTACCAGTGGTACAACACGCCCAACATCCACCTGTGCACGCTGAAGGACTTCGAGGCGCTGGCCGCCAAGCTCGGACTGCGCATCCTGGCCCGCGCGACCTTCGCCGACGCCCGCGAAATCTCGTGGCTGCCGGGCTGGCGCAGCACGCTGGCCGTGTACCGTTTCGCCTCGCCGGCGCGGCGCGGAACGGCGGCGTGACACGCGGGCGTGCCGCCTCGTCCTAGCAAGGATGTCGCGCAGCGACAGGAGAGCCACCAGTGAGCCAGCGGCGCGCCCTGCACAGGTTCTACTTCTTTGGCCTGATCGGCCTGGTGCATGCCTATGTCGGGCTGCGCCTCGTGCCCGACCTGGGCGTGGTGCCGGGCCTGGCTCCGGCGCTGGCGGCCGTGCTGGCGGCGTCCGCCATCCTGATCCCAACCAGCATGCTCGCGCGGCGGCGCTCGGCCGGGCCCCTGCTGCTGGGCGCGATCTGGCTGGGGCTGCTGTGCATGGGCCTGTTCTCGTCGCTGTTCGTGCTGACGCTGCTGCGAGATCTCGTGCTGGCTGGCGCTTCCGCCATGGCGTGGTTCGGGACCGGTGACGGACACGCCGCGCTGGCGGTACCGTCGGCCCTGTTCGTGGTGGCGGCTTCGCTGCTGATGTCGGTGGCTGGCTTCGTCGGCGCCCGCCGCGTGGCGCGCGTGGTCCGGATCGACATCCCGCTGCGGGCGCTGCCCGCCGAGCTGGAAGGATTCACCATTGCGCAGATCAGCGACATCCACGTCGGCCCCACCATTCGCGCGCCCTACGTGCGGCGCATCGTCGACGCGGTCAACCGGCTGCGGCCGGACATGGTGGCAATCACCGGCGACCTGGTCGACGGCAGTGTGGCCGACCTCGCGCCCCACGCGCGGCCCCTGGCGGAACTGGCCTCGCGCCACGGAACCTTCTTCGTGACCGGCAACCACGAGTACTACTCGGGCGCGCACGCGTGGATCGACGCCCTGCGCGGGATGGGCATGCGGGTGCTGCTGAACGAACACGCGGTGCTGCGGCACGCGGGCCAGGAACTGGTGGTGGCCGGCATTACCGACTACAGCGCCCACCAGTTCGACCCGGCGCATCGCAGCGATCCGCAACGCGCGATGGACGGCGCGCCGGCCGGTGCCGGCGCCCGCGTGGTGCTGGCTCACCAGCCGCGCAGCGCCGCCCTGGCCGCCCAGGCGGGCTTCGATCTCCAGTTGTCGGGCCATACGCACGGCGGGCAGTTCCTGCCCTGGAATTTCTTCGTGCCGCTGCAACAGCCGTTCGTGACGGGACTGCATCGCCAGGACGGCATGTGGGTGTACGTGAACCGCGGCACGGGCTACTGGGGGCCTCCCATGCGCTTCGGCGTGCCGTCGGAAATCACGTTGCTGCGGCTGGTGCGGGCGCCGGACGGCGAGACCTGACCCGACAGCGCGGGGGCGTTACCGCGCCAGCGATGCCCGCGCCGCGAACAGCGGGCGCTGCACGGTCTGCGCGATCAGCACGCCGGCCAGGCTGATGCCGCCGCCGATCACGTGGTAGGCGCGCATGGGTTCGTCCAGCAGGGCGATGGCCAGGCCCGCGGTCAGCACCGGGAGCAGGTTGATGAAGATCGCGCAGCGGTTGGGGCCCAGCAGCTTGACGCCCTGTATCCAGAAGAAGGTCAGGATGATGGACGAGAAGATGCCGGCGTAGGCGATCAGCGGCACGGTCCTGGCGTCCAGCGTGGCGGTGCCGGCGGGCAGGGCCAGGAACAGCGGGAACATGAACACCAGCGCGAAGGCCGCCTGCATGTAGGTCGATTGCCAGGCGGGAATGGCCATGCGCCAGCGCTTGAGCAGCACGCCGTACAGGGAATAGGCCAGCGCGGCGAACAGCATCAGCACGTCGCCCAGGTGGGCGCCCTGGGCCAGTACCGCGCCGATGTCGCCGTGGCCGACCAGGTACAGGATGCCACCGAACGACAGCAGGCCGCCGGCCGCCATGCCCACGGTGACGGGCTCGCCCAGCAGGGCGGCGCTCAGGATCGCCGTCAGCAGCGGGATCAGCGCGGTGACGATGGCCATGTTGGTGGCCGTGGTGCTTTCGGCGGCGCGGTAGGACAGGGCCTGGAACAGGGCCATGGACAACAGGCCGCCTATGGCCAGTTGCCACCAGTGGCGCCGGATCGCGTCGCGGTTGCGCCAGATGGGGCGCGCGAGGAAGGGACTCAGCAGCGCGATGGCCAGCACCAGCCGGTAGAACGTGATGGCGGTGGGCGAGATGGCCGAGGCCGCCATCTTGGACACGATCACGTTGCCGGCCCAGAAGACGATGGCCAGGAAGGGGAAGAGATACGCGGCGGGGGACATCGAAAGGGCTCCGGAAAGAGTGGACCCCTATGCTCCGCGCTTGCTGGTCGGCTGTCTCACGCTAATATGAAGAAAGTTATCTTAAAAGTGACATGTCATGGATGTCGATGCGCATTTGCGGGATACGGCCCGGGCCGGGGTGCCCGTCACCGCCATCGCCGCGGATTATCCGCACGGCCACATGATCGCTCCGCACAGCCATGCCTACAGCCAACTGCTCTACGCCATCGAAGGCGTGATGTGCATCGACGCCCAGGGCGGCCGCTGGGTCGTGCCGCCCACGCGCGGCGTGTGGCTGGAAGCCGGGATCGCGCACCAGGTGCGCATGAGCGGCGACGTGAAGATGCGGACCGTGTTCGTCGCGGCCGACGCCGGCGCGCAGTTGCCGCAGGGCAGTTGCGTGCTGGCCATTCCGCCGCTGCTGCGCGAGCTGATCCTGGCCGCCATCGACCTGCCGCCGGGCGGGGGGCCGGCGTCGCGCGCCGGTTGCCTGAGGCAGTTGCTGTTGCACGAGCTGCGGGCGCTGCCGGTGCTGCCGCTGCATCTGCCGCTGCCGTCGGACCCGCGCCTGCGCGCGGTGTGCGAGCGGCTGATCGCGGCGCCGGACGACGGCCGCACGGTCGATGCCTGGGCCGGCGGCGCGGGCATGTCGGCCCGCACGCTGCACCGGCTGTTCCAGCAGCAGACGGGCATGCGCTTCGGCTACTGGCGCCAGCAGGTGCGCCTGCTGGCCGCGCTGGAGCGCCTGGCCCGGGGTGATAAAGTGGTCGACGTCGCGCTCGACCACGGCTACCAGAGCCAGAGCGCCTTCGCAGCGATGTTCCGCCGGCATTGCGGGATGCCGCCCACGCTGTTCTATCGATGAACGCCCACAAGGAGAACCCATGATCCGGAGCGCCTTAGCCCTTGCCACGCTGGCCTTCGCCGCCGGCTGCGCCGCCCCCGTGCCCGTCGCCGATACCCAGCCCGCGGCGCAAGCGCCGCAGGGACAATGCCAGGCCGACGCGGCCCAGACCCTGGTCGGCCAGCAGCTCAGCTCGGTGCTGGTCGAGGAAGCCCGCAAGGCCTCGGGCGCCGGCAGCGCGCGCGTGCTGCGCCCCGGGCAGGCCATCACCATGGAATTCAATCCGTTCCGGGTGAACGTCGAGGTCAACCGCCGCGAGGTCGTGACGGCGATACGCTGCGGTTGAGGGCGGCCTTTCAGCCCGGCGCGGGCTTGCCCAGCGGCGCGTGCCCGCGCAGCGCCGAGGCCGCTTCCTCGATATAGGTGGCCAGCGCCCGGGCCTCGGGGCTGAGCGGCCGGATGGACGAATAGTAGATTTCGGTCCACAGCTCGATGCGAGGCCGGAACGGCCGGGTCACGACGTCGGGAAAGATGCCGGTGGACAGCAGCATGGGATTGATCAGGCCGATGCCCACGTCCTGCTGCACCAGCGCGCACACGCCCATGGACGTGCTGGCGAAGATGGTCTTGGGTATGCTGACGCCCGCTTCCTGCAAGGTGGCGCGCACCAGGATGGAAGTGGGCGACTCCTCGGGCAGGGCGATGACGGTGGCGCCGACCAGGTCTTCCGGGCGCACCACGGACTTGGCCACCAGCGGATGGCGCCGATGCAGCGCCGCCACCAGCAGGTCCTCCGATATGGTGTGGCGCTGGCACAGGTCGACGCTGCTGGCCGTGTTGGGCGCCGGCGGGTTGGTCACGCCCAGGTCCACCTCGTGGTGGGCCACCGACTCCAGCACCTTGGGCGGGCCTTCCACGCGCAGGTGCACGTTGACGTCGGGATGGCTTTCCTTGAAGCGCTGGATGGCGCTGGGCAGGATGGCGATCAGCGGCGGCGCGTGGGCCGCGACGACGACGGTGCGCACCGACCCCTGGTCCAGCGCGTAGGCCTCGTCCAGCGCCCATTCCAGGTGCTTGGCCGCCTGTTCGGCGCGCGGCAGCAGGCGGCGCGCCGCGGCCGTGGGCTCGAGCCGCCCGTGCGCCAGCGTGAATAGCGCGACGCCGGTTTCCCGCTCCATCAGCCGCAGGGTCTTGCTGACCGCCGCCTTGGAAATACCCAGCCGCAGGGCGGCTTCGCTCATGCCGCGGCTGCGCATGAGCGTGGCGAAGATCTGGAAATGGCGGCTGTTCAGCAGGCGTGACATGGCGGAACCTGGCATGGACCCGGCAACGGGCGTGTGGCGAATCGTTAACCTCTGGTTAACCAGAAATGCCATTGTCACACAGCCTGGCTGCCTACAATTTTTCGCATGGACGAGCCGCAGACGCCGCACCGGGCGGTCCGGCCGCCGCTGTCCCACCCTTTACGAGATCGATGTGATGATGCGCAAGCTGTTTTCCCTCGTGGCCGTGTCGGCCCTGGTTCCCGTGGCCGCGATGGCCGATACCTTCCCGTCCAAGCCCGTGACCATCGTGGTGTCCGTGCCGGCCGGCGGCACCATCGACGCGATCGCGCGCATGGTCGCCAAGGACCTGGGCGAATCGATGGGCAAGCAGTTCGTGGTCGAGAACCGGCCGGGCGCGAATGGCAACATCGCCGCCGACTACGTGCGCCGCGCGCCCGCGGACGGCTACACCTTGCTGATGCTGGCCTCGAGCACGCTGGCGCTGGGCCCGTACGTGATGCAGAACGTGCCGTTCGACCCGATCAAGGATTTCGCCCCGGTGGCGATGACGGCGGGCCTGAACATGGCGCTGCTGGTCAATCCCAAGGTGGGCGTCTCGGACGTCAAGGGCCTGGTCGAGAAGATGAAGGCCAACCCCGGCAAGCTGAACTATTCATCCACCGGCAACGGCTCGTTCCCGCACGTGGCCGGCGCGCTGCTGAACCTGGAAACCCACACCGACGCGACCCACGTGCCCTACAAGGGCCTGGCGCCTTCCATCCAGGACCTGCTGGCGGGCCAGGTGGACTTCACCTTCGATTCGGGCAGCGCCGTCCACGTCAAGTCGGGCAAGCTCAAGGCCCTGGCGGTGATCGGACCCAAGCGCGCCTCGGCCCTGCCCGACGTGCCGACCTTCCGCGAAGCCGGCCTGCCCGAGCTGGAGAAGGTCAGCGGCTGGCACGGCGTGTTCGCCCCGGCCGGCACGCCGGCCGACGTGATCAAGCGCCTGAACGCCGAGATCAACAAGAGCCTGAAGAAGCCCGACTCGGTCGAGCGCATCCAGGCCATGGGCTTCGAGAGCGTGGCCACCACGCCCGAGGAACTCGGCAACGCGTTGCGCACCGAGTACAAGAACTTCGGCGACCTGATCGCCAAGACCAAGATCTCGGCGTACTGATCCGCGTCCTGGCCGGCGCGCCGCGCGCCGGCCGTCCTTTTTTCCTGCTTTCCGCATCACCGCGCATGGGGTGAGGGCCGTGCTCACCCCGGCCGCCCCGCGCGGCCCGGACGGAGCCGATGTCCATGCCCAGCTTCCATTTCGAAACCACGCCTCGCATCGTCTGCGAGCGCGGGGCCGCCCTCCGGCTGGCCCGGATCCTCCAGGCCGGCGACCAGCGCCGCGCGTTCCTCGTCACCGATCCCGGACTGGTCGCGGCCGGGCTGATCGATGCGCCCGCCGCCGCTCTGCGCGCCGCCGGCGTGCACGTGACCGTATACGACCGCGTCCAGGCGGACCCGCCCGAGCACGTGGTGCTGGAGGCGGCGCAGGCCGCCCGCGACGACCGCGCCGACTGCGTGATCGGCCTGGGCGGCGGCAGTTCGCTCGACACCGCCAAGCTGGTGGCCCTGCTGGCCGCCAACCCGCAGCCGCTGGCCGACATCTATGGCCCGCAGCGCGCCCGCGGGCCGCGCCTGCCGCTGATCCAGGTGCCGACCACCGCGGGCACCGGGTCCGAAGTCACGCCCACGTCGGTGGTGTCCACGCCCGACCACCAGAAGCGCGGCGTGATCAGCTCCCTGCTGTTCCCCGACGTGGCGGTGCTGGATGCCGCGCTGACGGCGGCGCTGCCGCCCGGGCCCACCGCGATGACCGGCATCGACGCCATGGTCCACGCCATCGAGGCCTACACGACCCGGCACAAGAAGAATCCCATGTCGGACATGCTGGCCGTGCGCGCGCTGCAACTGCTGCACGGCCACCTGGACGGCGCCGTCCGGCAGGGCGGCGACCTGGACAACCGGGAAGCCATGCTGCTTGGCTCGCTGCTGGCCGGCATGGCCTTCGCCAACGCCCCGGTGGCCGCCATCCATGCGCTGGCCCATCCGCTGGGCAGCCACTTCCACGTGCCGCACGGACTGGCCAACTCGCTGGTCATGGTCCCCATCCTGCGCTTCAACCTGCCCGTGGCCGAAGGCGCGTATGCCGAACTGGCGCGCGCGCTGGACCCCGGCCTGCGCGACGCGGCCGATGCCGAGGCGGCGCTTGCCTTCATCGCGGCCATGCAGGCCCACGTGGCGGCATCGCCCATCCCGCAGCGGTTGCGCGAGGTGGGCGTGGGCGAGTCCGACCTGCCGGCCCTGGCCGAAGCGGCGATGACCGTGGACCGCCTGCTGATGAACAACCCCCGCGACCTGACCCGCGACGACGCGCTCGCGATCTATACCCAGGCCTTCTAGCCCGCCGCCACGCTTGCCTTTCATGGAAGACTGACATGACCGAACATATCCAGACCCTGATCGCCGGCTCCTGGCGCGATGCCTCGGGCCCCCGGTACGTGACCGAATACCCCGCCGACGGCAGCCAGGTCGCCACGCTGCACGCGGCCACCGCCGACGACGTGGACCAGGCCGTGCGCGCCGCCGAGGCCGCGCGCCTGCGCCCCGATTGGGCGGGCCTGAAGCCGCACGAGCGCGGCGCCATCCTGACCCGCATCGCCGCCGGCATCCGCGCCCGGGCCGAGGAACTGGCGCAGCTCCAGCGCCTGGACAACGGCAAGCCCATCAACGAGACGCGCGCGCTGGTGGCCAGCGCGGCGGGCACCTTCCAGTTCTTCGCCGCGGCCTGCGAGACGATGGAAGACACCATTACCCCGTCGCGCGGCGACTACGTCAGCATGAGCGTGCACGAGCCGCTGGGCGTGGTGGGCGCCATCACCCCGTGGAACTCGCCCATCGCCAGCGAGGCGCAGAAGCTGGCGCCCGCCCTGGCGGCCGGCTGCGCGGTCGTGTTCAAGCCGGCCGAAATCACGCCGCGCATGGCCATCGAACTGGCCCGCATCGCGCAGCAGGCAAGCGTGCCGGACGGCATCCTGAGCGTGGTGCCCGGCAAGGGTTCGGTGGTCGGCGACGCGCTGGTGCGCCATCCGCTGATCCGCCGCATCGCCTTCACCGGCGGCACCACCGTGGGCCTGGGCATCGCCCGGCTGGCGGCCGAGCGCCTGATGCCGACGTCGCTGGAGCTGGGCGGCAAGTCGCCCACCATCGTCTGCGCCGACGCCGACCTGGACCACGCCGTGGCCGGCGTGCTGTACGGCATCTTCAGTTCGTCGGGCGAATCGTGCATCGCGGGCTCGCGCGCCTTCGTGCATGCCAGCGTGTACGAAGCCTTCAAGGAACGCCTGCTGGCGGGCGTGCGGGCGCTGCGCGTGGGCGATCCGGCCAGCGAGCGGACCCAGATGGGACCGCTGGTCAGCCAGGCCCACCGCGAGTCGGTGGAGCGCTACGTGCAACTGGGCGTGGACGAGGGCGGCAAGGTGCTGGCCGGCGGCCAGCGGCCCACGGGCGCCGGCTACGACCGCGGCAGCTACTACCTGCCCACCGTGATCGAAGGCCTGCCCAACCAGGCCCGCATGTGCCAGGAGGAAATCTTCGGCCCGGTGCTGGCGCTGCTGCCGTGGACCGACGAGGCCGACCTGATCGCCCAGTGCAACGACAGCGTGTTCGGCCTGGCCTCGGGCATCTGGACGAACGATTACAAGACCGCCTGGCGCATCGGCGCCGCGCTGCAGACGGGCACCGTCTGGATCAACACCTACAAGCTGTTCTCGGTCAGCACGCCGTTCGGCGGCGTGAAGATGAGCGGCACGGGACGGGAAAAGGGCCGGCTGGGCATCCTGGAATACACCAACCAGAAGAGCTACTACTGGGGGATGAACGCGGCGCCGCTGCCGTGGAGCCGGTGATGGGGCAGCGACGTCCCCATGCATGATCGACCCGCTTGCACGGCACTTTGAGGCAAGGGCGGCGGATCCGCCGCCCCGGTTTCGTCACTCCTGCCTGGGGGCGGGCGCCGCCTGCGGTGCGCGTGCCATCCAGGCGATGAGCGACGAGCGCATCGCTTCTTCCACCGACATCTCGATGGGCGTGACCCACGAGATCGGCACGAATACCGTGTAGCCGCCGATCATGTATCCCATGGGCAGGTACACGGCGACCCGTTCGCCCGGCAGGAAGCCCTCGGGCAGGCCGGCCGTGCTGCGCCGGGTGACCAGTCCCACCAGTTCGATCTCCTGGCCCGGCATGCGCAGGATGACGACCTGCTGCCCGCCCTGGCTGGTGCTGGGGGTGAAGTAGTCGGCGAAGCTCTTGAGCGAGGAATAGATGCTTTTGACTACCGGGATGCTGGTGAACGGCCATTCCACGTAGGAAAGCATGCGGCGCACCCGGTGCTTGGACACCAGCATCCCGACCGCGACGATGCCCAGCATGCCCAGGATCAGGCCCATGCCGGGAAAGTAGAAGCTGCCGACGAAGGGGTGGAGCACCGCCAGCGCGAGGGCTTCCATCCATGCCACGCACACATACAGCAGGTACAGCGTCAACGCCAGCGGCAGGATGGTGATCAGGCCACGGAAAAAATACTTGTAGACGTTCTTCATCTCGGACTCCTGCGTCGACAGGCCCAGGGAAGCCGCCCCGCGCGGCGGCGGCCGGGGCGCCAAGCATAGCAGTGGAATGCGCGCGGCCGGGGGCCGCGCGGAAGGTCAGGCGGGGACCCGGTAGCGGACGATGTCGTCGGCGCCGATCTCGCGGGCGACCGCGCCCTGGTAATACAGCATGTGCAGGTGGGCGATGGCCTCGCCCAGCGCGAAGGTCATCTGGTGCAGGTCCAGCTTGCGCTTGAACAGCACGGGCACGATGTCGTAGGCCGAGGCGGCCTTGCCGGTACAGGCCTCCTTGACGCGCGCCAGGTGGTCGGCGTGGTGGGCGTGCTGCTGCGCGATGCGGGTATGGATGCCGACGAAGGGCCGGCCATGCGAGGGCAGCACCAGCGCGTCCGCCGGCACGTGGGCATAGCCGCCAAGCGAATCCAGGTAGAGCTGCAGCGGATTGCTTTCGGGGTCGATGTCCGTGACGCTGACGTTGGTGGAGATGCGCGGCAGCACCATGTCGCCGGAAATGACGATGTTCAGTTCCTTGCAATACAGCGAGATGTGCTCGGGCGCGTGCCCGTAGCCGGCGATGGCATGCCACTCGTGGCCGCCGATGCGCAGCACGTCGCGGTCCATGATGCGGTTGAAATGGGCGGGGACCCGCGGCACCAGTTGCGGGTAGTAGCGGGTGCGGGCGCGCACGCCGTCCAGCGAGGCCTGGTCGGTCATGCCGTTGCGGGCGAAGTGCGCCGCCATGCGTTCGCCGCCCGAGATGGCCTGGCCTTCGACGAACAGGTGGGCGGTCAGGAAGTCGGTGGCGCTCATCTGCAGCGGAACGCCCCATTTCTCGGTCAGCCAGTGGGCCAGGCCGATGTGGTCGGGGTGCATGTGGGTGACGATGACCCGCACCACGGGCAGCCCGTCGAGCTGGGTGGCGAAGACCTGTTCCCAGAGCGCCTTGACCTCGTCGCGGGCGATGCCGCAGTCGACGATGGTCCAGCCATCCCGTCCCTCGAAGCGATCGCGCAGCAGCCACAGGTTGATGTGATCCAGCGCGAAGGGAAGGGGCATGCGGATCCAGCGGATGCCGGGCGCGACCTCGATGGCCGTGCCGGCCGCGGGCAGGGTGTCGCCCAGCGGGTACTTCAGTTCGTGTTCGAGAGGATTCATGACGGATCGGGGGGGCCTGGCCGGTTCGTGCGGCGCTGCTTGGGCAGGTCTAAAATGGGCAGGCCACTTGTTGGTAAATTACAGCTAGTGTACCTAGGTGCCGGCGGATGCATTCCCGGAACGCAGCCGCCGCCCTTGCCCGTGGCGCCCGCCGCTTTTCAGAGTCAGGAGTCGAAGATGTCGGATCCCGTTGTTATCGTATCGGCCGCCCGTACCCCCATGGGCGCCATGTTGGGCGAGCTTTCAGGGCTTTCCGCCAACCAGTTGGGCGCAATCGCCATCAAGGCGGCGATCGAGCGTTCGGGCCTGAAACCCGAACAGATACAGGAAGTGCTGATGGGCAACGTGCTGCAAGCCGGCCAGGGCCAGGCTCCGGCCCGCCAGGCCGCGCTGGGCGCGGGCCTGCCGCTCGGCACCAGTTGTTCCACCATCAACAAGATCTGCGGGTCGGGCATGAAGGCCACGATGCTGGCGCACGACCTGCTGCTGGCCGGCAGCGTCCAGGTCGCGCTGGCGGGCGGCATGGAAAGCATGAGCAATGCCCCCTACCTGCTGCCCAAGGCGCGGCAAGGCTATCGCTACGGCCACGCCACCATGTACGACCACATGGCGATGGACGGCCTGGAAGACGCCTATGACAAGGGCCGCGCCATGGGCGTGTTCGCCGAGGACTGCGCCGCCAAGTACAGCTTCACCCGCGAGCAGCAGGACGCCTATTCGCTGGAGTCGCTGCGCCGCGCCAAGGCCGCCAGCGAGGACGGCAGCTTCGAATGGGAAATCGCGCCGGTCACCGTGGCCGACCGCAAGGGCGAGAAGATCATCGCGCGCGACGAGGCCCCCTACAAGGCCATGCCCGAGAAGATCCCCACCCTCAAGCCGGCGTTCAAGAAGGACGGCACCGTTACCGCCGCCAACTCCTCGTCGATCTCGGACGGCGCCGCCGCCCTGGTCCTGATGCGCGCTTCCACCGCCGAAAAGCTGGGCGTCACGCCGCTGGCCCGCGTGGTCGCCCACGCGCAGCATTCGCAGGAGCCGCAATGGTTCACCACCGCGCCGGTGGGCGCGCTGGCCACGCTGTTCGCCAAGACCGGCTGGAAGCCGGGCGACGTCGACCTGTACGAGATCAACGAAGCCTTTGCCGTGGTGACCATGGCCGCGATGGCCGAGCACAAGCTGCCGCACGAGAAGGTCAACGTGCATGGCGGCGCCACCGCCCTGGGCCACCCCATCGGCGCCAGCGGCGCGCGGCTGATCGCCACCCTGCTGGGGGCGATGCGCCAGCGCAAGGCCAGGCGCGGCGTGGCCTCGCTGTGCATAGGCGGGGGCGAAGCCACGGCCATGGCTTTCGAACTGATCTGATCGCCAGGGCTGCATGACGCAACACCCTTCGGCCGGCGGCAAGCCGGCCGGCATCGACGCGGGCAGCCCGGGGACTGCCCGCGCGTCCGCGGGCGCCAAAAGCGACGCGGTCAAGCCCAGCGATGCCTACGTGCAGTCCTTCGCGCGCGGACTGGCCGTCATCCGGGCCTTCAACGCCGAACGGCCCGCCATGACCCTGACCGAGGTGGCCGAGGCCGCCGGGTTGACGCGGGCGGGCGCGCGCCGCATCCTGCTGACGCTGGTGCAGCTGGGCTACGTGGCCGCGGAAGGCCGGCAGTTCCGGCTCACGCCCCGCATCCTTGAGCTGGGCTTCGCCTACCTGACCTCCATGCCGTTCTGGGACCTGGCCGAGCCCATCATGGAGCAACTGACCAACGAGGCGCACCAGTCCTGCTCGGCCACCGTGCTGGACGGGACCGACATCGTCTACGTGCTGCGCATTCCGACCGGGCGCATCATGTCCATCAACCTCGGGATAGGCAGCCGCCTGCCCGCCTACTGCTCGGCCATGGGGCGCGTGCTGCTGGCCGGCCTGGCCGACGCCGAGATCGACGCCGCGCTGGCCAGGTCCGACCTGCGGGCCCATACGCCGTTGACGGTGACCGATCCGGCGCAGCTCAAGGCCGCCATCCTGAAGGTGCGCGAGCAGGGCTGGTCGCTGGTGGACCGGGAACTGGAAACGGGGCTGGTCGCCATCGCCGCGCCCATCCGCGATCGCAGCGGCCGCACGGTGGCGGCCCTGAACCTGAGCGGCCAGGCGCACCTGGTGACGGCGCGGCAGATGCAGGACGAACTGCTGCCGCTGTTGTCCCGCGCCGCCGAGCGCATCAACGACTTGATGAAGCGCGTGTAATGGAGCGCCCATGACCGAACCCTATGCCTGCGCACCGCTGATACGCGAGATCGGCCGCGGCAAGGACGGCTCGCGCGCACTGGCGCGCGATCAGGCCGGCGAATTGATGGGCGCCATCCTGGATGGCCGGGTGTCCGAGCTGGAGCTGGGCGCGGTGCTGCTGGCCCTGCGCATGAAGGGCGAGTCCGTGTCCGAGGTGGCCGGCTTCCTGGATGCGGCGCAGGCGCGGATGACGCGCGTCGAGGCCCCCGCCGGGCGGCCCGTGGTGGTCCTGCCCACCTATAACGGTTCGCGCCACGCGCCCAACCTCGTGCCGCTGCTGGCCTGGACCGTGGCGCAGGCCGGCCTGCCGGTGCTGCTGCACGGGCAGGCCTCCGATCCGGCTCGGCCGGGCGCGGGTTCGAACGCCGCGCGCGTGCCTACCATCGATATCCTGGAACAACTCGGCATCGAGGCCTCGTCCGATGCCGACGCCGCCGCGCGGGCGCTGCGCGACCGGGGGCTGGCCTATCTGCCGCTGGCCGTCGCCAGTCCTGGCCTGGCCCGGGTCGTGGGCCTGCGCCGCATCCTGGGCGTGCGCAACGTCGCGCATACGCTGGCCAAGCTGCTGCGGCCGGTGCAAGGCCCCAGCCTGCTGCTGTCCGCCTACACCCATCCCGAATTCGGCGCCATGCTGGCCGAGCTGTTCGCGCTGCGGCGCGAGGCGGCGCTGCTGATGCGCGCCACCGAGGGCGAGGCGGTCGCCAACACCCGGCGCCCCCAGCGCATCGCGCGCTGGCTGGACGGTGTCGAGGCCACCGCGGTCGAGGGCGCGGAACGCGCCGAGGCCGGGCTGCCGGCCCTGCCCGCGCGCGAGGCCGCCCCGACGGCGGCCTGGGTGCGCGCCATCCAGCAGGGGCGCGAACCGCTGCCGGCCGCGATCGCGGCCCAGCGCGACGCCATCCTCGATGCCGCGGCGCGCCTGGGGGCGTCCGCATGACGCCGCGCCGAGGCATCGTCCTGTTCGCGCACGGGTCGCGGGATCCGCAATGGGCGCGTCCCATGGCGGAACTGGCCCGCGTGCTGCGCGGGCGCGATCCCGGCACGCCGGTCGAGATCGCGTTCCTGGAATTGATGCCGCCCACCCTGCCCGAGGCCATCGCCGTCCTGGCGAGCCAGGGGGTGGCCGGGATCGCCGTCCTGCCGGTATTCTGGGCGGCGGGCGCGCACGTGACGCGAGACCTGGCGCGTCTTCTGGACGAAGCGCGCGCGGCGCATCCCGCGGTGCGGTTCGCGTCATTGCCGGTGTTGTCGGAGCTGCCCGGCGTGCTGGACGCCGTTGCCGAGGCGGCCTTGCGCCCGGCGGCGGATCCGGACCCGCCGGCATAGCACCCTTTATTCCATTCCTTGCACCCGTACACGGAGATTTCCACCATGATGACCATCTGGGGCCGCCTGACTTCCATCAATGTTGCCAAGGCGGTGTGGGCCGCGCGCGAGCTGGGCCTGCAGTTCGAGCGCATCGACGTGGGCGGTCCCTATGGCGGGCTGGACAAGCCCGAGTACCTGGCGCTGAATCCCAACGGCAAGATCCCCACGCTGGATGACAACGGCTACATCCTGTGGGAATCGAACTCCATCGTGCGCTACCTGGCTGCCCAGTACGGCGCCGGCACGCTGTGGCCGACCGACCCGCGCGAGCGCGGCCTGAGCGATCGCTGGCTGGACTGGCAGGCCACCGAGTTCGGGCCCGCCATGGGGCCGGCCTTCATCGGCCTGATCCGCACGCCGGAAGACAAGCGCAACCACCAGGCCATCGCCGAGTCCGTGGCGCGCGGCAACAAGCTGATCCTGCTGCTGGAGAAGTTCCTGGCCGACGGCCGCCAGTACCTGGCGGGCGACCGCTTCACCATCGGCGACATCGCCGTCGGCTGCGCCATCGACCGCTGGTTCCTGCTGCCCATCGAGCGCCCGGCCACGCCGCTGCTGGCGCAATGGCACGAGCGCGTCAGCACCCGGCCGTCGGCGCAGGGCGTGCTTGGACAGGAATTGAAGTAGCGGCACCCGCGGGCAAGTGCCGCAGTCATCCCTGCGGCACCTGCGTGGGACGCCATCGGCCTCGCGGCGGTGCCGATCTGGCACAATCCGGATAGGCACCCCCCGGGCAAAGGGCCCGGCAGGACCGTTCCAGGGCAGTTCCATGATCCGCGAAATATTGAAGATGGGCGACGAACGCCTGCTGCGCGTCGCCAAGCCGGTTCGGGAGACCGGTACCCAGGCGCTCGACGCGCTGATCCAGGACATGTTCGATACGATGGAGGCCGCGGGCGGCGTGGGGCTGGCCGCGCCGCAGATCGGCGTCGACCTGCAGGTGGTGATCTTCGGCTTCGACAGCAGCGAGCGCTATCCCGACGCGCCGGCGGTGCCGCGCACCATACTCATCAATCCCGTCATCACGCCCCTGTCCGACGAGAAGGAAGAGGGCTGGGAAGGCTGCCTGTCGGTACCGGGCCTGCGCGGGGCGGTGCCGCGCCACGTCTCCATCCGCTACACCGGCATCGACCCCGCCGGGGTTCCCATCGACCGCGTGGCAGACGGTTTTCACGCCCGGGTGGTGCAGCATGAATGCGACCACCTGATCGGACGCCTGTACCCGTCGCGCATCGAGGATTTCTCGAAGTTCGGCTTCACCGAAGTGCTGTTCCCCGGTCTCGATCCGAACCGCGACGACTGATACCGGGAGGTCGCCAACATGGCGGAAAGTCTGCTGTCGATCGGTCTGGAGGTCGCCACCCTCCATGTGCTGGGCATCATCGCAGCGTGCCACGCGATCATGAACACCCGCACCTCGCAGGGCGCGGTGGCCTGGGCCGTGGCGCTGGTCTCCGTTCCCTACCTGACGCTGATTCCGTATCTGTTCCTGGGCCGCAGCCGCTTTGCCGGCTACGTGGACGAACACCGGTTCAACAGCGCGCGGGCGCGCGCGCGTACCGAGGCCGACGTCAACCAGTCGCAGCTTACCGTGGCCGCGCGCCGCGACGCCGCGACGGAGCCGGCGCTGCGGCGCTTCCTGGCGCTGGACCGGCTGATGGGCCGCCGCTTCCTGGCCGGCAACCAGGTCGGCCTGCTGGAGAACGGCCGGGAAACCTTCGATGCGATTTTCGAGGCCATCGACCAGGCACGGCGTTACGTCCTCGTGCAGTTCTTCATCGTGCGCGACGACCCGCTGGGGCGCGAACTGCACCGGCGCCTGCTGGCGCGCGCCGCGGCCGGGGTCAAGGTCCATTTCCTGTACGACGGCATCGGCAGCCACGCGCTGGCGCGCCGCTACGTCGAGTCCCTGCGGGCGGGTGGCGTGCAGATCCATGCGTTCTCGGTGCGCCGGGTCAGCAACCGCTTCCAGCTGAATTTCCGCAACCATCGCAAGATCGTCGTGGTTGACGGGCAGGTGGCCTTCGTCGGCGGCCACAACGTGGGCGAGGACTATCTGGGCGGCAATCCGCGCCTGTCGCCGTGGCGGGACACCCACATCCGCCTGGCCGGTCCCATCGTGGCGCAGATCCAGCGCACGTTCAGCGAAGACTGGTATTGGGTCACGCAGACCCTGCCCGAGCTGGCCATGCCGGAGGAAGCCCCGGGCGACATGACCTGCCTGGCCATCGCCAGCGGTCCAGCCGACCACCAGGAGACCGGTTCGCTGTTCATGACGCAGGCCATCCAGGCGGCGCGGCGGCGCATCTGGCTGACCTCGCCGTATTTCGTGCCAGATTCGGCCGTGCAGTCGGCGCTCCGGCTGGCGGTGCTGCGCGGGGTGGACGTGCGGGTGCTGTTGCCCTGCCGGCCCGACCATTTCACGGTCTACCAGGCTTCGCTGTTCCACACCTACGAAGCGGTGCGCGCGGGCGTGCGGATCTATCGATACCAGCCGGGGTTCCTGCACCAGAAGGTGATGCTGATCGACGACGACACGGTCGCGGTGGGCAGCGCCAACCTGGACAACCGCTCGTTCCGGCTCAATTTCGAGCTGAGCGTGCTGACCGTCAGTCCCGAATTCGCGGCCCAGGCGCAGGCCATGCTGCTGGCCGACTTCGCGTTGGCCAAGGAAGTGGGGCCGGGCGAGTGGGAGACCGTGCCCCTGCTGCCGCGCGTGGTCATGCACGTGGCGCGGCTGTTCGCGCCCGTGCTGTGACGGCCGCCGCCCGGATCAGCGCTTGTCGAATACCTCGGCGCAGCGCGAGAAGCTGAACCCGGCGCCGGAGGATTCACGCGTGGTCTGGATGGCGGTGATGCTGCCGGCGGCATTGGCATTGATCTGCAGCTCGCAGAACAGCTCTTCGGTGCGGGCCGGCGACACCATCACGCGGTCGGTCTTCTTGGAGTCCTTGTCGCGCGGCACGTCGCGGTACTGCGCGGCGTGCTGGATGCTTTTCTCGCCGCCGCGCCAGTTGTAGACGGAACTGCCGTCGCCCAGCTTGTACGAACGCTGCGGCGGGCCGTACTGCGAAAAGAAGGCGTCGGTGGACTGGCCGATCCAGCGTGCCCGTATGGCCGAATTGGTTTCCTCGGTGGTGGCGCAGCCGGACACCAGGAGCAGGGCGGCCGCCAGGCCGGGCAACAGGACCTTCATGGGATTCTCCAGGACGGGTGGGTGGGGTTGGGTTCTCGTCAGGGGCGGATCAGGATGTCGGGGCCGATCTCGGCGATGGTGCGCGTGCCGGTCAAGGCCATGCTGACGTCCAGTTCGCGCTGGATGATGCCGAGCGCGGCATCGACGCCGGGCCGGCCCATGGCGCCCAGCCCGTACAGGAAGGCGCGGCCTATCATCGCGCCGCGCGCGCCCAGGGCCAATGCCTTGAGCACGTCCTGTCCGCTGCGCACGCCGCCGTCGAACAGGACCTCGGTCCTGTCGCCCACCGCCTCGACGATGGCGGGCAGGGCGGCGATGGAGGACTGCGCGCCGTCGAGCTGGCGGCCTCCATGGTTGCTGACCACGATGGCGTCCGCGCCGCACGAAGCGGCGATGCGGGCATCCTCGGGGTCGAGGATGCCCTTCATGATCAGCTTGCCGCCCCACTGCCGCTTGATCCACTCCACGTCCTTCCAGGACAGCGTGGGATCGAACTGGCGGGCGGTCCAGCGGGCCAGGCTGTTGATGCCGTCGGCGTCCTTGACGTGGCCGGCCAGGTTGCCGAATGTCCGGCGCCGGGCGCCCAGCATGCGCAATGCCCAGGCGGGCTTGCTCGCCAGGTCCAGCAGGTTGGCCAGCGTGGGGCGCAGCGGCACGGTCATGCCGTTCTTCAGGTCCTTGTGGCGCTGGCCCAGGATCTGCAGGTCCAGGGTCAGCACCAGGGCCGAGCACCGGGCCGCCTTGGCGCGCTGGATCAGGTCGGCGATGAACTCGCGGTCGCGCATCACGTACAGCTGGAACCAGAAGGGCTTGGTGGTGGCCGCGGCCACGTCCTCGATCGAGCAGATGCTCATCGTGGACAGCGTGAAGGGGATGCCGAACTGCTCGGCGGCCTGGGCGCCCAGGATCTCGCCGTCGGCCCATTGCATGCCCGCCAGGCCGGTCGGCGCGATCGCCACCGGCATGCTGACCTCCTGGCCGAGCAGGGTGCTGCGGGTGGAGCGGTTGTCGACGTTGACCGCGACGCGCTGGCGCAGCTTGATGGCCGCCAGGTCGTCGGCGTTGGCGCGATAGGTGCACTCGGTGTACGAGCCGCTGTCGGCATAGTCGTAGAAGGCGCGCGGGACGCGCTTCCTGGCGAGCTGACGCAGGTCTTCGATGCAGGTGATGACGGGCATGGGGAAATCCGGGTATTCGAGAAGCGCGGCACGCGGCCGCATGGGCGCTATTTTGCTACAGATGAGCGGGAACGACCTCCCAGCAGGCGGTTCCACGTCTGGTCGAAGGTGGCGCAGAAGGCCTCGGCCAGCTTGGACAGGGGGCGATGCCGATGGCGCAGCAGGCGCAGTTCGAGCCGGGCTCGGCATTGGTAGGGGCGCACCACCAGGCCGGGAAAGGCGGCTCCCGCTACCGCGGTGGCATCGACGATGGCGACGCCGCCGCCCGCCAGGCTGAACCAGCAGGCGGTCTGCCCTGAGCGCACCTCGATGCCGGTCTGGATCTGCGCGGCGTAGCGCCCGTACAGATCTTGCGGCGTGACGCCATACAGTAGCGCTTGCGGAAAGGAGATGACGCGATGATCCCGCAGGTCCGAGGCATGTACCGTTTCCTTGCGCGCCAGTGCGTGGCCCGCAGGCATGACGCAGACCAGCCCGCAGGGGTAGCGACCGAGGATCTGGAGGCTGGGATGATCCTGCGGGCTGAGCGACAGACCCAGGTCCGCGGCGCCGTCCACCAGCGCCTGCACTAGCAGGTGGGGAATGAGCAGGTCGACGTGCAGCCTCGCGTGTGGAGTGCTTTCCGATACCTGCGTGGCGGCTTGGGGCACCACTGTCGCGCCCAGGCTGGGCGAGATGGCAAGGCGCAGCGATCCCGCCGTGGGGTTGCGCAGTTCCTCGGTCATCACGCGGATGCGCTCGACGCCTGCCCACATGCGGTCGACCTGCTCGTATAGCTGAGTGGCCTCCGGTGTGGCGATGAGTCGTCCCTTCGCGCGTTCGAACAGGCGCAATCCCGAGCGGCGTTCCGCCGTGGCCAACAACTTGCTGACTGCGGGTGGAGAAACGTGCAGGAGTTCGGCCGCGCCCTTGACCGACCCGGTTTGCATGATGGCCCGGAACACTTCTATCTGGCGCAGATTCACGTGGATTCCCCGATTAACCTTTGGTTAATACTAACCGACATCAATTCAATTTACTCAGCCCTGGCGGCGATGGGACACTGCGGCTCCATTGGATGCTTCGGTGAAACGACATGACTGACACGCTTGCGGCGGCTTGCCGAGCTCCCGCGGAAGGGCCCGCGGTCTGGAAGGCGGCGGATTTCGAGCACGATCGATCCTGGCTGCATCGCTTGAGCGACGAGCAGGCCGGCTGCCTGGCGCGAGCGGCTCGGGAATTCGACGGCCAGGACCTGGCGCGCGCGACGCCCGAGTGGGCGGCCCGTCATCTGGTTCCGCTTGCCATGCTGATGCGCGAGGTGAAGCGGGAGCTCGGCACCCGCGGATTCGTGCTGCTGCGCGGCGTGCCGGTGCGTGAACTGGGAGACAAGGCCGGGTTGGCATTCTGGATGCTGGGCGCGTTGCTGGGTACCGGATTGACCCAGAACGCCGACGGCGACCTGTTGTGCCCCGTCACCGACAAGGGCGTGCGGTTCGACTATTCGGCCGAGGCCCATCGCAGCAACGCCCGGGGATACCAGAGCCGCGCCGACCTGAACTATCACTGCGACCCCACCGACGTCGTCGCGCTGCTGTGCGTCAACAAGGCCATGTCGGGAGGTGCCAGCACCATCGTTAGCACACCGGCGGTCTACAACGCGCTGCTTGCCGATCATCCGGAGCACATGGAGGTGCTGGAGCGAGGGTTTCCCTACGATCGCAAGGGCGAGCAATGGCCGCAAGAGGCGCCTGCCTCGCCGCGTATCCCCGTCTTCGTCCGGCACGGCGCGCGGGTCAGCTGCCGCTATGCCAGGTCCTATATAGAAGGCGCGGCGGCCAAGCTCGGTACCCCGCTCGAGGACGCGGAGCGGGCCGCGCTCGATTGCTTCGACTCGGTAGTCAGGCGTCCGGACATGGCGCTACACATGGCGTTCGAACCGGGCGACGTCCAACTGCTGAACAACTTCACCGTGGTGCATGGCAGGACTGCCTACGAGGACGATCCCGATCCCGCGCAGCGGCGCTTTCTTTACCGCCTCTGGCTGCATCTGGGCGACAGTCCGCCATGGCAAGGGGAAAGCCAGATCATGCGATGGGCGTTTGCCCGCTTTGGCAACCTTGGCCGTACCGCGCAGGAATGGTCATCGCTGCGGTCCGAGACCTGAGCGCCTACGGCATGCCATCGACAGGAAGGAGACAACATGAAAATTGCAATCGCCCTCGTGGCCGCGCTCTGCGCGATGAGCAGCAGCTTCGCGGAGGCGCAGGCGTGGCCGCAGAAGAATGTCCGCGTCATCGTGCCCTACGGTCCGGGTTCGGTCCCGGATACGCTGGCCAGATTGATCTTCGAGAACGTGCAGAAGGTCTCGGGCCACGTGGTCGTGGTCGAGAACCGGGCCGGAGCGGCAGGCATGATAGGCGCGGGTGCAGTGGCCCGCGCCGAGCCCGATGGATACACGCTCGTGCTGGCACCGGCCGGGCCCCTGGCCACCAACGCGCTGTTGTACAAGAAGATGCCCTATGACCCGCTGCGCGACCTGGCGCCGGTGGCGATGGTGGCCGAGACGCCTACCGTGCTGGTGGCCAGTGCGGCGATGCATGCCGGACGCGCCGCGGATCTGCTGGCAGCGATGCGCGACCCTTCGCGCAGGATGGCGTATGCGTCGCCAGGCAACGGCACGCTGGGTCACTTGGCGATGGCCTACCTGGTTGCGCTGAGCGGTGGCGATGTTCCGCATGCACCCTATGCCGGCTCGCCGCAGATCGTCTCCGCCCTGATCGCCAACGACGTGCAGATGGCCGTGCTGCCGCCGCTCGCCGTGGCGCCTTTCATCAAGTCTGGCAAGATCGACGCCGTCGCGGTCGTGGGGCCCCGTCGAACCCCCATGCTGCCGCAGGTCGCCACGCTGAAGGAGCAGGGCGTCGACTTCGACCCCATAGGCTGGTTCGGCCTCGCGGCGCCCGCCACTACGCCGCCCGCCGTATTGCAGGCCATCCATGCGGCCGTAGCTGTCGCACTGCGCGATCCCAAGGTTGTCGACTACTACCGTGCGCAGGGCATGGAACCGGCCCATCTCGGGCCGGCTGCGTTCCGCGACTACATCGCGCGGGAACTGGACCGCTGGCGGCCAATCATCGCACGCAATGCGATCTCTCTCGATTGAGCGGGCGGGGGCGGATCCTGCGCTGCCGTCCGGGCACGAAAGCTGCTGCCTGGCACGGCAACTCGACAGGAGCCGACCATGAAAACCCCTCCCGACCCCAATGCCGGCGCGCCGCGCCCGAAACATGTTTCCTCCGACGACGCCCCGCGTCCGGACGTGGATCATCCGCCCGGTCCCGAAGGGGCGACGACCGAGTTCGACCAGGGGACCGCGCAAGCCGGTAGAGAGGCCAGGACCGGGACGCTGCCCGGATCCGACGATTTCACGCCGGCGCAGCGCGGCCAGCAGGGGGCCGACGTGGAGGTGCGCAGCGACGGCGCGGCGGGCAACGAGCGGCGCAGCGGGAAAGACGAGGAAGACTGACGAGGCTTCAGGCCAGGTCGGGATCGCGACCCCGACGCGACGGCGGCTTGCCCAGTGCGGACGGGACCTCCCCCGGCATCTTCCGGCCGACGTTGGCGGGTTCCGAGCCGGTCTGCGGCTCGACCGGCTCGCGCGGCCGTTCCTCGGAGCCGACGCCCAGCCAGTTGGGATCGGCCGGCCGTTCGCGTATGACAGTGGGGGGCTTGGCGGTCGTGTCGGACGGACGATCTTTCATGGGAGGTCTCCTGAAAGCGCGTTCCGCAGCAAGTGGCGTGCCACGCGCCGCCGCCGGAACAGCTAGCGGCGGAACAGTCGCAGCAAATCGGGCGACGCGGTCTGGCCGGGCACGGGTGCCACGTTCCGGTCCAGTTGCACCTGCTGCGGCACGTACGGCGCTTCCAGCCGTTCCAGTTCCTCGGCGCTGAGTACGATGTCCAGCGCGGCCACGGCATCGTCCAGGTGGGCGGCGCGCGTGGCGCCGACGATGGGAGCGGTGACCGCCGGATTGTGCAGCAGCCAGGCCAACGCGATCTGTGCCGGCTTGACGTCGCGCTCGGCGGCGACCTGGATGACGCGGTCCACGATGCTCTCGTCCTCCGGGCGGACGAAGTCGCGGACGACGCGCGAACGTTCGGTGTCCTGCCTGCGGCTGCCCGCCAGCAGGCCGCGCGCCAGGGGGCTGTAGGGCAGCACCGCCACGCCCTGATGCAGGCACAGCGGCAGGGTCTCGCGCTCTTCTTCCCGGTATAGCAGGTTGTACTTGTTCTGCATGGTCGAGAACCGTGTCAGCCCGTCACGCCCGGCCAGTTGCTGCAAGGTGGCGAACTGCCAGGCGTGCATGCTGCTGGCGCCGATGTAGAGCGCCTTGCCGGCGCGCACCACGTCATCCAGGGCCAGCATCACTTCCTCGAGCGGCGTGTGGGGATCGAGGCGGTGGATCTGATAGAGGTCGATGTAGTCGGTTCCCAGGCGCCGCAGGCTGTCGTCGATGGCGTGGCGGATACGCTTGCGCGACAGGCCGTGGCTGACGCCCTCACCGCTGCTCAGGCCCGCCTTGGTGGCGATGACGACCTTGTCGCGGCCCGTGCCGTAGCGCTTGATGGCGCGGCCCAGGATTTCCTCGCTCAGGCCGCTGGAATAGGACTCGGCGGTGTCGAACAGGTTGAAACCGTGCTCGAATGCCGCGCGGTAGTGGGGCTGGGCGTCGTCCTCGGACAGGGCCCAGGGCATCCAGTCCCTGGAGCCGTAGCTGGAGGCGCCGAATGCCAGCCGCGAGACGCGCAGGCCGGTGGTGCCCAGATCGATGTATTGCATGCGTGGTCCCGAAGGCGGAAAAGTGCTGGAACGCGCAATCTAGCAACGCGCGCGGCGCGGCGGAAATGCGATTTGCGGCATTGCATATGCGGACAAATTCCTTCGGCGCCGGCCGGCGGCGGCATAGAGTAGTCCTCCGACGTCTTTCCGCCTTGCCGCCATGTCCAGCATTCCGTCGCATCTCCATGCCGTACCCGTGCCTCCCCTCGCGGCCCGCGAGCCACGGCCGCGCAAGCGCGTGCCCGCCGCGCTGCTGATCGTCGCGGGGCAGGTCCTGCTGCTGGCGGCCATCCTGCTGTCCATCCAGTTCCTGGTGGACAGCGGCGCGGTCAAGCCCATCTACCTGGCATCGCCCACGCAGGTCCTGGAGGCCTTCCCCCGCCTGGTGACGCAGGATGGCCTGCTGCGCCACCTGCTGGTGACCCTGTCCGAGGCGCTGCTGGGACTCGCCATCGCGTTCGTGGCCGGCGTCTCGACCGGCGTGGTGATGGGCCTGCTGCCGGCGGTGCACCGGTTTCTCAATCCGTTCCTGGTCGCGCTGATGACCGTCCCCAAGGTCGCGATCATTCCGCTGCTGACGCTGTACCTGGGCATAGGCTATGCGCACAAGGTCTTCATCGTTTTCCTGTTCGGCTATTTCATCTTCGTGTTCAACACGATCGCGGGCATCCGCCAGGTGCAGGAAAACCATCTGAAGGTCGCCCGGGTGCTGGGCGCGACGCCCGCGCAGCGCATCTTCAAGGTGGTCCTGCCGTCGGCCATTCCCTCGATCATGGCGGCGGTGCGTGTGGAGGCGGTGATGTGCGTGGTGGCCGCGCTGCTGGCCGAGATCGTGGCGTCCAAGGCGGGCATCGGCAATCTGCTGAACCGGGCCACCGGCGTCTACGACACCGCCGCCGTCTTCGCGCTGGTCGCCACCATCACAGTGTTCGCGCTGCTCATCATCTTCGCGGTCGAGCAACTGGAGAGGCGCGTGCTGCTCCGGTGGAAGCATGCCTGACCGTTCGTCATTTCCCCGCTTCGCTTTCCTGTGGATTCCATCATGAACAAGAACCGACGCGACATGCTGTCGCGCCTTGCCGCCCTGGCGGCCCTTTCCGCCTCCGTTCCCGGATTGTCGTCCGCGCAGGGCGCCGCGACGAAGAAGCTCAAGCTCGTGGCCACCAACAGCTACACCCAGCAGCCCATCGCCTTTGGCGTGGAGAAAGGATTCTTCCGCGAAGAGGGCCTGGAGGTGGAGTTCGTGGACGTACAGGATGCGGTGACCGGCGTCGCGACCGGCGAGCTGTCGTTCGCGTTCGGGCCGACCAGCGTCTACCTGCGCGCCGCGGCGCTGGGCGCGCCGATCAAGATCGTATCGTCGGGCTTTCGCAGCAAGGGACCGTACTTCCTGATCGCCCGGCCCGGCATCCAGAGCATCGCCGGCCTGAAGGGCAAGACCGTGGGCAATGCCCATGCGGGTTCGAACCTGGATACGGTGCTGCGCACGATCCTGGTCCGCAACGGCCTCGATCCCCGCCGCGACGTGACGCTGTTCGGCAATGGCTCGACCCAGCAGGCCTACGGCACGCTGATCTCCGGCCAGGTGGACGCGACCATCATCCACCAGCCCTTTGCCGCGCTGGGCGAGCTGGAGAAGACCAGCCGCACGCTGGCCCGGGGCTGGGACTACCTGCCCACTTATCACACCGGCGTGCTGATCGCGGGCGACCGGCTGATCGCGAACGATCCCGACCTGCTGCGCCGCGGGCTGCGGGCCTATTTCAAGTCCTACACCTACGCCAAGGCGAACTACCCGGAGTACCTGCCGTGGCTGCAGGCGCGGCTCAAGCTCAACCCCCGCGCGGTCGAACTGGCGCTCAGGCAGGAGGACGACGTCTGGGACAACAATCCCGACGTCGATCCGGTCGCCATCCAGGATACGCAGCGCATCGAGATCGAGCAGCAGAACCAGAAGGCGCCGTATGACGCGAAGAAGTACATCGACCTGCGCTTCGTGCCGCGGGAATACGTCAAGCCGTTCCAGTACCCCGATAGATCGGCGGCGCTGAAAGGCTGATCGCAAGGAGTCGCCCGGTGTCCATTTTCTCGATCCGCAAGCTGAGCCAGGTCTATGGGGGCGCGAAGCCCGTGCATGCGCTGGCCGATATCGACCTCGATATCGATGAAGGGGAGTTCGTGGTGCTGCTGGGCCCCAGCGGTTGCGGCAAGAGCACGCTGCTGGAGATCCTGGCCGGCCTGCAGCGCCCCACCGCCGGGAAGGCCCTGTTCGACGGCCGGCCCATCGCCGGGCCGTTCCCCTCGGTGGGGGTGGTGTTCCAGGACGCCTCGCTGCTGCCCTGGCGCACGGTGGCGCGCAACGTCCAGCTGGGCCTGGAGATCCGGGGACGCGACAAGGCGCTGCGGCGCCAGACCGCCAAGGCCTATCTGGAGCTGGTGGGGCTGGCGGGATTCGGCGACAAGTACCCGCACCAGTTGTCGGGCGGCATGCGCCAGCGGGCCGGCATCGCCCGCGCGCTGGCCAACGAGCCCAGCGTGCTGCTGATGGACGAGCCCTTCGGCGCGGTGGACCACATCACGCGCATCCGGCTGCAGGAAGACCTGGTGCGCATCTGGCAGGCGCACCGGCGCACGGTGGTGTTCGTCACGCACGACGTGGGCGAGGCGGTGTTCCTGGCCGACCGCATCGTGCTGCTGTCGCCCCGGCCGGGCCATATCCACGACACCTTCCGCGTGGCCGTTCCGCGGCCGCGCCGGCGCGGCGACCTGCCGCTGCTCAAGCTCGAGGCGTCGATCTACGACGCCCTGCATGCGATCGACACAGGCGCCTCGCCGGCCCGGGCTCCGCTGCGCGCGCTGGCCTCGGCGCGCTGACTCTTCACCTGGGGTTCCACATGTCTTCCACATCCGTATCCCTTCCGCGTGCCGGCGGCCCGCTGCTGGCGTATCTGCATCGCCGCGCCGAGCCCTCGATCGAGACGGCGTTCGCCGGCTCGCTGCTGACCAGCCTGGCGCTGGAAGTCGAGCGCGCCGGGTTCGACCTGCTGGTGCTCGATGACGAACCGCGCGTCGAAGGCGCCGCGCCGCGCGTGCGCCTCGACCCGTTCACGGCGGCTTCCTTCATCGCGACGCGCACCCGCCACCTGGGCCTGGCCGTGACGGCCGACGCCGCCTACTACGAACCGTTCAACCTGGCCCGCCTGACCGCTTCGCTGGACCACATCACCCATGGGCGGGCGGCGCTCAACCTGGTGCACGATCCCGCGCGCGCGGCGGCGGTCAACTTCGGCGTGCGCGATCGCGCCGCGCCGGCGGATCCCGGGCGGCATGCCAGGGAGTTCCTGCACGTGGTGCGCGCGCTGTGGGACAGCTGGGAGGACGACGCTTTCCTGCGCGACAAGGCCAGCGGCCGTTTCGTGGACGGCGCCAAGATCCACGCCATTGCGCACCGGGGCGAGCATTTCCAGGTCCAGGGACCGCTGAACGTCGCGCGGCCGCCGCAGGGCCAGTTGCCCCTGGTGCATGTCGAACGCTCGGCCGCCTCGCGCCCCTGGGCGGCGGCCGAGGCCGACATCGTGGTGGTGGCGGCCGGGGACGAAGCCGGCGTGCGCGAGGCGGCCGAAGCCTTGCGCGCACTGGCCGTGCGCGAAGGCCGCGCCGCGAATCCGCCGCGGGTGCTCGCGCCCATCGTGCCCTGGGTGGCCGACACGCCGGACGAAGCGCAGCGGCTGCGCGCCCGCGCGCCTTCGCGTGCCGATGCGGTCACGCTGATCGGCACGCCGGGCGAGATCGCCGCCACCTTGCAGGCATGGGTGGCGCGGCGGGTGGCCGACGGATTCGCGGTGGCGCCGGCGCCCGAGCCTGGCCAATGGCCGCGTTTCGCCGAACTGGTGGTGCCGGGGCTGGTTCGGCGCGGCGCGACCGCCCCGCCCGCCGAAGGCGCCGCGCTCACGCTGCGCGGACGCCTGGGCCTGGCCCGTCCCGCCAATCGCCACGTTTCCCCGCAACCCGTCAACGGATGACCGCCATGAGCCAACCCCCTCGCCGTTTGCACCTGGGCCTGATGTTCTGGGCCACCGGCACCCACGCCGCCGGCTGGCGGCTGCCCGGCTCCAAGGAGGATGCGGCGTTCGACATCGAGTTCCTGCAGCACGTGACGCAAGTGGCGGAGCGGGCCCGGTTCGACTTCCTGTTCCTGGGCGACCGCCTGGCCACGGATCCCCGGCTGCAACGCACCAACCCCGCGCAGATGTCGCGGCTGGAGCCGTTCACGACGGCCGCCAGCCTGGCTGCCGCCACGTCGCGCATCGGCATCGTGGTCACCGCCAACCCCACCTACTACGACCCCTATTCCGTGGCGCGCCTGATGGGATCGCTCGATCACGTCAGCGCGGGCCGTGCATCCTGGAACATCGTGACCGGTGCCGATGACATCGCCGCCGCCAACTTCAGCCGTACCGAGCATTGGGAAACGGGCAAGCGCTATGACTGGGCCGACGAGTTCGTCGACGTGGTGAAGGCATTGTGGGACGGCGCACCGTCGGTCGAGGCGCCGGCGGGCGTCCCGCTGGATCACGACGGACGGCACTTCCGCATCGCCGGCCCGCTGGACGTGCCGCGGCTGCCGCAGCGCCATGCGGTCATCCTGCACGCGGGCACCTCGGACCGGTCGCGCGAACTGGGCGCGCGCGAGGCCGACGTCATCTTCGCCGGCCAGCCCGACATTCCGTCGGCCCAGGCCTACTACGCCGACATCAAGCAGCGCGCCGCCCGCTACGGACGCGGCGAAGACGAAATCGCCATCCTGCCGGGCCTCACGCCCATAGTCGCGCCCACCACCGAAGAAGCCGTGGCGATCTACGACAGGTTGAACGCCTTCCTGCCGCTGGACCCGGAAGAGGCGGCGGGCGAGGTCCGCAAGGGCGGGCTGGGGCGCGGCCGCCGGCGCAACCTGAGCGCGCTGTCCGAGACCCTGGGCGTGGACGTGCGCGGCAACGACCCCGGCGCCGTGGTGGAACCCGCGCTGTACGGGCAGGCGTCCGAGGCGGGGCGCAGGCTGATCGACGAGACCGCCCGCCGCACCCGCCGGTCGCTGACGGGTGCGGCGCGTATTTCCTATCGCGACCTGATCGATACGGCGGGGGCCATGGGCGCCATCGTGGTGGGCAACCCCGAGGAGGTCGCCGATTTCATCCAGGCCTGGTTCGACCAGCGGGCGGCGGACGGCTTCAACATCTTTCCCGCCTACGTGCCAGGGGCCGTCGAGGCATTCGCGGAACTGGTCGTGCCGGTGCTGCAGCGGCGCGGCCTGTTCCGCCTGGACTACGAAGGCCCGACCTTCAGGGATCACCTGGGGCTGGGCCTGCCCGGCTCCCGCCGGGACCGGGATCAACTGGTGCGCCTGTAGGTATAGGTGTAGTCGAACCGGGTCGTGGTGGGCGGGATCGTGATGCCGTTTGCGGTGCCCGAGACCGACACCGAGCCCTTGCTCTTGAGCACGATGGTGCTGCCGACGCCGCAGCCTCCGCAGCCCTCGTAGCTGGTCGACAGGTCGCTGTAGCTGTAGCTCAGGCTGACCCCGGGGCCGGACACGCCGCCCGAGACGCCGCCGTACTGCTGCACCACCTGTTGGGCACCGTCGGCCGAGGCCGGCACGGCGCCGAATTCGATGTTGCCGATGGTCTGCTCGAAAGGCACGCCGTTGGCCGAGCCCCGCACGGTCAGTTCCCACTTCGAGCCGGCCGGGATGGTGCTGCTCGTGCCGCCGCCGCTGAACGAGATGCCGGCCACGCTGATCGAGAAATCATAGGTGGTGACGCTTTCGCCGACCTTGATCGTTTCCGAGCAGGACGTGGTGGAGCAACTGAGCGAAATCGATACGCCGTCCAGCACCGCATCGAAGCCCTTGCCGTCGGCGGCGAAGCCGCGGCTGAAGAAATCGAAGGTCTTGGGATCCACGCCCTTGGCGGTGTAGAGCGCGGCGAAGTTGGCGTTCACACGCTTGGCAGCGGCTGTGATCGCGTCGCCTGCGAGGCGAGTGGTCTTCCAACCCTCGAACAGCGCGGCCAGCGGTTTCCTGCCGCCGGCATCATGCAGCGCCAGCGTGGTCAGCGGCGTGATGTTGGCCGTGCCCGCGGCCGCCGCGAACGAGTACAGCACCGATCCCGATCCGGTCGAGACCTTGAGCAGGTAGGGCGGCGCCGATTCGATGGTGATGCTGTAGCGGCCATCGGCGCCGCTCTTGCCGGTGGCGGTGGCGCCCGCCGCGTTCACGACGGTGACGGTGGCGTTGGCCACGGCGGCGCCGGTGGCCGCCGTGCCCGACAGCGTGTCCGTCTTCGGTGCCGGCGGACTCGCGCCGCCCGACGAGCCGCCGTCGCCGCCGCAGGCGCCCAGGGCAAGTGCGAGACAGGCGCACGCGGCAAGGCGCGCAATGCGTGGCGGGAAGAACGGTAGCTTCATCATGGAATACCTTCGTGGCGTGGATGAGACCTGCCGCGTTCGCGGCCGGTCGGGTGGTGTCCGGCGATTCTTCCCATGTGGAGCGGGGCGGGCAATCCCGCGAACACGGGGTTGCCGGCAGGCGACGAATGGCTTGTACTGGCCGGGGTCTTTCTTCATCATCAGCGTGCCGCCCCCGTTCGCGTCCCGATTGCCGCTGGAATCCCGACATGCCCATCAATTCGTTCCTGGCCGTGCCTGCCCGCATCCTGCTGGCGGTGCTGGCGCTGTGCGCGGCCGCCGCCGCGGCGGCCACCTGGGGGGCGTTGCAGACGCCCTGGCTGGGCATCGCATTCACTGTCGACGAAGCCGGCAGCGTGCGCGCGCGCGGACTGTCCGGCGGCCCCGCCCATGGCCTGGAGGAAGGCGCGTCGCGCCTGGCGCTTTCGCGTCCCGGAGAGCGCACCGGCCTGGACGTGGAGCCCGACGACCTGATCGAAGAGCCCGACTTCTTCGACGAATACGCGCGCATGAACAGGTTCTTCGACCGGCAGGCAAAATTCCGCGCGCTGCTGGACGGGCCCGTGCGGGCCGAGTGGACACGGGTCGATGGTTCGCGCGCGGCCGAGGTCTGGACGCCCGCGACCCGGCCGCTGGGATCGCTGCCGGCGACGTTCTGGTTCCAGCTCGTCGTCAGCTTCGCCGGGTGCCTGATCGCATGCTGGGTCTGGGCCTTGCGGCCGACGGACCTGGGCGCGGGCATGTTCGCGCTGACCGGCCTGGCCTTCCCCGCCTTCGCGGTGCCCGCGGCGGTCTATAGCAGCCGCGAACTGGCGCTGGGCGGGGAACTGTTCCACGCGCTGTCCGCCGCCAACCACGCCGGCGCCTTCATGTTCGGGTGCGCGCTGCTGGCGGTGTTCCTGTGTTATCCGAGGCGGCTGGTGCCGGTGGGGGCGCTGTGGGCGCTGCCCGTGGTGTACGGGGCCTGGTGGCTGGCCGACACGATGCAGTGGCTGCCCAGCCAGAACTGGACCCGCATGGGCATCATGTCCGAGATGCTGGGCGCGATCGCGCTGGCCGGCGTGCAATGGAGAATGAGCCGGGGCCGTCCGCTGGATCGGGCCGCGCTGCGCTGGCTGGCACTGTCCATGCTGGTGGGCAGCGGCCTGTTCGTCTTCTCGACGACGGGATCCAAGGTGCTGGGCTTCTTTCCGCCCATCTCCCAGGGCTACGCCTTCGGCTACTTCCTGATCATCTACGTCGGGCTCGCGTTCGGCCTGCGCCGGTACCGGCTGTTCGACCTGGACCGCTGGGCCTACCGGATCCTGCTGTGGCTGGCCGGGGCGCTGGCGGTGGTGCTGATGGACGCGGCGCTGATCGTCTGGCTGCGCTGGAACCCGGCGTTCTCGATGGGCGTGTCGCTGCTGCTGTGCGGCTGGCTGTACTTCCCGTTCCGACAGTGGCTGTGGCGCCGGCTGACCGGCGCCCGGGGCGCGCGGGTCGACTCCACTTTCCCCGAGCTGATCCGCATTGCCTTCTCGCCCTCGCGAGGGGAACAGGAGCGCCGGTGGGACGCGCTGCTCGGGCAGTTGTTCGATCCGCTGGACATTCGCCGCCTTGCGCATGCCGAGGCCGAGGACCCCCGTTCGGCCACCCTGCTGGAGTCGGGGCAGGCGCTGTGGGTGCCGTCCTGCGGCGGCCTGGAGGCGCGGGTGCTGCGCCTGGCCGATCGCGGCCGCAGGCTGTTCGCGCCGCACGACGTCGAGCTGGCGGTATCGCTGTCCAGCCTGGTGCAGAAGGCGGGCGAGGGGCGCGATTCCTACGAGCGGGGCGTGCGCGAAGAACGCCATCGCATCGCGCAGGACATGCACGACGACATCGGCGCGCGGCTGCTGATGCTGATCCACCAGGCGTCGCGCGCGGGCGACGGCGTGGCGGCCGATGTCGCGCGCGCGGCGATGAGCGACCTGCGCACCACGCTGTCGGCCCTGGAGGGCCACAGCCAGCCGCTGGCCGATGCACTGGCCGATTGGCGCGCCGAGATGGCCACCCGCTGCGACGCGGCGGGCGTGGATTTCGTCTGGAACGAGTTCGTGCCGGCCATGCCGCTGCCCGACATGCAGTCGGCCCTGCCGGCCCGGATGAAGGCCACCCTGGAACGCGCCCTGCGCGAGGGCCTGTCCAACGCGCTCAAGCATGGCGGTCCCACCCGTATCGAGGTGGAGGTGCGAGCGGGCAACGGCCGGCTGGACATCGTCATGGTGGACGATGGCATGCGCGGCTCCGGCCGCAGCGCGCCCGTTGCGGGGCCGGCCAGCATCGGCCTGGGCCTGGCCGGCATGCGGCGGCGCCTGGCCGAGTACCAGGGGGTGGTCGGGCTCGAACGCGGCGAGGACGGCTGTATCCTGAGGATCTGCCTGCCGCTGGGGCCCGGGAATTCAGCCGTGGCGTCCGTGGAGCCGGCGGCGCCGGCGGAGGTGCGGGCATGAACGACATCCTGATCGTCGAAGACCTGCCGGAAGCGGCGGCCATGCTGAGCGAGGCCGTGGCGCTGGCCTTTCCGGAAGCGCGCGTGCGCTGCGGCCAGGACCTGGCGCAGGCGGGCGCGGCCATCGCCGAGCGGGTGCCGGACCTGGCCCTGGTGGACCTGGGACTGCCCGACGGCGATGGCACGGAACTCATCGCCACCCTGACGCTGCGGCATCCGCGCTGCACCGTGGTGGTGTCCAGCATCACGGGCGAGGACAGCAAGCTGTTCGCCGCCTTGCAGGCCGGCGCGCAGGGCTATGTGCTGAAGGAACATCCGCCGGCCCAGCTCGCGGCCATGCTGACCGGCATCGCCCAGGGCCAGCCGCCGCTGTCGCCCGCCATCGCGCGCCGGCTGCTGGATCATTTCCGCTTGAGGCCGTCCACGGTCATCAGCCCGCTGTCGGCCCGGGAGAACGAAGTGCTGGTGCTGCTGGCGCGTGGCCTGCGGCTGGGCGAGATCGCCACCGCGCTGGGCATCTCGCGCCATACCGTGGGCGACCACGTCAAGCACATCTACGAGAAGCTCAACATTGCCTCGCGCGCCGAGGCGGCGCTGCGCGCCAAGTCCTTCGGCCTGGTCTGAAGCCGGCGGGTCAGCGCCGCAGCCGGTCCAGCGCCTCGTCCATGGCGGGCGGCCGGGGCGCATCCTTGTAGACGTCCAGCCGCCGGAAGATGTCCGCGGCCGCGAGGTGAAAGCCCGAAGGCAGCCCGGAGGCATGGAAAGTGGACGCGATTTCCTCCATCTCGCCCACCCAGCGCCAGGCCTTCTCGGCCTTCTGCGCGACCTCTTCCGACCGTGCCGGGGTCTGCGGGCTGGACCGCTGCCATTCGGCCAGCAGGGCCGGCTCGACGCCTTCGTGGCGGGCCAGCGCGCGTATGCCGGCCAGCAGCGCGGTGGCGCCCTTGCTCCAGGCGGCATAGCAGATCTTCAGCGCCGAAGCGCTGCCGGCGGGGGAGTCCAGCGCGATGGCTTCGAGCGCGCTGCCTTCGAACAGCGCAGCGATGTCCGAAGCGCCGTCGCCGGCCAGGTAGAGACGGGTGCTGCCGGCCGCGCGCGGCGGCTGGCCGATGATGCCGCCGTCCACGAAGCGCGCGCCGCCGGCGCGCACGGCTTCCTCGATCTGCCGGAGGGTGGCCGGCGAGACCGCGTTGGCGTCGACGAAGACGCCGCCGTACCGGTGCCGCGCGACCTCGCGCGCCAGGTCGAGCGCGTTGTCCGGCGGGCAGACCGAGATGGCGATGTCGGCGGCGCGCAGGGCGTCGGCCAGGGAGCCTGCGTCTTCCAGACCGGCCTGGCGCGCCCGCGCGGCCGTGGCGGCGCTGCGCCCGGCGGAACACCAGAGCACGCGGTGGCCGGTGGAGACCAGGCAGGCGCCGATGGCCGCGCCCATGGCGCCGGGATGCAGGAGGGCGAGGGTGGGGCTGGGCATGATGACGTCTCCCGGAGGCGGATGATGGCGGAGGTCCATGTTAACGCCGCCGCGCGGGCCGCGTCCGCGCTGGCTACAATGGCGCTGCTTCATATTCGCGCAGAAGGTTCGCCATGAACGATTCCCAGCACAAGCTTTCCATGACGATCCTGATGACGCCCGACATGGCGAATTTCTCGGGCAACGTCCATGGCGGCACCATCCTCAAGTATCTCGACCAGGTCGCCTATGCCTGCGCCAGCCGCTACGCCGGGCGCTACGTGGTCACGCTGTCGGTCGATCAGGTCGTGTTCCGCCAGCCCATCCACGTGGGCGAACTGGTCACCTTCTACGCGGCGGTCAACTACACCGGGCGCACGTCCATGGAGATCGGCATCAAGGTGGTGACGGAAGATATCCGCAGCAAGACCGTGCGCCACGCCAACAGCTGCTATTTCACGATGGTCGCGGTGGGCGACGACGGCGTGCCGGTACCGGTGCCCCCGCTCGAACCGCAGGACGAGGAAGAGCGCCAGCGCTGCGAGGCGGCGCTGCTGCGGCGCGAGCTGCGGCAGGAAATGGAAAGGCGGCATCAACTGATCAAGGAACGCACCACGCAGGCGGGCGGCGCGTGAACTAGCTCATGCGTGGCGGCTATTTGGTCGGGAGGCCGGAATCTCCTACTATTTTCGATTCCGTTTCCCTTCCGCACGAGGCAGCCATGACCTATCGACCGCTCGGCACCACCGGCCTGCAGGTATTCCCCATTGCCTTCGGCGGCAACGTATTCGGCTGGACCCTGGACGAGGCCGCGTCGTTCGGCATCCTGGATGCGCTGGCCGACCGGGGCATGAACTTCATCGATACCGCCGACGCCTATTCGCGCTGGGTACCCGGCAACCAGGGCGGCGAATCGGAAACCATCATCGGCAACTGGTTCAAGCGCAGCGGCAAGCGCGATCGCGTGATCCTGGCCACCAAGGTGGGCAAGCCCGCGCTGGGCAATCCGGGCGGGCTGTCGGCCGCGTACATAGAAAAGGCGGTGGAAGGTTCGCTGCGCCGCCTGCGGACCGACTACATCGATCTGTACCAGGCCCATGACGACGATGCGGCGACGCCGCTGGAGGAAAGCCTGGCGGCCTTCGACCGGCTGGTGAAGGCCGGCAAGGTCCGCGCGATCGGTGCGTCCAACTACACCGCCGCCCGCTTCCAGGAGGCCCTGGACGTGAGCCGTGCCAACGGTTTTGCCGCCTATGCCACGCTGCAGCCCGAGTACAACCTGATCGAGCGCCAGGCGTTCGAGACGGAACTGGCGCCGGTGGCGCTGCGCAATCAGGTGGCCGTCATCAACTATTACGCGCTGGCCAGCGGTTTCCTGAGCGGCAAGTATCGCACCGCCGCCGACCTCGAAGGCAAGGCGCGCGGCAGCCGGGTGGGCACGTACCTGAACGAGCGCGGCCTGCGCATCCTGGAGGCCCTGGACCAGGTGGCCCAGCGGCATGGCTCGACCCCGGCGGCCGTGGCGCTGGCCTGGCTGCTGCACCAGCCCGCGGTCACGGCGCCCATCGCCAGCGCCACCTCGGCCGCCCAGCTCGATTCGCTGCAGGCTGCCGCCACGCTGGCACTGGACGCGGAATCGCTGGACCTGCTTTCGAAGGCTAGCGCCTACTAGCGGTAAAAACCTTGGCCGGCGTGGCTGCGCCGGCCAGTGTGTTGCACATTGTTTGCAGTGGGATGGATCGCTCTTCCGTAGACTCGCCCCAAGCTTGTCTCTGCGAGCACTTCCATGACCGAACTTACCGGCGAGCTGTCCGAGCGCCGCGCGGCGGGGCCGCTGTGCGACCTGGGGCGCGTGATCCAGTCAGCCGTGGAGGACTACGACCTCTCGCCGGACGGCAACGTCCGGTACGTGGAGGCCGATGTACCCGACCATCCGCTGCTGGTGGCCGGCTCCGCCGACCATGTCTGCGCGCTGATCGACTCCGCCATCGCCTGCATCGCCAGCCGTCCCGGCATTAACCGGCGCATCGTGGTCGGCGCGCGGCTGGACCTGGATCGCGTGCAGTTGCGGGTCGGCCATGGCAACGGCGCCAGCGGCCACACCTCCGTGCCGGTCTCGCTGGACGAGCTCCAGCCCTGGGGGCCGACGCGGGTCCGCGCCTCGTTCGCCAAGGAACGGGCGCGCATGCTGCGGCTGCTGGATGTGCTGGACGCGACGCTGGTGATAGGCGTGGACGTCACCCTGGATGCGGCCGTCCTGTCCATCGCCTTTCCCGCCATCGGTGGCGGGCTTCGCCGCCGGCGACCCTACCCTGTGGCCGTCAAGACAGGCCAGGCAAGTTCGTAGCCGCGGCGGGCCGCATGCGGGCCTGCGCCGCCCTGGCCGAGGCCATCCGGCCCTTGCGTTTCTTCGCCCAGATCACGACGCCCGTCACGCTCAGGATGGCCACCGACAGTCCCAGCAGCGACACGAAGATGCGTCCGGGAATGCCCAGAATGCGGCCGGAATGCAGCGGGAACTGGGCCTGCATGAACACGTCCCCGGCGCTGCCGGTGCCCGGGATGTGCTTGCCCAGCAGCGCTCCGTTCTTTTCGTCGAAGTAGAGCCAGCTGTTGCCGAGCCCGCCGTCGCCGTGGTCGTTGCCGGGTTCGTAGAAACCTACGCCATAGATGCCTTGCAGCGCGCCGTAGAACACGGCGCCGGCCGGTTCGGCGATGCCCAGGCGGCCGGCCTCGGCCCTGCCCAGCTCGACGATCCGCGTCCGGGTCAGCGTCGGCATGATGGGCTGGTCCAGCGGGCGCAGGGGGCGGGTCTCGAACGGCGTGGGCGTCAGCGGCGAGATCTGGTTGACCACCGGACGCACGACCTCGTTGCCCAGGTTGAGCGAGATCGAGGTCACCGCCAGCAGGAGCAGCAGCGCCCACAGCCAGACGCCGCCGGAGCGATGCACGTCGAAATTGAGCGCGTAGCCGCCCTTGCCGACGCGGAACGCGAACGATTTGCGCCAGGCGCGCCACGAGGGGAAGGACAGGTAGAGCGCGACGAAGCAGTCCAGGAACCAGGCGATGCTGACCAGCCCCATGAACCACATACCCAGTTCCACGCCCTTCACGTCGGGCAGGTGCATGGTGTAGTGCAGCTTGTACAGGAAAGGCAGCAGGTTCTCGCGGCTGAGCGAGATCGCACCCCATTCGCGCCGGCCCTGGACGTCGCCGGTGACCGGATCCAGCGCGACCTGGTTGAAGTCCAGCGGGAAGGCCTTGCCGGTGGCCGGGTCGATGCGGCCGGTGACGGAGACCAGCAGGGCGTGGCCGGGCTCGACCTCCAGCGGGCTGAAGGTGACCATCAGGCGCGGATCCTCGGCTTCCAGCCTGGCGATCAGGGTCTCGACCGGCAGCGGCTCGCCCTGCGTGGCGGGCTCGAACAGCTGCGGGTTCAGCCACGCGTCGAGCTCGTGGTCCCACGAGATGAAGGCGCCGGTCAGCCCGGCGATGAACAGGAAGGCGGCGACGCCCAGGCCCAACCAGCGGTGCAGCAGGACTCCGAATTTGCGCAACATGAGGCTAAGGTCGCGCCTGTGGAGAGGCCGCGATTCCCGGAATGTTGAAATTCCAGGAATGATAACGCGAATTAGTATTATTTGATGTATCGGCGGCCGGTCGGTTACACCAAGGGTTTCAGGCAGGTCTCCACGCGCCAGCCGTACAGCCACTGCATCGCGTCGTAGTACTGATCCTGGGTGCGGCCCACCCACAGCGAGTTGCGCACCAGGCGCTCGACGCCCTTGGCGTGGTAGAGCGTGCCCATGGCGCGGGTGGACAGCACCACGCGCGCGGTGCGGGTGATGCGGGAGTTCTCGTACAGCCGGAACGCCGCTTCCAGGTCGCCGCGGGCATGGCGCACCGCCGCGCCCAGCGTGGCGGCATCTTCCAGTGCCATGCAGGCGCCCTGTGCCAGGTACTGGGTCATGGGATGGGCGGCGTCGCCCAGCACCGTGGCGCGGCCCTGGCCCCAGCGCGGCTGCGGGTCGCGGTCGGCGGTGGCCCAGCGCTTCCAGGACGTGGGACGGTGCAGCATCTGGTGCGGACGGGGATGGATGCCCTCGAAGTAGGACAGCACTTCCTCCTTGCTGCCCTCGCGCACGCCCCAGACCTCGGGCTCGCGGCTGTGGAAGGTGACCACCAGGTTGTACTGGTGTCCGTTGCGCAGCGGATAGTGCACCAGGTGGCAGTTCGGGCCGGCCCACACCACCGGGGCGTTGATCTTGAGGTCGTCGGGCATGTCGGCCTCGTCCACCACGGCGCGGTAGACCACGTGGCCGGTCACCCGGGCCTCGTCGCCGATCAGCGTGTCGCGTATCACCGACTTCACGCCGTCGGCGCCCACCACGGCATCGGCCGTATGGCGGCCGCCCTGGTCGTCCACCACCGTGGCCTGGCCGTCGCCCAGTTCCAGGGCCTGCACGCGGGTGGAGGTCTTGAAGCGGATCAGCGGATGGACCTGCACCGCTTCCAGGATGGACAGGTGGATGTCGGCACGGTGGATGACGGCGTAGGGATTGCCGAAGCGCGCACGGAACGCCTCGCCCACCTCGAAGCCGCCGACCTCGGTGGCGTCGACCGCGTCCATCATGATCAGGCGCTCGGTGAAGACTGCGCGGCGCCGCGCGGCCTCGCCCACGCCCAGCGCGTCCAGCGCGGCGAAGGCGTTGGGGCCGAGCTGGATGCCGGCGCCGATCTCGCCTATGGTCGGGCTCTGCTCCAGCAGTTCGACCGACACGCCTTCCCTGGCCAGGGCCAGCGCGGCGGCCAGGCCGCCTATGCCGCCGCCCACCACGATGGCGGTCGCTTGGGTTCCGGTACTCATGGTGTCTCCTCGCGTGAAATCTGGCGCCATGTTAGTAAGCGGGTGCGCTTGACTCCATGGAGCGGTATCGATACGCTGGATCGAATTTATCGATATGGATCAATAAGAAAATTGGAGAATATCGATACGAAGCTGCTGCGCGTGTTCGACGAGATCCGCCGCACCGGCAGCGTCTCGGCCGCTGCCGAGCGCATGGGCATGAGCCAGTCGACGATGAGTTTTTTCCTGGCGAAACTGCGCGAACTGTTCGACGATCCGCTGTTCGTGCGCACCACCTCGGGCATGGAGCCCACGGCGCGCGCGCTGGAACTCGAAGGCCGCGTGGCCGCCGCGCTGGCCGCGATGCAGGCGCTGCTCGAGCCTGCCGTCTTCCTGCCGGCGGCCTCCGATCGCGTCTTCCGCCTGTGCATGACGGACATCAGCCACATCGTGCTGCTGCCGCGCATCGTCAACCGCCTGCGCGACGTGGCGCCCGCCGTGCGCATCGAGATCTTCCGTATCGGGCCCGACACCCCGGCGCGCATGGAAAGCGGCGAAGCCGACCTGTCCATAGGCTTCATGCCGCAGCTGGATGCCGGCTTCTACCGCCAGCGGCTGTTCGAGCAGGACTTCGTGTGCGTGGCGGGACCGCGCCATCCGCGCATCGGCCGCACCTTCACGCGTGCCGATTTCGCCCGCGAAGGCCACGTCGACGTCTCGCCCTCGACCACCAGCCAGTTGATCGTGGAGCAGGCCATCCGCCGTGCCGGGCTGGAGCGGCAGGTGGTGCTGCGGCTGCCCAGCTACCTGGGCCTGGCGGCAATCATCGCGCAGACCGACTTCGTCGCCACGGTGCCGAGCCTCCTGGGCGGGATCGTGGCGCGGCAGGAAGGGCTGCGCGTGCACGCGCCCCCCATTCCGATCGAGCGCTATGCGGTCAATCAGTACTGGCACGCGCGCTTCCACCGCGATCCCGGCCACGCCTGGCTGCGCCAGACCCTGGCCGAGCTGTTCATGGATACGGGCGTGGGCGTCAGCCCGCCGCGTCGGCGGTCTTCTCGGCGTGCGGGTTCACCATGACGATGGGCGAGGTGGCCACCGCCACGCAGGGCAGGATGAAGCCTTCCTGCTTTTCCTGCGCGCTCAGGCCCGGCCATTCGACCAGATAGCGGACGCTGCCGCTTTCCATGCGCGAAAAACAGGTCCGGCAGGTGCCGTTGCGGCAGATGGTGGGCAGCCGTATCCCGGCGCGCCGCGCGGCCTGGAACAGGCTCTCGTCCTCGCCGGCGGCGAAGGTCCATTGCTGCGGATCGAGGGTGACGGAATGGGTATCGGTGGGAGCGTTCACGGCGGATGGCGCAGGGCGGGGCGAGGCCCGATGGGCGGGATGCTAGCATCCCCGGCGCGGCCCGGCCGCCGGGCCGCGCCGGACTCACAAGGGTCATGCCTTGAAACACATGCTCCCCGAGGAGGCCACGCGCGCACGGGTACACTTCGCCATCGATGGCCAACCAGCGGATGGGAGCAACGACGCGTATGCAGCCGTGGGATATCGCGTCCTACAGGTTCCGGGGCCAGCGCCGCCTGGACGACCAGGCCGCCGCTGACGCCTTGCGGCGCAGCGAGGACCGCTACCGGCAATTGTTCGAATCCATCGACCAGGGATTCTGCGTCCTGCAGATGATCTTCGACAACGGCAAGCCGGTCGATTATCGCTTCCTTGAGATCAATCCCGCCTTCGAGGCCCACACCGGCCTGCGCCATGCGCTGGGCAAGCGCATGCGGGAGCTGTCTCCCGACCACGAGGAACACTGGTACCAGATCTATGGCGACGTCGCGCTGACCGGCCAGCCGGCGCGCTTCGAACATCATGCCGAAACGCTGGAGCGCTGGTTCGACGTCTATGCGTTCCGCCTGGGGGAACCCGACGAGGCGACCGTCGCCGTGCTGTTCAGCGACATCACCGAGCGCTACGTCATGGAAGCACAGCGCGAGCAGTTGCTGGAGGCCGAGCGCGCCGCCCGGCACGACGCCGAGGCCGCCACCCGCATGAAGGACGAATTCCTGGCCACGCTGTCGCACGAACTGCGCACGCCGCTGTCGGTCATCATCGGCTGGAGCCAGCTGCTGCTCAAGCGGGCGCCCGACAACGAGCAATTGCGCAAGGGCCTCTCGACCATATTGCAAAGCGCCCGCACCCAGGCCACGCTGATTTCCGACATGCTCGACATGAGCGCGATCTTCCTGGGCAAGATCAAGCTCGACCTGGAACCCCTGGATGGCTTCGAGCAGGTTGCGCGGGTCGTGCAGTCCAGCGAGCCGTCCATGCAGAGCAAGGGGATACGGCTGGAATTCCAGCACAGCTTCGAGGTTTGCCTGGTCCTGGCGGACCCCGCGCGATTGCAACAAATCTTTTGGAACCTGCTGTCCAACGCGATCAAGTTCACGCCGCCCAACGGCCGGATCAGCATCGCGGCTCGCCGTACCGATACGCGGTTCGAGATCTCGGTGGCCGACAGCGGCGTGGGCATCGAGCCCGATTTCCTGCCCCACCTGTTCGACCGCTTCCGCCAGGCCGACGGTTCGACCTCGCGGCGCTACGGCGGCCTGGGGCTGGGCCTGTCCATCGTCAAGCAGCTGGTGGAAATGCACGGCGGCGAAGTGTGGGCCGAGAGCGAGGGCATGAACCGCGGCGCCTGCTTCACGGTCAGCCTGCCCGTGTACCGGTCGCCGCTCATCGCTTCCGAGACCGGCGACATCCAGGGCGAGAAGGGGGACCTGCTGCATGCCGACAGCCTGGCGGGCCAGCTCATCCTGGCCGTGGAGGACCAGCCGGACATGCTGGAGTACCTGACCCACCTGCTGCGCGAGTACGGCGCCGAGGTCACGGGCGTGACCTCGGCCTACGCCGCGCTCGAGGAACTGGCCGAGCGCGGGGCCGGTTTCTATTCCGCGCTGGTGGCCGACATAGGCATGCCGGGCATGGATGGCTATCAGTTGATCGAGTCGGTGCGCAAGGGCATGGGCCTGGACGGCGCGGCCTTGCGCGCGGTGGCGGTGACCGCCCTGGCGCGCGAGGATGACCGCAGGCGGGCGCTCGCAAGCGGTTTCCAGGCCCACGTGACCAAGCCCTACCGGGCCGCGACGCTGATCGCGGCGATACGCGGCGTGAACGAAGACGCCGCGGGCCAGCGGCCCGTTCCTGGCGAGCCTCCTTTTAGCGGGACCAGGCCCTAGACGGCGTCGCAGGCCTGGGCGAAGTCGCCCAGCAGGTCCTCGGGATCCTCGATGCCGACCGAAACGCGTATCAGCGAATCGGCGATGTCCATCTCCCGCCGCCGCTCGGGGCCCATTTCCCAATAGATGGTCTGTGCCACCGGGATGGCCAGCGTGCGGTTGTCGCCCAGGTGGGTGGCCGAGATGACCACGCGCAACTGGTTCTGGAAATGCACCGGATCGATTCCGTCCAGCAGCTCGAAGGCCAGCAAGGCGCCGCCGCGCTTGAACAGGGCGCGCGCGCGCTCGTGCTGCGGGTGGTCGGGCAGGCTGGGGTGATAGACGCGCTTGACCTTGGGATGGGCGGCCAGTTGCGCGGCCAGCGCGGCGGCGGTCGAGCAGGCGCGCTCCATGCGCAGGCTGAGGGTCTCGGCGCCGGCCGCGATGCGGTGGGCGGCCTCCGAACCCAGGGTGGCGCCCATGTCGCGCAGGCCCTTCTTCTTGATCTGCTGCAGGCCCTGCATGGCCGGCTTGGTGTTGCGGTACGACGGGCTGATGTTGGGATAGGCGGTCCAGTCGAACAGCCCGGTGTCCGTGACCGCGCCGCCCAGCGCGTTGCCGTGGCCGCAGATGTACTTGGTGAGCGAGTTGATGCTCAGGTCGGCCTGGACCGCCTTGGGACGGAACAGGTAGGGCGAGGTCATGGTGTTGTCGACCACGTACAGCACGCCGCGGGCCTTGCACAGCACGCCGATCTCGGCCAGCGCGGCCACCTGCGTGCGGGGATTGGCGATGGTCTCGACGAACACCAGGCGGGTGTTGGGGCGCAGCGCCCGCTCGACGTTGGCGGCGTCGGTGGCATCGACGAAGTCGATTTCCACGCCCAGCCCCTTCATCGTCGCGAACAGGCTGTTGGTATTGCCGAACAGGAAGCCGCTGGAGACCACGTGGTCGCCTTCGCGCAGCAGAGTGGTCAGCACCGCGGCGATGGCGGCCATGCCGGTCGAGAAGGAGACGGTGCCGATGCCGTCCTCCATCTCGGTGATCTTGGCCTCGAGCGCGGCGGTGGTGGGGTTGCCCTGGCGGCCGTACGAGTATCCCGGATTGCGGCCCTGGAACACGTCGACCAGGGTTTGCGCGTCGCCATAGCCGAAGGCGGAGGCGGTGTGCATGGGTTTGTGCAGGGCGCCATGCTCGACCGAGCCGCGGCGGTCGCTATGCAGGATGCGGGTGGTGAAGCCTTCGGACATGATCTGGACTGGGACTATCTAGGGAGGGGGCCGTCATTTTAATCCTTGCCCGTCACGCGGCGGGCGGCGCGCAGGGATCCCGGCGCCCAGTTGCCCCAGCTTCTCCTGCACCACCTGCCCGAGCGCCCGGGTAAGCGCGGCGGCGGCATCCGGCCGGGGCACGTTGCGGCGGTAAACGGCCGAGAAGTCCAGCGATATCGTAGGGGTGAAGGGGCGGATGGCGACCTTGGGCGTGTGGTGGCCGATGACGGCGATGGGATCGATGACCGCGATCCCTATCCCGCGGCTCACATAGCCGATCACCGAGGACGAGTGCATGGTCTCGACGCGGATGTTGGGCCGTACCCCGGCCGCCAGCATCGCATTGTTGAGCTGGATGCGCTGGCGGCTCGCCTGGCCCAGCGCGACGAAGTCCTGGCCGTCGAGATCGTTGACCGTGACCCGTTTCTTGCGCGCGAGAGGATGGGCGGCAGGCATGACGCAGACCGCCTGGGTCGAGGGAAAGGGGTCGTGTTCCAGTCCGCTCGGATCGGGCGGCAGCGTGCCGAACACGATGTCCAGCTGCGCGTGGAGCAGCATGGAAACGAGGTTGATCGAGCTGTCGGGATGGACGGAAACGACGACGTCGGGGTGGTGCCGCAGCAGCAGGCCGATGGCCTCGGGCAGGCAATGCGAGGCGAGGTTCGGCATCGTCCCCACGTGCAGATAGCCGGCCGTCGACAGCCGGATCGCGCGCGCGGCCTCGCGGATCCGGTCGGCGCCCGAGAAGTGCCGTTCCACCTCGCTGTACAGCCGGACCGCCGCTTCGGTCGCAATGATCTGTATGCCCTGGCGCTGGAACAGCACCAGCCTGAGCTCGTGCTCGAGATCGTGGATCAGCCGCGAGACCGCGGGCTGCGAAATGGACATCGCGTGGCCGGCGGCCGTCATGCTGCCGGTCAGCATGACGGCGCGGAATGCTTCGAGCTGGCGGAAGTTCAGCGGGCGTGCCAAGGTGGCGATGCGGTTATCGATGCTCGGACGCGCCGATCATACTTCGAAGGCCGAATCGTCGATAGGCGCGAGGCACGATTCGAGCAGCCTTCCATGGCCCCCGATCGCATCGTTCAGCCCCAGGCGCCGCAGGCATGCCCAGAAGCAGGCCTGGTTGCTGGTGATGACGGGCTTGCCCAGGTCGCGTTCCAGGGCCGCCACCACGCCCAGCGAAGCCAGGTTGGTGCAGGAAATGAACACGGCGTCCGCCTCGGGGCGGTCGGCCAGGCGGGCCAGCCGGTAGAGGGCCTCGGGAGGGACCCGGCCGATGCCGCGGCGTTCCTCCTGCGTCTCTCCCAGTTCCAGGCCGTGCAGCGAGGCCACGCGGAAGCCGTACTCCTCCAGGAATTCCCGCTCGCGCCGGTTGACGAATTCCACGTAGGGCGTGGCCACGGCCACGTTGCGCACGCCCAGCGCCCGCAGCGCGGCGACCACGGCCCCCGAGGCGGCCAGCGCCGGCGCGCCTGCCCGCTGGCGTATGTCCGCCACGATCTCGGACATGGGGCACATGAACGACCCGGAGGTGCAGCCGTAGGCGACGATGTCGACCTCGGCCGTGGCCAGCTGGTCCGCAGCCGTCCGGGTCGCTTCGGCCATGGCGACGTAGGATTCCTGGGTCATGCTGCCCAGCAGCATGGCCCGGGCCGTGAACACTCCCACGCCCTCGGGCGCCATGCGCCAGAACTCGGGTTCGTTGATGGTGTTGGTGGATGGGACGATCAGGCCGATCTTCGCCTTCCAGCCATAGGGCGCGTACAGGGAAACGGCCTTCATGGACATGCTCCTTCTGGTTTCCGGGTCATTCGAGCCGTATCCCCATGCGGCGGATCAGATCTCCGTATTTCTTCTCCTCGGCCACCAGGGTCTGGCCCAGTTCGGCGGGCGTGCTGCCGACCACCTGCGCGCCGGCGTCCTCGAGGCGCTTGCGGACCTCCGGCAGGTTCAGTGCCGCGACGATCTCGCGATTGAGCTGGTCGATGCGGGCGGCAGGGGTGCCGGCGGGCGCCAGCACGGCGCCCCAGGACTCCGCGCGGAATCCGGGATAGCCGGCCTCGGCCACCGTGGGGATGTCCGGATACTTCGGGAGCCGTTCGGCGCCGGCGGCCAGGATCTTGAGGTTGCCCGCGGCCACGTGCGGCTGCACCGCGCCCAGCGTATCGAACACGATCTGCGTGCGGCCCGCGATGAGGTCCATGTGCGCCGCCGCGCTGCCCTTGTAGGGAACGTGGGTCATCTTGAGCCCGGCCAGGTCGGCGAACCACTGGCCGAAGACGTGGACGTTGCTGCCGTTGCCGGCCGAGGCGAAGGCGAGCTGGTTCGGCCGGGCGCGCACGTAGGCCACCAGTTCCGGCACGTTGTTCACCGGCAGCGAGGGCGAGGCCACCAGCACCATCGCGGTGCGCGTCGCCAGCGTGACGGGCGCGAAATCCTTGATGGGATCGAACGGCAGGTCGGGGATGAGGGCGCGGCCGAAGACGTGCGAGCTGACGACGTACACCAGCGTGTTGCCGTCGGGCGCGGCCTTGGCGACCTGGGCGGTGCCGATGGCGCCGTTGGCGCCCGGCTTGTTTTCCACCACCACGGGCTGGTGCAGCCGCGCGGCCAGGTGCTCGGACAACAGCCGCGCCGTGATGTCGGCCAGGCCGCCCGAGGCGTAGGGAACGACGATGCGCAGCGGCCGGCCGGAGGAGGCCGCGGGCGACTGGGCGTGGGCGGGGCCGAGCGCGCCCAGCGCGAGGGAAAGGCAGGCGGCGATGCGCCTGAACGAAGCGGACATGTCGGTTCTCCGAAGTAGGGAAATCTAGCGGTCGAGCGTGCCGTGGGACAGCCCGCGGTCGGGCGGCGCGATGTTGACGCGCACCATGTCGCGCAGAAGCTGGATGATCGCCATCGAACTCTCGCCCTCGGTGCCGTCGACGATGAAGCGCGAGGTGCAATAGCGCATCTCCCAGCCACCCGCGTCCAGGCAGGCGCGCAGGACGTCGCGTTCGATGGCCGGCGTATGCAGGACGTCGAGCCGGCGGCACAGGAAGGCCAGCATGGCGCAGAGGCCGTAGGCGCCCCAGTTGGAGATCGAGGCCGGCAGGAAGATGTCGGTGGCGACCGTGGTGGGCACGCCCACTCCCCCTTCGTACTGGCAACGCCGGCCGTAGGGGTGGAAGGACTTCATGAAGTCGAAGATCCGGCCAAAGCCGATCTCGTTGCCGTTGTCGCCGATGCCGATGGACAGGATCCCGCGCCGCGCGGCCTGCGTGAAGAGCGGCGAGAGGTCGACGCACTCCTGCGGCCGCACGCCCGTGGAATAGTGGATCAGCCCGTGCTCGTTGGGCCCCAGGCGTTCGATCGACACGATGGCCCGGGGCTGGCAGTCGTCCAGCAGCGCCGCGGCCCAGTCCGGTACTTCGTCCTGCCGTTCGGGCGAGGTGGACAGCGCCGCGCCCATCCGGCGGTCGCGGCACAGCGCGTAGTCGCGCACCATGATGCCCGCGGCCTGGCTGCTGGCCACGACCGGTGGGGCGTGGCAGGGTTCGGTCACGAACACCGGCACCGCCTGCAAGCCCCAGAACAGTGCATGGGCGAGGGCCGCCGCGCCGGGCGGGCCGTCGCTCTCGCCGTTGGGCGCCTCGGGCGCGTAGCCGGCGCCGGTCACGATCAGGACGCGGTCGCCGGGCCGCACGCGGTCGAACAGCGCCTGCGCGGCGCGCGCGCTGATCGGCCGTCCGCCGCCTTCGGCGCGCGCCCGGTCGTAGATCGGGCCGATGATGTTGTGGTTCATTGCGCGGTTGCGCATCTCGACCGTGACGAGGCGGTCGACGTACTCGCCGATGATGTCGGGCATCGGAGGCTCCCGGATGGCTCTGGATTAGACTGGAGCCATTCTGAGTCGTCTCGCGTCCGGGGGCATAATCGAATTCTCGGCGCGATCGATAAGCAAATGTTATGCGGCGCCGCGGCTGCGTTCGACGGCCCCGGGGCGGCTTTCCGGCTCGCGTCCTACACCATGAACATTCCTTCCATACCGGTCCTGCGCGCGTTCATCGAAGTCGCCCGCTGCAACAGCTTCACCCGCGCGGCCGATACGCTGTGCCTGACCCAGAGCGCCGTCAGCAAGCAGGTTCAGGCGCTGGAAGAGCAACTGGGCTGCCGGCTGTTCGTGCGTTCGGGAAAGCTGCTGGCGCTGACGCCCGCCGGCCACGCCTATCTTGCGCACGCCGGCGATGCGCTGGCCATGCTGCAGGAGGGCAGGGCGATCGCGCAGGAGGTAGCCGGGGAAAAGGCGCCCGCCACCGCGGTGGAGATATCCGCGTCCCCGGCCTTCGCGTCGTACTGGCTCATTCCCCGCCTGCCGGGATTCCGCGAGCGTGCGCCCGGCACGCGCCTGGCGGTCCGCCCGCGCCTGCCGGATTTCTCGCCGGTGACCGAGCGCTTCGACGTCGAGGTCCGGGTCGGCGCCGGACGATGGCCCGATGCCCGGGCGATCCGCCTGCTGGGGCGCGAAATGGCGCTGGTGGCCAGCCCCGATCTGCTGGGGGACACGCGCGCCACGCTGCGGCAGGTCCAGGCACTGCCCGCGCTGCACCGCGCGCAGCGGGGCTATGACTGGAGGGAATGGAGCGCGGCGGCGGCGCCCGCCTGGACGCCTCGCGCCGGCACCGGCCTGCTGTTCGAAGGGTTCTCGGTGCTGATCCCGGCGGTGGTGGCCGGGCTGGGCGTGGCGATATGCCCGCTGTTCCTGGTACTGGACCAGCTCGAAAGCGGCCGCCTGGTGCGGCCTCTGGGCGAATGCGTGCGGACGCGATACGCCTATCACGCCGTGCTGCCCACCGGCGCCGGGCATGGCGCCGCCCGGGACCGGTTCCTGGACTGGATGCTGCCCGAAGCCGAAGCGACGCAGATGCGCATACAGAAGCATCTGGATTTGGGGTATTCCATGGCGGAATGAGGGTCCCGAAGTTTTCGTTTGACCCTCCCTGGAGCGGAACTTAATGTGGCGCCTCTCATTCTTCCAGGCGTCCGTGACATGCGCGTCCTTTCCATTCTCCGTCTTTGCATCGCGGGCGCGGCTGGCGCCGTGGCTGCCGCCCCCGCCCTGGCCGATTCCTATCCCTCCAGGCCCATCGAGTTCGTCGTGCCCTACGCGCCCGGCGGCGCCTCGGACATCGTCGTCCGGGCGCTGGCCCCGCAACTCCAGAAGCAGCTGGGCGTATCGGTCGTCGTCATCAACCGCGCCGGCGCCAACACGGCAATCGCCGCCACGCAGCTGGCGCGATCCGCCCCGGACGGCTACACGATCATGCTGGCCGACGTGGCGCTGGTGCTCAACGCCGCGGTGCGCCAGACGTCGCCCGGCTACGACGTGGCCAAGGATTTCTCCACCATCGCCCAGGTGGGCTCCGCGCCGCTGGTGCTGTTCGTGCCGGCCTCGGGCGCGGCCGACCTGCCGTTGTTCCTCAAGCAGGCGCACGATCGCCCCGTGAACATCGCCAACGCCGGCCCCGGCTCGCTGGGCCACCTGGCGGCCGAACTGCTGCAGCTGCGCACCAAGACCACGCTGGTGAGCGTGCCGTATCGTGGATCGGGACCCGCCATGAACGAGACGATCGCCGGGCAGGTCGATGCCATCTTCACCAGCACCGCTTCCGGCATGCCGCTGGTCAAGAGCGGCCGCCTGCGGCCGCTGGCCGTCGCCTCGCCCGAGCCGTTGAAGGATTTTCCCGAGATTCCCACCTTCGACCGCCTCGGGGTGCAGGGCGTGCACGTCCTGAACTGGTGGGGCCTGATCGCGCCGGCGGGGCTGCCCGCCGACATCTCGGCCCGTATCGCGAAGGCGGTGACGGCGGCCATGCGCGATCCCGCCATCGTGGAACGCTTCGCGGCGCTGGGCATCTCGCCGTCGACGCGCGACGCGGCGGCCTTCGCCGGCCTGATGAGCAAGGAATTCGCCGCTTGGCGCGACGTGGCCACGCGGGCCGGTATCAAAGTGGATTGATGGACGGCACCAACAGGTGTTCGTGAGAACAAGGAGGATACAAGATGAGTGGTGAACGGATGCGCCTGACCGCGGCGGACGGTTTCGAATTCGACGGCTACGTGGCCCGGCCGGCGGGCACGCCCCGCGCCGGCGTCGTCATCCTGCCCGAGATCTTCGGCGTGAACAGCCACATACGCAGCGTGGCCGACCGCTATGCCGGATGGGGTTATCTCGCGATCGCGCCCAGTGTCTTCGACCGGGTGGAGCCCGGGCTGGACCTGGGCTACGGCGACGACGACGTCCGCAAGGGGCAGGCCCTGATGAAGCTGATCGACTGGAACGATGCGGTCAAGGACATCGAGGCTGCCGGCGCGTTCGCGGCCCAGGCGGGCAAGGTGGGCATCGTCGGCTTCTGCTGGGGCGGCACCGCGGCATGGGTGACGGCGGGGCGCGGCACGGGATTCGCGTGCGCGGTCTCGTACTACGGCAACGCCATTCCAACGGTGATCGAGCCGACGCCGCGCATCCCCATGATGCTGCATTGGGGCGAGCGCGATCACCTGGTGTCCAAGGAAAAAATGATGGAGCCGGGCCGGGCCGCGCCCGAGGTGGCCGTGCATTTCTATGCCACGGGGCATGGCTTCAACTGCGATCAGCGCGACCTCTACCACGCGGAATCGGCGGCCCTGGCACAGCAGCGTACGCTGAACTTCCTTGGCGAGCACCTGGCATGACGCGCGACGACATCGGCGCGCAGGCAGCCGAACAGGCGGCCTTCGACGAGGTCGCCGCGCGCCTTCGGCGGGACGAGGAGTTGTGGACCGATTTCCAGGCCCTGTGCCGGCATGGCGGACGCATGGCGGGCACCGCCAGCGAACGCGCCGCGCAGGATTGGTGCGAACAGCAATTGAGCGTTTTCGGAACGGTCGCGCGCGAGTCCACGCCTTACGCCGGGTGGCGGTGCGACCATGCGGTGCTGACGCGCCTGCCCGATGGCCGGCAACTGGAGGCCGTGCCGCTGCTGGGGACGGCGTTCACGCCGGAAGAGGGCATCGAACTGCCCGTGCTGGACCTGGGACGCGGAACGCCCGACATGATCACCGCCGCGGGCGACGCGGTGCGCGGGCACGCGGTGATGGTGCAGCACGAATACCCCTTTTCCACCCGGACGGTCCATCGCCGGGTCAAGCTGGCCGCGGCGCAGCAGGCGGGCGCCGCCGCGCTACTGGTCGTGCAGCCCGAGGCCGGAATAGGCCCGGTGTCGGGATCCTCGGGACGCGGGGGCGGGCCGGGCATCCCGGCCATGGGCATCTCGGCCGAGGCCGGGCTGGCGCTGCGGCAGCCCGGGGCGCGCGTCCGCCTGTGCATCGGCGGCGAAGACCTGCCGCAGGCGCGTACCGACACGCTGGTGCTCGACCTGCCGGCCGGGCAGGCCGCTCACCCGGACGAGCGCGTGGTGCTGTCCGCCCACATCGACGGCCATCCCCTGGCCGAGAGCGCCCTGGACAATGCGACCGGCGTGGCGGCGGCCATGGCGCTGGCCCGGGCGTTCGCGCCGCGGATGCACGTCATGCGCCGGGGCCTGACCGTGTGCCTGTTCAGCGCCGAGGAATGGGCGCTGAACGGCTCGCGCGAGTGGCTGGCGGCGCTGGCGCAAGCGCGGCGCGCGGCGATGGCGCTCAACGTCAATCTCGACTCGCTGGCGGGATCGCCGCGCCTGACCGCGCTGACGTCGGGCTTCGAACGGCTGGGCGGGTTCGCCCGGTCGGGGGCGTCGCTGGCCGGAGGCGACCTGGGCGTCCATCTGCCGCTCATGTCCAATAGCGACCACGCGAACTTCGCCGCCTGGGGCATTCCCGCGCTGCGCCTGATCGCCGGCTTCGACGAACCCGACAGCGCGCTGCGCCTGCTGCTGACGCCCGCCGATACGAGGGCGCTGGTGGACCAGGGCCATCTGCGCGGCGCCACGGTGCTGGCCGCGGGCGTGCTGTGGCGCGCGCTGCGCGCGGACAGCCTGGGCGGCTTACGCAACGAACCGGCGCCCGGAGGCGGCGCATGAGCGCATCGGCACGCGGTTCGATCGTGGTGCTGGGCGCGGGGCTGGTGGGCCTGGCTTGCGCCCATGCCCTGCAGCGCGACGGATACGACGTGACGGTCATCGATCGCGGCGGCGTGGGCGAGGGCGCGAGCTTCGGCAACGCCGCCCACATCGCCATCGCTTCCATCTTCCCGCAGGCCACGCCCGGCATACTGGGGCAGACGGTCCGGATGCTGCGCGATCCCCGGGGCCCGCTGATCGTGCGGCCCGGCTATGCCGCCCGGCATCTCCCGTGGTTCGCACGCTTCATCGCCCAGGGCACCGCCGAGCGCGCGCGCGTCGGGACCCATGCCACGGCCGCGATGCTGGCGCAGGCCTGGGAGGCCTGGCAGCCCGTGCTGGACGACATCGGCGGCAACGACCTGGTGCGCCGGTCCGGCGCCCTGCACGTGTTCGGGTCGCAGGCGGCGCTGCGCGCGGCACAGGGGGCCTACGAGCTGCGGCGCAGCCTGGGGGTCGCGTGCACGCCGCTCGACGTGGACGAGGCGCGGGCCATGGAGCCCGCGCTGACCGATCGCATCGGCGGCGCGATGTCGATACCGGGAATGGGATACGTCACCGATACACTGATGCTGGCCCGGCGCCTGGCCGCCCGGGTCGAGGCGCTGGGCGGGCGCATCGTGCGCGCCCAGGCCACCGGCATCGATGCCGGTGGCGTGCTGACCCGGGACGGGCGCCTGCGCGCCGACCGCGTGGTGCTGGCCGCCGGCGCCTGGTCCCACCGGCTGGCGCGGGGGCTGGGCGTGGACATTCCGCTGGTGGCCGAGCGCGGCTATCACGTCATGCTGGCGCCGGGCAGCAGTCCGCTGCGCATGCCGGTGCTGATGGTGGAACGCAAGGTCGCGCTGACGCCCATGGCGGCGGGCATCCGGATGGCGAGCGTCGCGGAATTCACGCACGCCGATGCTCCGGCCGATCACGTGCGCGCGGCGCCGGTGTTCGACGGACTCGAACGCTTCGTCCAGGGAGTGGATGCCGAACCGGTATCGAAATGGGTGGGGCCGCGCCCTTCCGTGCCCGACAGCCGTCCCATCCTGGGGACGGCCCCGGCCGCGCCCCACGTCCTGCTGGCCTACGGCCATGGCCATCTGGGCGTGACGCTGGCCGCGCTGACCGGACGCATCATCGCCGACGTGGCGAGCGGCCGCGACCCGCGCGTGGACATGCGCGCCGTCGCGCCGCTGCGCAGCCTGCGCCTCAGGTGATCCGGGGGGATACATGTCGGAACTGCTGCTGTTGGCGGCCGCCTTCGGCGCGGGCATGCTCAACGCCGCGGCGGGCGGGGGAAGCTTCCTCACGCTCCCGGCCCTGGTCTCCGTGGGCATGCCCGCGGCGGTTGCCAACGCCACCGGCACGCTGGCGCTGCTGCCCGGCTATGTGACCGGCGCCTGGGCGCTGCGGCGCGACATCGCGCGGTCGGAATCCGGCTCGCTCGCGGGCCTGTCGGGCATCGCGCTGGCGGGCGGGAGCGCGGGAGCACTGCTGTTGCTGTGGACCTCGGGCGCCGTCTTCCGGAACGTGGCGCCCTGGCTGCTGCTGTTCGCCACCGCCCTGTTCCTGTGCGCGCCCATCATGCTGAGGGCGGCGCGCGGGCGGATGTTGTCTTCCGGTGCGGCGGCGGCGGGCCTCTTCGCCGTCAGCCTGTATGGCGGCTACTTCAACGGCGGCGTGGGCATCATGCTGCTGGCCCTGTTCGGGATGTCCAAGCGCGGCGATTTCAGCGCCCTCAATGGGCTCAAGAACCTGCTGTCCGGCGTGCTGACCGTGGTGGCCGTCGTGGTCTACGTGGCCGGCGGGCTCGTGCAATGGCGCGAGGCGGGCGTGATGGCCGTGGGCGCGACGGTGGGCGGATTCGCGGGCGCACGGTTGGCGCGCCGCGTGCCCGCCGTCGTGATGCGGGCCATCGTGGTGCTGGTGGGCGTGTCGATGAGTGCGTTCATGTTCCTGAAGGCGTGAGGCCCGGCAGGACCGCGCGCGCCTCGGCTTCCCGCAGCCGGGCTTCCCGCTCGCCCACGTAGTCCCGCGTCAGCGGCACGCTTTCCTGGCGCCTGGCCAGTTGCACCTGGAAGATGGCGATGTCCTGGTAGCGGAACGCCGTCTCCGACATCGACAGGTAGTACTCCCACATGCGGGCGAAGCGTTCGTCGTACAGCGCCACGGCCTCGGCCCGGCGCGCCAGGAAGCGCTCGCGCCAGATGCGCAGCGTGCTGGCGTAGTGCAGGCGCAGCACCTCGATGTCGGTGACGACCAGGCCCGAGCGTTCGATGGCGGGCGTGAATTCCGACAGCGACGGGATGTGGCCGCCGGGAAAGATGTACTTCTCTATCCACGGATTGTTGAAGTCCGGGACGTCGGAGTTGCCGATGAAATGCAACAGCATCACGCCGTCGTCCGTCAGCAGTTCGTGGCATTTGCGGAAGAAGGCGTCGTGATAGCCCACGCCCACGTGCTCGAACATGCCCACCGACACGACACGGTCGAAGCGGCCGGGCGTCGCGCGGTAGTCCTCCAGGCGGTAGTCGTAGGCCTGGGGATGGGCGGTGCGGGCGGCCAGTTCGCGCGCGCCCTTCAGTTGTTCCTCGGACAGCGTGATGCCGGTGGCGTGCCCGGCGCCGGCGACCTCGACCAGGTAGCGCGTCAGGCCGCCCCAGCCGCAGCCGATGTCGAGCACGCGGTGGCCGGGCTCGACCAGCAGCTTGGCCGCGATGTGGCGCTGCTTGGCCCGCTGGGCCGATTCCAGGTCTTGCCCGGGGTGCTCGAAATAGGCGCAGGAATACTGCCGCTGCTCGTCCAGGAACAGCGAGTACAGGCGGTCGTCCAGGTCGTAGTGGTGGGCGACGTTGGCGCGCGCGCGGCCCGGGCGGTTGTTCTGCAGGAAGCGCCGTATCGACATGCGCATCGCGTCCAGCACGCGCACCATGACGCCGGGCCGCACCGCGTCGGCATCGCGCAGCAGCAGTTCCAGCACGTCGTAGATGCTGCCTTCGTCGACCACCAGCCGCTGGTCCATGAACAGCTCGCCCAAGCGCAGGTCGGGGTCCATCAGCAGCGCCAGCACGGCGCGGGTGTCGGTGAAGCGGATGGCGGCGCGCGGCAAGGTGCCGTCGCCGAAGGCCAGGCGGCGGCCGTCGGGCAGGGTGACATCCAGCGTGCCGCGCCGGACCAGGTCTTCCAGGGTATTGGCAAGCAAGCGTTCCGCGTACGTTTGAAGCATCGTGGTTTCCGCGATGGGTCGACAGGACAGGGTGCTGCTACGCGGCCAGTGTAATGAATCCCCGGGAACCGGGTGCGGTTGATTTTTCCGCGGGCGGCAAGAAGAATGCGCCATGGCATTGCCCCATACCGCCTTTTCGCTGTTGTTCGAGCGCCTGTCCGATACGCAGGCGCGGGCCGTGCTCGACCGCATGACGGCACGCGAACTGGCGCGCGGCCAGGGCCTGTTCGCGCAGGGGGATCCCAGCCCGCGCCTGTGGGTGATACGGGCGGGCCGGTTGCGCACCTATCATTTGGCGCCGTCGGGCGAGGAGTTCACGACCGCCGTCTGGACGTCCGGGCAGACCCTGGGGCTGCTGAGCACGCTGCTGGACCAGCCCCGCGCGATCTCGTGCGAGGCGCTGGAGCCGGCGTCGTTGCTGGCCATGGAGCGGGCAGACCTGCTTGCGCTGATGGAAGCCGTGCCTGTTTTCGCCATCAACGTGGCGCGCGTGGCCGCCATGCTGGCGACCCACAGCATCGCGCGAGCCGGCCCCAGGGTACTGGATTCGGCCACGGCGAAACTGGCGCGCATCCTGCATGATCTGGCGCTGGCCGATCCCGGCTACGACGGGCATGGCGCCGAGATAGCGGGCGTGACGCGCGCGGACCTGGCCAAGATGGCAGGCATCAGCCGCACCTGGGCCAGCCTGCGGCTGGCAGCCCTGGAGCGCGCGGGCCTGGTGCTGCGCAGGCGCGGCGGGCTGCGCGTGCCCGACGTGGCCAGGCTGGCCCGGCTTTATTCGGACGGGTACTGAGGCGGCAGCAGCGCCAGGCACTCGACCTCCAGCAGCAGGTCGGGCTTGGCCAGCGCGGCCACGCCCACCAGCGTGCTGGCCGGCGGCCGGTCCGCGTCCAGGTACGGTGCGCGCACGCGCCGTATGGTCGCCACCGCTTCCTCGGTCAGGTCGCGCACGAAGTAGTTGAGCTTGACCGCATAGGCCAGCGCCGAACCGGCGGCCTCGAGCGCCGTCGCCAGGTTCTCGAACACCTGCCGGGTCTGGGCGGCCAGGTCGCCCTTGCCGACGATGCTGCCGTCGGGCGCGTAGGCCACCTGGCCCGAGACGACGATCAGCCGGTCCACCGGGGCGATGGCGACGTGGGTGAAGCCGTTCGGGGCGGGCAGGCGGTCGGGATTGATGAACGAGACGTAGGGGTGCATGGCGGGCGTCAGTTGAGCGTGATCCGGGTGCGTTCGATGATACGGGCATACAGCTCGCGCTGGCGCGCGGCGAACTCGGCGAACCGGGCCGGCGTCGAGCCCGCGGGCTCGATGGCGGCCTGCTTCAGGGTCGCCGCGACGCCGGGGTCGGCCAGCGCTGCGCGCACGGCGGCGTTCAGGCGCTCGACTACCGGAGCCGGCGTGCCGGCGGGCGCGACGATGCCGAACCACGAATACAGGTCGACCTCGCCCGCACCCTGTTCCTGCGCGGTGCCGATCTCGGGCGCTAGCGGCGATCGTTTGGCGCTCAGGATGGCAAGGGCCTTGAGCTTGCCGGTGCGCACCTGCGGCAGCGTGGCGGCCAGCGTGTCCACCACCACGTCGACGTTGCCGCCCATCAGGTCCACCAGCGCCGGCGCGCTGCCCTTGTAGGGCACGTGCAGCAGGGTGGCCGACCGTTGCAGGCCTACCAGCTCCATGCCGATGTGGTTCGAGGTGCCGGCGCCCATGGAGCCATAGGCCAGGCCCTTGGGGCGCTCGCGCGCCTGGTCCAGCGCCTGGACCAGGGTGGTCCACGGGGCATCGGGGCGGGCGACCACCACGTTGGGCACGGTGCCCAGCAGCGAGACGTGGTCGAAGGAGTCGGTGGGCGAGTAGCCCACGTCCTTCATCAGCAGGGGATTGATCGCCAGGGTGGCGTTACTGGCAACCAGCAGCGTATAGCCGTCGGCCGGCGCCTTGGCCACCGATTGCGCGGCCACCACCGTGCCGGCGCCCGGGCGGTTGATGACGACCACCGCCTGGCCCAGTTGCCGGCTCATGCCGCCGGCCACGGTGCGGGCCAGCAGGTCGGTGGTGCCGCCCGCGGCGAAAGGAACGATCAGATTGATGGGGTGGGCCGGGAAATCGGCCGCCGCGGCCGGGGGCGTCGCGGCCAGGGCCAGCAGCGCGGCCAGTGCGGTACGCAGGATAGTCATCGCAAGTCTCCACCTTGAATGACGCCATTCTGCGGGGGGACCGCGGGGCTGTCGGTTAACTGGTTAACGCACGGCGTTTGCCTGGAAGGGGCCAGGGGTGAAAAAATGCGGGGCAGGCGATACCCGCCGCGCGCGTTCCTGGCGCGCGCATGCATGTTCAACGGGGAGTCCTCATGAAAACAACGATAGATCGCCCAGTGTTCTTCACCGCGGCCGCTTTCATCCTGGCGCTGGTGGTCTGCGCCGTCTCCGCCCCGCGCATCGTCGGGGACGTCTTCGACACGATACAGCGGTGGATACTGACCAACGCGAGCTGGTTCTACATCCTGGCGGTGGCCATCATCCTGCTGTCGGTCGTGTTCATGGCCGTGAGCCGCTACGGCAACATCAAGCTCGGTCCCGACCACAGCGAACCCGACTACCGGAACTTCACCTGGTTCGCGATGCTGTTCTCGGCCGGCATGGGCATAGGCCTGATGTTCTTCGGCGTGGCCGAGCCCGTCATGCACCTGGTGGCGCCGCCGGTGGGCGAGGCGGGCACGGTGGCGGCGGCCCGCGAGGCCATGAAGATCACCTTCTTCCACTGGGGACTGCATGCCTGGTCGCTGTACGCGGTGGTGGCGCTGGTCCTGGCCTATTTCAGCTACCGCCACAACCTGCCGCTTACGCTGCGGTCCGCGCTGTACCCCTTCATCGGCGACCGCATCCACGGTCCGCTGGGCAACGCGGTGGACATTTTCGCCATCATCAGCACCGTGTTCGGCGTCGCGACCTCGCTCGGGCTGGGGGTGGCGCAGATCAACAGCGGCCTGCACCATCTGTTCGGCACGCCCATCGGCACGGCCACCCAGATCATCCTGATCGCCATCGCATGCGGCCTGGCCACCCTGTCGGTGGCCAGCGGGCTGGATCGCGGCATCCGCATCCTGTCCGAGCTCAACCTGTACCTGGCCGTGATCCTGCTGCTGTTCGTGCTGGCCGTCGGACCGACCATCTTCCTGTTCCAGAGCTTCCTGCAGAACACCGGCGCCTATCTGTCGGACATCGTCGCCAAGACCTTCAACCTGTACGCCTACCGCCCCACGGACTGGATAGGCGGCTGGACGCTGTTCTACTGGGGCTGGTGGATCGCCTGGTCGCCGTTCGTGGGCCTGTTCATCGCCCGCATCTCGCGCGGCAGGACCATACGCGAATTCGTGATGGGCGTGCTGCTGGTGCCCACCGGCTTCACCTTCCTGTGGATGACGGTGTTCGGCGGCTCGGCCATCCATCTCGTGCTGTTCGAACACCTGGACAGCCTGGCCGACACCGTCAAGGCGGACAGTTCGCTGGCGCTCTTCGCCTTCCTTGAACACTATCCCTGGGGCCACGCGATCTCCATGCTGGCCATCGCGATGGTGGTGGTGTTCTTCGTGACCTCGGCCGATTCGGGGGCCCTGGTGGTGGACCTGCTGGCCTCGGGCGGCGCCGAGTCCACGCCGGTGTGGCAGCGCATCTTCTGGTCGGTGCTGACCGGCGTGGTGGCCGTGGCGCTGCTGCTGGCCGACGGGCTGCAGGCGCTGCAGACCGCGACCATCGCCAGCGCGCTGCCGTTCTCCATCGTGCTGCTGGCCTCGGTATGGGGGTTGTTCAAGGCCTTGAAGCTCGATGCCACCAAGCGCCGCATCCACCATCAGTCGCTGGCGCTTTCACGGCCGGCGGGTGGCGGCGAGCCGTGGGAATCGCGGCTGCGCAACATGGTCATGATGCCGCGCCGCGCCCATGTGCTGCGTTTCCTGTCGGACGTGGTGCGGCCGGCCATGGAGGCGGTGGTCGAGGAGTTGCAGAAGCTGGGCTACGAGGCGCGGGTGCGCGACGGCGAGGAAGGCGAGGTGGCGCTGGAGGTGGTGCACCAGGAGGCCCTGGATTTTTCCTACGCCGTGCGGCCGGAGTCCTTCGTGCGTCCCGGCCTGACCGCCGCCGAGGTGCGCGACGAAGAAGGGCGCAAGTACTTCCGGGCCGAGGTCCACCTGCGCGAGGGCGGCCAGGACTACGACATCATGGGGTGGAGCCGCGACGCCGTGATCGGCGACATCCTGGACCAGTACGAGCGCCACCGGCATTTCCTGCACGTGGCGCGCTAGCTGCCGTCAGCCGGCCTTGCCGGCCTGGAGGGCCGCGCCCAGCTCGTCGTCGATCCGCTGGGCGCGGACCGCCGCCGGGCGGCTGGTCAGGCGCTGCACGTAGCGCTGGTAGGCCGGCCGCTTCTCTATCGTGCCGAACATCATGCCCCAGGCCAGCTGCGAGCCCACGTAGACGTCGGCCGCGGTGAAACCGTCGCCCGCCACGTAGCCTTCGCCGGCCACGGCCGTCTCCAGCACGTCCAGCACCTCGGCCAGCGAGCCGTAGCCCACCATGCGCCGCCGGTCTTCCGGCACGCTGATGCCCAGTGCCTGGTTGGTGACCGCCGCTTCCACGGGGCCGGCACAGAAGAACAGCCAGCGGTAGTAGGCGCCGCGCAGCGGACTGTGCGGGGGCGGGGCGAGCTGCGCCTGCGGGAAGGCATCGGCCAGGTAGGCGCAGATCGCCGCGGATTCGGTGACCACGGCGTCGCCGTGGCGGATGGCGGGCACCTTGCCCATGGGGTTGATGGCCAGGTACTCCGGACCCTTCATGGTCGTGGCGAAATCCAGCACCTCGGTACGGTAGGGCTGGCCGACCTCTTCGAGCATCCAGCGCGCGATGCGGCCGCGGGACATCGGGTGGGTGTAGAAGACAAGTTCATTGTTCATCGCAAGTTCCTGCATCGTCGGGTGCGCTGGGTGGAGCGTCGGATGGTACGGCAGGCTCGACCCCGTCGACAATGGGTCCGAGTTGGGAGACGTCCAGCGGCTTGACCAGGTGCATGTCGAAGCCGGCTCGCGCCGTGCGCTGCCTGTCTTCTTCCTGCCCATAGCCGGTCATGGCGATGAAGACGGTGTGCGCCAGTTGCGGGATGGCCTTCAGGGCCCGCAGCGCCGCGAAGCCGTCCATGGTGGGCATGGCCAGGTCGATGAAGACGATGTGCGGCTGGAAGCTGGGCGCCATGCGCAGCGCGGCTTCCGCCGTGTACAGCGGACGCGCCTGGTGGCCGTTGATCTCCAGCAGCATGGCCAGGCTGTCCGCCGAGTCACGGTTGTCGTCCAGCACCAGGATGCGCCTGGCGGTCGACGTCCGGCGCGAGCTGGTGGCCATGGCCCGCGCGGGCGGCGCCGGCTCGTCCAGGGGCAGGCGGACCGTGAACGTGCTGCCGAGGCCGGGCCCGGGGCTGGACGCGGAAATGGCGCCGCCGTGCATGCGTACCAGCGACCGGCACAGCGTCAACCCTATGCCCAGTCCGCTGTCGGTGGGGTTGGTCTCGCGGTCTTCCTGTACGAACAACTGGAAGACCGCATCCAGGGCCTGTTCCGGCATGCCGCGGCCCTGGTCGGCCACCTCGATCAGCGCCGACCGGCCTTGCCGGGAGGCGCGTATGGTGATGGCCGTGCCCGGGGGCGAGAACTTGGAGGCGTTGTGCAGCAGGTTGTGCAGCACCTGCACCAGCCGCGTCATGTCGCCCTTCACCATCAGCGGCTCGGCGGGAAGGTCCACGTCGATCCGCTGTTCGCGGGCATCGGTGTGGAAACGCGACGATTCGATGCTGCGTTCGATGATGGTGCGCATGTCCACCGGCGCCAGGCGCAGCTCGATCTTGCCGGAGGTGATGCGGCCGATGTCCAGCAGGTCGTCGACCAGCCGGGCCAGGTGCGTGATCTGGCGATCGATCATGTCGCGGCAGCGGGCCACGGTGGGGTCGATGTCCAGGTCCTTCTGCAGGATGCCGATGGCGTTGCGCACCGGGGCGAGCGGGTTGCGCAGCTCATGGCCCAGGGTGGCCAGGAACTCGCTCATGCGCCGGTTGGCCAGCTCCAGTTCCTCCAGGCGCTTGCGCTCGCTCATGTCGCGCATGATCTTGGCGTAGCCCTGCAACTGGTCGGCCTCGTCGTAGACGGCGGTGGTGGTCACGTTCGCCCAGAACAACGAGGCGTCCTTGCGCTGGCGCCAGCCTTCCTCTTCATAGCGGCCCTCGGCCTGGGCGATGCGCAGCACCCGGTCGGGGCTCTCGGGGGACGCGTCGTCGGCGGGATGGAACATGGAGAAGTGCCGGCCGATGACTTCGTCCCGCCGGTAGCCGGTGATCTGCGTGGCGCCGGTGTTCCAGCTCGTGATCATGCCTTCGGTGTCGAGCATGTAGATCGCGTAGCCTTCCACGCCTTCGAGCAGCAGCCTGAACCGTTCCTCGCTCTGCCGCAGCGCCTCGGTCTGGCGGCGGCGTTCGCTCAGGTCCCGGGTGATCTTGACGTAGCCCTTGAGGGTGCCGGACTCGTCCCGCAGCGCGGTAATGACGACATTGGCCCAGAAGGTCGAGCCGTCCTTGCGCACGCGCCAGCCCTCGTCCTCGAAGCGGCCATGCAGGGCGGCTTCTTCCAGCTCGTAGCGCGGCCAGCCCCGCGCCACGGCCTCGGCGTTATAGAAGACCGAAAAATGCTTGCCCAGGATTTCGTCGGCTTCATAACCCTTGATCTTGGCCGCGCCGGCGTTCCAGGTCCTCACCCGTCCGTCGGGGGACAGCATGAAGATCGCATAGTCTTCGATGGCATTGACGAACATACGGAAGCTGATGTCCGTATCGCTTCCGACCCCCATTGCCGTCTCGCCCGTCCCGGGCTCTTTTTCCCCGGCCTGGAGTCGGGCCGAGTCCATGGCTGAGAAGCTCAAGGCATCACCTCGTGGTGCTCGAACAACGAGTCTATACACGCTCCATCATGGGGCCTGTAACAAGGTGAATCGCCATACGATGAAAATAATTGACATGATATCAAATAAAGCATAATTTAATTGACAGGGTGATATTTAATTCGAGGAGACTGCCTTGGCCACTACCGACAAGCCGGTCGTCACGGCCGGCATGAGAGGCGCGTCGTGGGACCCACGGCTGATGAGCCGGCCTTACCAGGTGGTGCCCTACGCGTTGGGCACGGCCGACGGCCAGCGCACACTGGGTTTCCTGTTCACCACGGCCGAGTCGGGCAAGACGGTCGTGTCGCTGATGCATCCGCGGGAAATGGCGGTGACGCACTATATGGTGCCTCATGTGCTGGACGCCGGCTGCGCCTGCTGGGTGCAGGGATCGCGTTCCATCGGCAACGACCTGCGGCTCGAGCATGAGGTGGCCTTGTTCGACGTGGCGGCCGGCATGGCGCACCTGCGTTCGCTGGGCTACGAGAACATCGTGCTCTTGGGCAACTCGGGCGGCGCCGGCCTGTACACGCTGTACAACCAGCAGTCGTCGCTGCCGGCCGGGCAGCGCATTGCCCGCACCCCGGGAGGGCGGCCCACCGCCCTGGCCGAGCTGGAGATGCCGCGCGCCGACGGCATGATCCTGCTGTCCCCGCATCCCGGGCAGGGAAGGCTGCTGATGGCGGGCATCGATCCTTCCGTGGTGTCGGAGGACGATCCCCTGGAGACCGATCCCGCGCTGGATCCCTTCTCACGGGACAACGGCTACGATGCCGAGACGGGCGCCGCGTCCTACGATCCCGCATTCGTCCAGCGCTACCGTGCCGCCCAGGCCGAGCGCGTCGCCCGCATCGATGCCCGCGCGCGGCAGATGCTGCGGCGCAAGGCCGAGGCCAGGGCGAAGGTCAAGGCGGGCGGGGCGTCGATGGCCGAGCAGCGGATCGCGGCGCACGCGCCCATCTTCCAGGTGTGGCGCACCGACGCGGACCTGCGTTCGTGGGACATTTCCATCGATCCGTCGGACCGCAGGACCGGATCGTTGTGGGGCAGGAGTCCGCTGGTCTCGAACTGGGGCAGCGTGGGATTCGCCCGGGTGGTCACGCCCGAGTCGTGGCTGTCCACCTGGTCGGGACTGTCGTCCAACGCTTCGCTGGAGAAGACCGCGGGCGCCATCACCCAGCCCACGCTGCTGGTGGAGTACACCGGCGACCAGTGCACCTTTCCGGCCGACATACGGAAGATCCACGAGCAGATCGGGGCGGCCGACAAGCGCCACGTGCGCGTGCGCGGCAATCATCATGGCCTGGCGCTGGCCCCGGGCGAGGAGCCCGGCCAGCGTATCGCCGGGCGCGCGGTCGGCGAATGGCTGCGCGAAAAAATGGCCTAGGCCCCAGCTCAAGCATGACATGGACGCAGACATGATGAACGTGGAACCAAGGGTCCGGCTCGAGGGCGTGCGCTATCCCGATGCCGATCGCCTGCGCCGCTACGCGCGGCTGGGACTGCTGGGCGGCGAGACGCTGGCTGGCGCGTTCGCGCGCTCGCTCGCACTGCATGCCGACCGGTTGGCGCTGGTCGGGCCGCAGCTAAGGATGAGCTACCGCGACCTGGACCGCGACAGCGACCGGCTGGGCGCCGCCATGCTGGCGCTGGGGCTGGTCCGGCATGACCGCGTGCTGCTGCAGAGCGGCAATTGCGCCGAATTGCTGGTGGCCTTCCTGGCCTGCCTGAAGGCCGGCCTGATTCCCATCTGTGCCCTGCAGGCCTTCCGCAAACTGGAAGTGAGCTACCTGGCGAAGCTGGCCGATGCCCGCCTGCATCTCGTCCAGGGCGACGACGCCCGGTTCGACGACGTGGCCTTCGCGCGCGAGATGCAGGAAGCCGTGCCCACGCTGCGCCACATCGTGCAGGCGCGGGGCGAGCCGCGCGCCGGCGCGCACGGGCTGCGCCAACTGATCGATGCCATGCCCTGGGAGCGCGCCAGGGCGATGCTGGCGGACATCGAGCACGACCCATGGCAGGTCGCGGTATTCCAGCTGTCCGGCGGCACGACCGGCGTGCCCAAGATCATCCCCCGCTTCCAGAGCGAATACGTGTACAACATGCGGGCCGTCGCCGCCTGCAACGGCTACACCCGCGACGACGTGCTGTTCTTCCCCACGCCGTACATGCACAACCTCAACATGGGCTGCTGCTTCGGCCCCTTCCTGCTGTGCGGCGGCGCGATCACGGTAGCCCCTGACCTGGGCGAGGAAACGCTGCGTGCGCTGGTCCGGGACCATCGCCCCACGTGGTTCGGCGCGCCGGGTCCCATCCTGACGCGCATCGCGCCAGAACTGGCCCTGGCGGACGAGCGCGAGAAGGCGCGCCGGCGTTTCATCACCTCGAAGAACGCGGGCGGCATGGCGCGGCTGACGGGATCGCCGGCACGGCACATCTTCGGCATGACCGAAGGCGTGATCATGTTCACGCGCGAAGACGATCCGCCCCATCTGAACGACGGTTCGGTGGGCCGGCCGGTATCCGAGCACGACGAAGTGAAGATCGTGCGCCCCGGCACGGAAGAGCCGGTGGCCGACGGCGAGATCGGCGAAGCGCTGTTCCGCGGCCCGTACACCATCCAGGGCTACTACAAGTCCGCCGCCGAGGATGCGCACCGCTTCACGGCGGACGGCCATTACCGTTCGGGCGACCTGATGTCCAGCCGGATCGAGGACGGGCGGCGCTACTACTTCTTCCAGGGCCGCATCAAGGACGTGATCGACCGGGGCGGCGAGAAGATCAACGCCGAGGAAGTCGAAGGCGTCGTCAGCCGCCATCCCGCCATCCTGAACTGCGCGCTGGTCGGCATGCCCGATCCCGTCTACGGCGAAAAGGCCTGCCTGTTCGCCACGCTCCGGCCGTCGGCGCACGCGCCGGACGTCGAGGAACTGGGCCGCTTCCTGCATGGCGAGGGGCTGGCCAAGTTCAAGTGGCCCGAACGCATCGAGGTCCTGGCGGATTTCCCGCTCTCGGCCTCCGGCAAGCTCAGCAAGCAGATCCTGCGGGAACGGATCGCCGCCATCCTGGCGCAGGCCGCGCCCAGCAACGAGGAACTTCCGACATGACTACCGAAGCGCTTTCCCCTCTGCGATTGCACGGCGTGCACCATACCGCCCGCCCCACCTGGAAACTGTCCGAGACGGTGCGCTTCTACCGCGACCAGCTCGGCCTGCCGCTGGTGCACGCGATCTCCGCGCGCGGCTGGGGGCCGGGCGACCATGCCGACTTCCTGCACTTCTTCTTCGACAGCGGCAATGGCAGCACCATCGCGTTCTTCTACTACATCGGCACGCAGCGTCCGGACAAGCTGCGCGTGAGCGACCATTACCAGGAACGCGCGACGCACACCGCGTGGCGGGTGCCGGACGAGGCCGAGCTGCTGCGGTGGCGCGCGCGCGTGGAAGCCGCGGGCATCCCGCTGCGCTACCAGATCCGCCACGAGGTGATCGAGTCCATCTACTTCAACGATCCCAACGGCTACCCCATCGAGATCACCACCCAGTTGCGGCCCTTCGGCCAGGCCGATGCGGACGATGCCGCCCGTACGCTGGAGGCCGCGATGGCGCTGGAGGCGGGGCAGGGCGAGCGCCTGGACGGCATCGAGCCCGTGTGGCGGCGCAAGGCGGCGGCGCTGGACGACGTGGACCGGCCGGCCGGCGTGGCGTCGGTGTACGTGCTGGACGTGCCCGAGTTCGCCCCGCTGCTGGACGATGCGCGCGCCCGAGGCTATGCGGTGGGCCGGGGCGCGGCCGGCTACGCCCGCATCGATGGCACGCCCGGCCTGCGGTTCCGGCGCAAGGAGCTGGGCTTCAAGCCCGCCGTCTGGTACGGCGCGCTGACGGGCGGCCTGGCGGGCCGCATCGCCGCGTTCGACATGGACACCCTCGCCATCGACCCGGAGTCGCCATGAAGGTCATCATCGTCGGTGGAGGCCCGTCGGGGCTGTTCCTGTCCATCCTGCTCAAGCAGCGCCTGCCGCATGCGCGCATCGCGGTGCTCGAGCAGAACCCGGCC
>NZ_JAOCLR010000018.1:0-117604 GCF_029845405.1 Pigmentiphaga sp. GD03639
TTTGGTTCAGCGGCCTTCGTACTGGCTCTCATTCAAATCATCTGGGTGAACATCCTGTTGTCGGGGGACAACGCGGTGGTCATCGCGCTGGCGGCTCGTTCGCTGCCGGCCCATCAACAAAAGAAAGCAATCGTGATCGGCTCTGCGGCCGCCATCGTGATGCGTATCATCCTGACGCTGGTTGCGGCCCAGTTGCTGCAACTGCCCTGGTTGAAACTGATCGGCTCGCTGCTGTTGCTGTACATCGGTGTTTCGCTGTTGCTGCCGGAAGGTGAAGAGGACGAAGGCAAGCTGGCCAAGGACGGCCTGATGGCCGCCATCCGCACCATCCTGATCGCCGACCTGGTCATGAGCCTGGACAACGTGATTGCCGTGGCGGCCGCCGCCATGGGCAATACCGTGCTCCTGGTCCTGGGCCTGGCCATCAGCATCCCGCTGGTGATCTTCGGCAGCACGCTGCTGCTGAAGGTCATCGAGCGCTTCCCGCTGATCGTCTGGCTGGGTGCCGCGCTGCTGGGGTTCATCGCCGGCGAACTGTTCGTCAACGATCCCGCGCTGCATACCGAGGCCGTCGAGGCGTCCATGGGGTTGAGCCATCATGGCGCCGAGATTGCCGCGGGCGTGGTCGGGGCCCTGATCGTGCTGGTCGTGGGCAAGGTGCTGATGTCGCGGCGCCGCTCCGGCGACCAGCCCGCTTGACGGCCGGCAACGCTTCATCATCGTAGTACGCCGGCCTGGCATGGGATGCCGGGCCGGTTTCGCCTTCGGGGCGGGAAGTCTTCCAGCATGCGGGTGTGTGGGAGCTTCCTCCGAAAGGTGTCGTGAATTCAAAAAAAGGGAAGAGCCAATCTTCCGCACAGGAAGATTCGCTCGTCCGGATCTGGCTTAGGGAGCTACACGTGCTTGAATTTCTCCAGACGCTCAGCTGGGCGGCCGTATTTCAAATCATTCTGATCGACATCCTGCTGGGCGGGGACAACGCGGTGGTCATCGCGCTGGCCTGCCGCAATCTGCCGGCCAAGCGGCGGATGCAGGGGATCCTGTGGGGGACGGCGGGCGCGATCGTGCTGCGCGTCGTGCTCATCGCCTTCGCGGTCACGATGCTGCAGATCCCCTTCCTGAAGGTCGTGGGCGGCGTGCTGCTGTTCTGGATCGGCATCAAGCTGCTGGTGCCCGAGGACGAGTCGCACGACAACATCGAAGGGGGCGCTACGCTGCTGGGGGCGATCAAGACCATCATCGTCGCCGACTTCGTCATGAGCCTGGACAACGTCATCGCCATCGCGGGCGCGGCCCAGCAGGCGGATGAGTCCCACCAGATCGGGCTGGTCATCTTCGGCCTGCTGGTCAGCGTGCCCATCATCATCTGGGGCAGCACGCTGGTCCTGAAGCTGATCGACCGCTTCCCCATCGTGGTGACGCTGGGCGGCGCGCTGCTGGGATGGATTGCCGGCGGCATGCTGGCGACCGACGTCGCGGTCCAGTCGCACGTGATCCAGCCGACCTCGCTGGCGGCCTACAACACGCAGATCACCTATGCCGCGGAAATCATAGGCGCGCTGGTCGTCGTCGGCGTGGGGATGTGGTTGGCTCGCCGGAAGAAGGCGGCGCAGGCCAGCCACGCCTGATCGGAGCGCGGGGCCGCCAGGCCCGGTGCGCGGCACGCCCTGCCTCGGCAGGGCGTTGTCGTTCTGGAGCGCATCATGCGTCGAAAGGGCGCTTGCCCAGCGCCTGGACGACGTGGTCCACGAAAGCCGTGATGCGCGAGGCCAGGGCGGTATTGCGGTAGTAGACCGCGTTGATCGGCTGGCGCACGTCCAGCGTCCGCCCGGGAAACAATTGCACCAGGCGTCCTTGCCGGCGGTCGTCGCCGGTCATGAAATCCGACAGGCAGGCGATGCCCAGGCCCGCCAGGGCCATGTGCCGCAGCGTTTCCCCGCTGGACGAGGCGATCGTGGGCCGGATGCGCAAGGTGTTTCCGTCCGCGTCGCGCACCGGCCAGTCGTTCAGCGTCTCGGGCTGGGTGAAACCCAGCAGCGTGTGCGATTCGAACTGTTCCGGATCGGCCGGCGAACCGTGGCGCGCCAGGTAGCCGGGACTGGCAAGCACGCGTATGCGGCTGGTGCCGACGGGGCGGGCGTGCAGGGTGGAATCCTTCAAGGCCCCGATGCGGAAGGCCACGTCGGTGCGCTTTTCGATCAGGTCGACGATGCCTTCGTTCGAATCGAGCTCCAGTTCAACCTTGGGGTAGCGGGCGCGGAAACCGTCCAGCAGCGGCACCAGGACGTGCAGCATGAAAGGCGTGGAGGCATCGACCCGCAACCGCCCTGCCGGGTGCAGGCGCCGGGCCGCCATCTGTTCCTCGGCTTCGTCGACCGAAGCCAGGATGGCGCGCGCATGGCGCAGGAAGGTCGAGCCTTCCTCGGTCAGCTCCAGCCGCCTGGTCGTGCGGCGCAGCAGGGTGGTCTGGAGCTTCTCCTCCAGCCGTCCCAGGGTGCGGCTGGTGGCGGAAATGGTCAGCCCGAGCACTTCCGAGGCCGCCGTGATCGACCCCGTATCCACGACGGCCACGAAGGCCTGCAACTCGTCCAGGGTGGTCTTCATTGTTGAATTCGACGCAAGCGATATGGGTGGATACTGGGCTCAATCTGCAAATATAGACCCGCCACACCGGAGGCTGGTCGCTCGGTGGGCGACCATGTTCATTCCGGGGCGCCCGCGCCATCGGGCGGCGTGAAACAGGCTAACCTAATGCCCCGTCGGATTTCGACGCGTGTTTTCTTATTGCCGCCCCGCGGGGCGGCGCCAGAGGATGGAATGAAGAGCTTGCAGAAAGGATTGACGCTGATGCAGATGCTGGTGCTGATCGGCGCCGTCGGCGTGGTGATCGCGGTCGCGGTGTCGTACCTGCGCTGAATCGCCCGGGGCTACCGCTCGCGGTAGCCCAGTGCCAGCGACAATTCCCGCGCCGCTCGCACGACGGCCGGGATCACGGTCCCGGCCACGACCTCGTCCGTGAAGGTGTAGATCATCGAGGTCGCGTTCAGTCCCGCCACCACTTCCCCCTGTGCGTTCAGCACGGGCGCGGCGATCGACCGCACGCCGCGGTGGAATTCCTCGTCGTTGTAGACGTAGCCGCGTTCGCGCGCGGTATCCAGCAACGCGCGGAACGCGGCGGGATCCACCGTGGATTTTTCGGTCAGCGCGGGAATCGGCGCGCCGTCCAGGATGCGGGCGATGTCCGCCTGGGGCTTGTAGGCCAGCAGGATACGTCCGATCGAGGACGAGTGCGGCGGCATGCGGGACCCGACGTGGATGTCGATCGACGTGGGCAGCGGGATGCGGGCCTGCGCCACGTAGACCAGCTCGTCGCGGTCCAGGATGGCCATGTGCACCGAGGCGCCGACCTCGGTGCGCAGCCGGTTCATGATCGGCTGCGCCAGCTCGACCAGCGGCAGGCGGTTCAGGTAGGCGAAGCCGAGCTTCATGGCATGCGCGGTCAGGCGGTAGCGCCGGCCGACTTCCTCGCGTTCGAGGAAACCCAGTTTCTCCAGCGTGTGCACGAAGCGATACGGCTTGCTGCGGCTCCAGCCCAGCCGCTGCGCGAGTTCGGTCAGGGTGAGCGAGGGCTGTTCGCAATCGAAGGCTTCGAGCACGGACAGGCCCTGGGCGAGCGCATCGACCCAGTACGGGTCCTTGCGGGGAGCGGAAGCATGGTCGGGCGCGTCGTCGCCGTCGTCGGTAGCCGGCAGCTGGGGTTCGGTCATAGGGGCCAGATGGGACGGGTCGCAAGGCGGAGCGCCTTGCGCCCGGTCATTTTATAGTCTGCGCAGCCCTATCCGGTCGATCAACAGCTTTTCCTTCTGCATGGTGTCCGCCGCGAAGCGGGTGAACTGTTCGCTGCTCAGGTAGGCGGGCTCGAGGTCGTACTGCTTGAGCGCGGCGCGGTAGTTGTCCATGTCCATGGATTGCTTGAAGGCGTCGTGCAGGATGCGGACCACGCCCGGATCGGTGTCGCGCGGGGCCGCCAGCCCGAAAGGGGCGTTCTGCACGATGTCGTAGCCCAGTTCCTTGAGCGTGGGCGCCGCCGAGAAGCGCGCGCTGCGCGTTTCGCCGCCGGTGGCGAGCAGGCGCAGTTGCCCCGACTCGACGTACTGCGCCCAGCTTGGGCCGTCGGCAAGCGACATGATGTGGCCGCCCAGGAGCGCGGCCAGCGCTTCGGCGCCGCCCTTGTAGGGCACGTGGTTGAATTTCACGCCGGCCTGGAAGGCCAGGTCTTCCATCGTCAGGTGGGGCGAGGACAGGGTGCCCGGCGTGCCGTAGGTCATCGTGCCGGGGTTGGCCTTGGCGTAGGCGATGTAGTCGGCCACCGTCTTGATGGGCGAGGAAGCCGGCACCACGAGACCGAAGGGGTAGGCCGCCAGGCCGATGATGTATTTCAGGTCCTTGAGCGGATCCCAGGCGGTCTTGACCAGGTAGGGCGTGCGGAACACCGATACGGCGATCTGCGCGATCGTGTAGCCGTCGGGGGCGGTGGTCTGCATCATCTGGGCGGGGATCACCATCCCGGCGCCCGGTTTGTTCTCGACCACGACCGGCTGCTTCAGGATGGCGGCCGCGTTCTGCGCCAGGACGCGGAACGCGACGTCGGTGGCGCCGCCGGGCGCGAAGCCCACCAGCATGCGGATGGGGCGCGAGGGGAAGCCGGACTGGGCGCGCGTGGCCGGGGCCGCGCCGGCGCCCGCCGCCGCGATCATGGTGCCGAGGAAATGTCGTCTGTGCATGGCAAGGACTCCGCTGGAAAGGGAAGGGTTCAGTGCGCCCGCTCGGGCAGGGGTTCGGTCCAGGCGTCGTAGCCATAGACCCAGTCGGCGTTCGTGTCCGAGCGCAGCCAGTCGTTCTGCAGCGAGCCGCGCTGGATCCGGCTGGCGCGTTCCAGTCGGGCCTGTTCGTAGCGCAGCAGGGCGGCGGGCACGTCGTTCCCGGCCTCGCCCAGGCAGCGGCTCAGCACCGCGGCGTCCTCCAGGCCCATGGCGGCGCCCTGGGCCATGAAGGGCAGCATGGCATGGCAGGCGTCGCCCAGCAGGGTGACGCGGCCATGGGTCCAGCGCACCATGGGGTCGCGCGCGTAGAGCGCCGTCTTGAGGACGACGTCGCAGCCTTCCAGGATGGCGAGCGCTTCCTCGTGAAAGCCTGCGTACGCGCGCAGCAGTTCGTCCTTGTGTCCCTGGATCGACCAGGACTCGTGCGTCCATTCGGTCTCGGGCACGGTGGCGAACACGAACAACTCGCGCTGGCCTCGGTCGATCAGGAAGGTGAAGATCTGGCTGGAGGCATCCGGACCCCACCACTTGGTGGTGGGAGTCAGGTCGTAGCGCGCGAGCGGCGCGGTGGGCACGATGGAGCGGAACGCGACCTTGCCGGTGAAGCAGGGGGCTGCGGGGCCGGCGATGGCTTCGCGGACCACCGAATGGATGCCGTCGCAGCCGACCACGGCGCGCGCCGATACCCGCGTTCCATCGGCCAGTTCCAGCCATGCATGGCGCTCGTCCTGGCCGACGCCGGCCACCTTGGCGCCCAGGCGGACCGAGCCGGCCGGCAGGGCGGCCTCCAGCGCCGACAGCAGGTCGGCGCGATGGATGGTGAGTTGGGGCGCCCCGTAGCGCCGTGCCCCCTGGGCGTGCAATTCCAGCCGCGAGGTTTCCCGGCCGCTGTCCCAGAGCCGGCTGATGCGGCAGGTGGGTTCGTAGGCCGTGGCGCGCAGCACCGTGCCCACGCCCAGTCCGTCCAGCACCTTGACCGCGTTGGGCGTAAGGTTGATGCCCGCGCCCACGCGCCCGAACCTGGGCGCCTGTTCGTAGACCCCCACCTTGAATCCCGCGCGATGCAGGGCGATGGCCGCGGCCATGCCGCCTATGCCCGCCCCGACGATCGCGATGTCGACTTCCGTCATGCTTTCCTTCCTGGATGTTTTGTATGGAAAAACTTTTTTTGAATATAAAACCTACCGGAGGATGGAGGCAATAGGGGGAAGCCACGAAAGCGACAGCGCGCGCATCGGAAGCGGCGCACGTCGGAAAGGGGGGGAGCGGGGGAGGCGCCGAGCGAAGGCCGGCGCAGTAGGGGAGGGAAGCAGGCGGGCCGGCAGGCGGCCCGCCTGGGCGCGGCGTCAGCCGGTGTTGCGCAGGCCCGCGGCGATGCCGTTGATGGTCAGGTGGATGCCGTTCTGGGTGCGGCCGGCCGGATCCGCCTTGGCGCGGCCCGCCTTGCCACGGGTGGCGCGATAGCGGCGGATCAGTTCGATCTGCACGTGGTTGAGCGGATCGATGTAGGCGATGCGGTCGCGGATCGAGCGCGCCAGCGACGGATTGTCGGCCAGCAACTGGCGCTGGCCGGTGATCAGCTTCAGCGCGCTCATGGTGCGCTTCCATTCGTCGCTGATCGCGCCGAAGATGCGTTTGCGCAGCGCGGTGTCCGGCACCAGTTGCGCATAGCGCGAGGCGATGACCAGGTCGGTCTTGGCCAGCACCATTTCCATGTTGGACAGCAGCGTGCGGAAGAACGGCCAGTCGCGCGCCATGGCCTGCAGGTGCTCGATGCGCTCGCGCCGGGTGCCTTCGCCATGGCGCAGGTAGTCGTCGATGGCCGCGCCCATGCCGTACCAGCCAGGCAGCAGCAGCCGGCACTGGCCCCACGAGAAGCCCCAGGGAATGGCCCGCAGGTCCTCGATGCGCCCGGTGGATTTGCGCGAGGCCGGACGCGAACCGATGTTCAGGCCGGCGATCTCGGAAATGGGCGTCGAGGCGAAGAAGTAGTCGGCGAACCCGGGCGTCTCGTAGACCAGGGCGCGGTAACTGCGCATGGCGGTGGCCGACAGGCGGTCCATGGTCTGCCCGTAGCTGGCGAACAGCGCGTCCTCGGCGGAGGCGCTTTCGGTGTGGTCGGCCAGGCTGGCCTCCAGCGTGGCGGCGGTCAGCAGTTCGAGATGCCAGCGGCCGATGTCGGCGTCCTTGTACTTGCTCTGGATGACCTCGCCCTGTTCGGTCAGGCGGATCTGGCCGGCCACCGTGCCGGGCGGCTGGGCGAGGATGGCATCGAAGCTCGAGCCGCCGCCCCGGCCCACGGTGCCGCCGCGGCCATGGAACAGGCGCAGCCTGACCTTGCGGGCGCGGAAGACCTCGACCAGCGCGCGTTCGGCCTGGTACAGGGACCAGTTCGACGTCAGGAAGCCGCCGTCCTTGTTGCTGTCGGAATAGCCCAGCATGACTTCCTGCACCCCGCGCTGGGCATGGCGCACGCGGGCCTTGACCTCGGGCAGGTCGAGGAACTGCGCCATGATGCCGGGGCCGTTGGCCAGGTCGGGAATGGTCTCGAACAGCGGCACCACCATCAGCCCTTCGCCGTCGGCCGGAACGTGTCCGTTCGCCGAGCCGCCTCCGGGCGCGATGAGCCCGGTTTCCTGCTGGAGCACCAGGACTTCCAGCAGGTCGCTCACGGTTTCCGTGTGCGACACGATGGCGTGGTGCACGGCCTGCGCGCCGAAGCGCTGGCGGGCGCTGGCGGCCGCCCGGAAGATGTCCAGTTCGCGGGTGGTTTCCTCGCTGTAGCGCAGCCAGGGCGAGACCAGCGGGCGGACTTCCTGCAACTCGCGCCGCAGCAGCTCGATGCGGGCGGCTTCGTCCAGGCTGGCGTAGTCGGCTTGCACCCCGGCGCGCGCGAACAGCTCGGCCACCGTGCGTTCGTGCACGTCGGAACTCTGGCGCAGGTCGATGGTGGCCAGGTGGAAGCCGAACACGTCCACCGCCTGGCGCAGCGCCGACAGGCGCAGCCGGGCGATGGGCGAGGCGTGGTGGCCGTTGAGCGAGTCGGCGATCACCGCCAGGTCGGCGGCGAATTCGGCCGGCTCGGCATAGGGCTGGGCGGGCGGGGCCTCGCGGCGGGCCAGGTCGCGGCCGGTCAGCGCTCGCGCCGATGCCGCCAGGCGGGCATAGATGCCGACCAGCGCGCGCCGGTAGGGTTCGTCGCGGCGGTGCTCGGAAAGGTCGCCGCCCTGCTCGGCCAGCGCGGCCAGCGCGTGCGAGGCGGGCGTCAGCAGCGCGCTCAGGGACAGCTCGGCGCCGAGCGCGTGGGTTTCGTCCAGGTAGTACTCGAAGGCCGTGGTGCTTTGGCGCAGCAGCGCCAGGTTCAGCGTCTCGGCGTCGACGTTGGGATTGCCGTCGCGGTCGCCGCCTATCCAGCTGCCCATGCGCAGGAAGGACTTGAGCGGCGCCGGGTGGGGGCCGAACGGATCGGCCGGTTCGCGGCCGAGCAGGCGCGAAAGATGGCCGTACAACTGCGGGATGACGGACAGGAAGGTGCTGCGGTAATAGGACAGCGCGTTCTCGATCTCGTCGGCCACCGTCAGCCGGGAATTGCGCAGCATGCGCGTCTGCCACAGCGTGGTGATGCGCCCCAGCAGGGCCAGGGTCTGTTCGAAGGATTCGTCCGTGGTGCGCGGGTCGTCGCGCTCCTGCAGCAGATGGGCGATTTCCTTGTGCACGTCCAGCGTGCTCTTGCGCTGCACCTCGGTGGGGTGGGCCGTCAGGACCGGCGAGATCAGCGTTTCGTCCAGCAACTGGCGCATGCGCGCGTTGCCGATGCCTGCCGCCCGCAGCCTGGCGACGGCGTCCTGCAGGCTGCCGCGCGCGGGGGCGTCCTGCTGGAGCAGGGTGGCGCGGCGGCGCCGGTTCTGGTCGCGGTCCTCGGCGATGTTGGCCAGGTGCAGATAGTAGGTGAAGGCGCGGACCACGGAGTTGGTCTCGTCGGGCGCCAGCAGCTTTAGGCGCTTCTCCAGCGCGCGGCCGTCGGTGGCGTTGCCGTCGCGGCGGAAGCGCACCGCGGTGCGGCGCACGGTCTCGATGGTGTCGAAGACGCCCGCGCCTTCGCTGGCGCGGATCACGTCGCCCAGGAGGCGGCCCAGCAGTCGGATGTCGTTGCGAAGAGGTAGGTCGGGATCTTGAAGCGATGAGGTCATGGAGCGTCGCGCGTGTTGTCGTTGGAGTCGGCTGCTGCAAATGCTTGGAGACGGGCCCGAAAGGCAAAAGAACGCGGTGCGGGCGCCCCGAAAGCATGCCATGAAAAAAGAGCCCATATCGAATACTTCTATAATCCCGAAGGGGGGCGCCGCGAGAGCGGAAGCCTGTTCGCATCGCAATCGAGATCCCCGCATTTGAAAAACGATCGTTTGATCATCGCCACGCGCGAAAGCCAGTTGGCGCTCTGGCAGGCCGAGCATGTACAGGCGCGGCTGCGCGCGCTGTATCCGCAGTGCTCCGTCGAGCTGCTGGGCATGACCACCCGCGGCGACCGCATCCTGGACCGCACGCTGTCGAAGGTCGGCGGCAAGGGCCTGTTCGTCAAGGAACTGGAAACCGCCCTGCAGGACGGCCGCGCCGACCTGGCCGTGCATTCGCTCAAGGACGTGCCGGTGGACCTGGCGCCGGAGTTCCTGCTGTCCACCATCATGGAGCGCGAGGATCCGCGCGACGCCCTGGTGTCGGCGCGCTACGCGGAACTGGCCGAGATGCCCGCCGGCGCCGTCATCGGCACCTCCAGCCTGCGGCGCGAGTCGCAGATTCGGGCGCGCCATCCGCACCTGCAGGTGCGGCCCCTGCGCGGGAACCTGCAGACTCGCCTGGGCAAGCTCGATCGCGGCGAATACGATGCCATCGTGCTGGCCGCGGCCGGCCTGCGCCGGCTGGGCCTGGGCGAGCGCATCCGGACCCTGCTGGCGCCCGAGGACAGCCTGCCGGCCGCGGGGCAGGGCGCCCTGGGCATCGAGATCCGCGCCGATCGCGACGACCTGCGCGCGGTGCTGGCGCCGCTGGCCCATGCCGCCACCACCGCCGAGGCCCTGGCCGAACGCGCCGTATCGCGGCGCCTGGGCGGCTCCTGCCAGGTGCCGCTGGCCGCCTACGCGCAGGCGCAAGGCGAATCGCTGCGCCTGCGTGCCCTGGTGGCGACGCCCGACGGCGGGCGCATCGTCCGCGCCGAGCGCACCGGCACCGCGAAGGACGCCGAGGCCCTGGGCCTGGCCGTGGCCGAAGAACTCCTGGCGGCCGGCGCGGCGGACATTCTCGATACGCTGGGCTGAGCCGCGATGCCGGCCCAGCCATCCGCGCCGGCTTGCGCGCGAGCCGTCGTCCTGACCCGTCCCGCCGGCCAGAACGGGGGCCTGGCGCGGGCGCTCGAGGCGCGGGGGTGGCGGGCGCTGGACCTGCCGGCGCTGCGGCTGACCCCCGAGGCCGGCCCGGTGCCCGATCCCGCCGATTTCGATCTCGTCGTGTTCGTCAGCGGCAACGCCGTGAGGATGTTCCTGGACACATGGCGCGAGGCCGCCGGCCGGGGCCGCGCCTGGCCCGATGCCACGGCCGCCGCGGTCGTCGGGCCGGCCAGCGCACGGGCGCTGCGCGAACATCCGGCCTTCGGCCAGGCTCCGCGGCTGGTTCAGCCCGCGCCCGACAGCCCGCATTTCGATTCCGAGGCGCTATGGGCCGTCCTGTCCGCTGCGCCGCTGCCGTCCCGGGTGCTGATCGTGCGCGGCGGCCGGGGCGAACAGGGCACCGGCCGCGACTGGCTGGCCGGCCGCCTGCGCGAGGCCGGCGCCACCGTCACCCTGCACCGCGCGTACAGGCGGGTTCCCGCGGCCTGGACGCCGCACCAGGCCGAGGGCCTGCGCCAACTGGCCCGTGCGGGCACGCCCACCGCCTGGCTGCTGACCAGCGCCGAGGGCGTGGACGCGGTACGCGGCCACCTGGCAGCCCTGGGATTGCTGGACTGGTGGGCCGATTGTCGTCTCGTTGCAACCCATCCACGGATCGCCCGGCATTTAATAACGGTGATCGCCGAAGCATTGCCCGCTCGCGGCGACCCGCCAATGTTACAAACTTGCGCGCCCCGGGATGAGGACATCCTGGCCGCGATAGAATCGGTGTCATGACTGCATCCGAGAACGCATCTCCCGCATCCGCGCAGGGTCCTGCGCCCAACGATACCCGTTCCGCAACCGAGCGCGCCGGCCGTGCCCCCAAGGGCAGGGCGTCCACCCGCTCCTTCCCCTGGCTCGGAACGGTGCTCGCCTTAGCGCTGATCGTGATCGTGGTGCTGGCTGCCGCGCTGTGGCGCCAGCAGCAGCTGGTCGATGCCATCGGCCGCGAATCGGCGCGCCGCTTCAACGAGATCGACTCCTTCTCCCGCGATGCCCAGGCCCGCGCCCGCCAGGCCCTGTCCATCGCCCAGGGCAATACCGACAAGCTGGCCGTGCTCGAGTCCAAGGTGCTGGAGTCGCAAAGCCAGCAGGCCGCGCTGGAGCAGCTCTATCAGGAACTGTCGCGCGGCGAGGACGAATGGACCTTGATCGAGGTCGAACAGGCCCTGTCCATCGCCGCCCAGCAGCTGCAACTGGCCGGCAACGTGCAGAACTCCATCGCCGCGCTGCAGGTGGCCGACGCCCGGCTGGCGCGCGCCGACCGGCCCCAGTTCACCGCCGTGCGCCGCGCCATCGCGCAGGACCTCGAGCGGCTGCGCGGACTGCCGTCGGTGGACGTGTCCGGCCTGGTGGTCAAGATCGACCAGTTGATCGGCCTGCTCGACCGCCTGCCGCTGCTGGCCAGCGTGCAGCCGGCCCACGAGGCCGATGGCCAGCCCGCGCCGGCCGCGGCCGAGACGGCGCAGGCGCCGGCGGGCGACGCGCCCTGGTGGCAGCGCGCCACCGCGTGGTGGCGGCCGCTGCGGGACGGTTTCCTGGGCGACATGCGCGACCTGATCCGCATCCGCCGCATCGACAAGCCCGACGCCCTGCTGGTATCCCCCGAGCAGGGCGCCATGGTGCGCGAGAATCTCAAGCTCAGGCTGCTCAATGCCCGGCTGGCCCTGTTGTCCCGGCAGGAGCATGCCTGGCGCGCCGACCTGGACGCCGTCGGCCAGGCCCTGCCCGCCTATTTCGATGCGAACGCGCCGCTCACGCGCAATGCCCAGACGCTGCTGCGGCAGATCCGCGAGACCGACATCTCCATCGAGCTGCCGAATCTCAATGACAGCCTGGCCGCGGTCCGGTCGGTGCTGCCGCGCAATGCCGTCCCCGGCGCGCAGAGGTAAGGCATGCGCACCTGGTTCTGGACCCTGTTGCTGCTGGTGGCCGCCGTCGGGCTGGCCGTCGGGCTGCGTTATCACTCCGGCAACGTCGCGCTGCTGCTGCCGCCCTACCGGGTGGAGCTGTCCGCCAGCTTGGCCGCGCTGATCCTGGTCGCGTTGTTCGCGGTGCTGTACGCCGCGCTGCGCGCCATCTCCTGGACCCTGGACCTGCCCGTGCGGGTGCGCCGCTGGCGCGCGCGCCGCGCGCTGGCGCAGCAGCAGGAACTGCTCGAGCGCGGCTGGATCAACCTTCTGGAAGGCCGCTATGCCAAGGCCGAGGCCGACATGAGCAGCGTGGCCGGACAGACCGACGTGCCGTCGCGCCGCGTCCTGGCCAACCTGTCGGCCGCCCGGGCGGCGCATGCCATGCAGGAGTTCGCCCGCCGCGACCTGCTGCTGGCGCAGGCCCGCGAGGCCGCCGACGCCGATGCCGGGCTCAAGCCCGCCGTCGTCCTGGTCGAGGCCGACATGCTGCTGGACCAGCAGCGGCCCGAGGAAGCGCTGGCCTTGCTGTCGCAACTGCACGAAGGCGGCCCCAAGCACATGCATTCGCTGCGGCTCACCCTGCGCGCCCATCGCGACCTGGGGCACTGGGCCGAGGTCCTGAAGCTGGCGCGCACGCTGTCCAAGCGCAATGCCCTGCATCCGGCCGCCGCCACGCGCATGATCGCCACCGCCGCGGCCGAGCTGTTGCGGTCGGCCAGCGATGCCGCCACGCGGCGCGCGATCTGGAAGGACCTGAAGGACGACGAACGCGTCCTGCCGGAAGTGGCGCAGGCCGGCGCCGCGGTGTTCGAGGCCGATGGCGACGAGCTGCGGACCCGCCGCATCCTCGAGACCGCGCTCGACGCCCAGCTCAGTCCCGTCCTGCTTCAGGCCTATGCCCGTTGCAGCCCCGAACAGATACCCCCGCGGCTGGAGAAGGCCGAGAGCTGGCTGCGCCAGCACCCCAACGATCCCGACCTGCTGCAGGCGCTGGGCACGCTGTGCCTGTGCGGGCGCCTGTGGGGGCCGGCGCAGCGATATCTCGAACGCAGCCTGAGCGAGCGCGACGACCCGCGCACGCATGCGCTGCTGGCCAGCCTGTACGATCGCACCGACCGCGCCGTCGAGGCCGTGCGGCACTGGCGCCTGGCCACCGAGGCGGTGATCGGCCTGCCGGTCCTGAAGGCCGACGAAGCCGTCCTGTTCGCCCCCGCCGCCGCGCGGCCCCAGTTCGAGAGCGAAGAGGACGTGGCGCCCGATCGCGCGGCCGGCCTCTAGCGCAGCGGTTTTTTTCGATGTCGTGCCGGCCCCGGGCCGGTCCACCTGTTTTTTCCAACCTTCCAGGCAGTTATGAATCTCGATCGAGTCGGTCCCGGCAAAAAGGCGCCGGAAGAATTCAACGTCATCATTGAGATCCCGATGAACGCGGATCCGATCAAGTACGAAGTCGACAAGGAAACCGGAGCCTTGTTCGTCGATCGCTTCATGATGACGGCCATGCACTACCCGTGCAATTACGGCTACGTGCCGCAGACCCTGTCCGACGACGGCGACCCCGTCGACGTGCTGGTCATCACCCCGCATCCGGTCACCGTCGGCGCCGTCGTGCGCTGCCGCCCCATCGGCATCCTGAACATGGACGACGAAGCGGGCGGCGACGCCAAGCTGCTGGCCGTTCCCGTGGACAAGGTCCTGCCCATCTATCGCCACTGGCAGAAGCCGGAAGACCTGCAGCCCGAATACCTGCTGCGTATCCAGCACTTCTTCGAGCACTACAAGGATCTGGAGAAGGGCAAGTGGGTCAAGGTCAAGGGCTGGGATGGCCCGGAAGCCGCCCGCCAGGAAATCGTCGGCAGCATCGAGCGTTATCAGAAGGCCGGCAAGTAAGGCGGCGTTTGTGCCAGGCAGAAGACCTCCCGACGGGAGGTCTTTTTCATTGGGAGGGCGGCACTTGCGCGCGCCGTACGATCCCGCGCGCCGCCAGTTCCTCGATGCGCTGGGGCGACAGCCCGGCCAGCGTTTCCAGGATCTCCTGCGTGTGGGCGCCGGGCAGCGGCGCCGGCGCGTCGTAGCCGGCCTGGCCGGCGCTGAACTTGATGGGGAAGCCGGGGGCGCTGGCGGCCATGTCGGTGCCGGTCATGGGGTTGTGCACCGGGACCACCATGCCGCGCTCGCGCAGTTGTCGCCATTGCATGACCTCGTCGATGCTGCGCACCGGGCTGCACGGAACCTTGGCCGCGTGCAGGGCCTGGACGATGTCCAGGGTGGTGCGCGCCTCGGTCCAGGCGGACACGATGGCGTCGACCTGCGCGTTGTGGGCGATGCGCCAGCCCAGGTCGTTCATCCGCGCATCGCCCGTCAGGTCGTGCCGCTCCATCGCGCCCAGCAGGGCGGTCCAGTCGGCGGCGGTGGCCGCGCCCAGCACTACCCAGCCGTCGCGCGAGCGGTAGACGTTGAAGGGCGAGAACCGCATGATGCGGCTGCCCTGGCGGTGGGGCAGGCCCAGTCGCTCGTAGCAGTCGAAGGGTTCGTCGAACATCAGCGAGAACAGGCAGTCGGCCATCGAGACGTCCACCGCCTGGCCGCGCCCCGTGTGCTGGCGGTGCAGCAGGGCGGCCAGGATGCCGGACGCGGCGAACACGCCGGCGATGGCGTCCGACAGCGGCGAGCCGGTCTTGACCGGGGGCCCGCCGGCTTCCCCGGTCACGCTCATCAGGCCCACCGCCGCCTGCACCATCAGGTCGTAGGCCTTCAGGTGGCGATCGGAGCCGGTCGCGCCGTATCCCGTCAGGGAGCAATAGACGATGCCGGGGTTGACCGCCGCCAGCGCGTCATAGCCTATTCCCAGCCGGTCCGCCACGCCCGCGCTGAAATTGTCGATCACGACGTCGGCGCCGGCCACCATGCGCAGGAACACCTCGCGCCCCGCTTCCGATTTCAGGTCCAGCATGACCGATTGCTTGCCGCGCGCGCGTTTCAGGTAGGCCAGGCCCATGTCCGCGTCCGACGTCCGCTGGAAGGACACGCCGCCGGGTCCGGCATAAGGGGGGGAAAACGCGGTGGGATCGCCCGTGGCGGGATCGTCGATCTTCACGACCTGCGCGCCCAGACCCGCAAGGAACAGGGTGGCCTGCGGACCCGAGAAAAAGCGGGTCAGATCCAAGACGAGGGTCCCGGACAATAGCTTCTGCGTAATCTGGTTCATGGCGGGCAGTCTAAGCGGAACCGGCGATGCCGACGTCATAGGACTTTGCGCGGGGGACATATCCCGCAGCTATGGACCCTCCGTGGCAGCAAGCGTCGTTGCGCCGGGCCAGCCGCCCGCCGCGACGATGTCCCGCACCAGCTCGGGGATCAGCACGGCCACGCTTTCCGCGGCGGAGCCCATGGCGACGATGTCCGGGCTGCACAGCGAGAGCCGCCGCACGATGGGCGGATCGCCCACCGACAGCGCCGACAGTCGGTCGCGCGCGCCTTCTCCGACCAGCGAGGACAGCGACAGGATGGTGGCCGCCTGGCCGCGCTCGACGATGGTCTGGATGGTGGACAGCGAATCGAGTTCGGCCATGACCTGGGCGGCCAGCCCGCGCGCGGCGAACATCTGGTCGATGAGCTGGCGCGTGATGTTGGAGCGTCCGGGCAGCACCAGCCGCATCGCCGCGGCATCCTCCAGGCTGACGCGGCCACCGCGGGCGCCCGGGGCGGGCGTGGTCGACAGCAGGAACAGTTCTTCCTCGACCAGAGGAACCCGGTGGATGTGGGGTAGGTCGCCGCCTTCGCGTGCGATGGCGCCCGGCGGCGGAGCCGGCTCGAATAGCAGGGACATTTCCAGGCGGCCGTTGCCCACCAGTTCGCGCAGATGGCCGCTCAGGCTTTCGACCAGGCTGAGCTGGATGTCGGGATAGCGCTGCTGCACGGCGGCGATGAGCGGGCCGGCCAGTACGTTCGCGGCGCTGGTGGGCATGCCCACCGATACCGGGCCGCCGGGCAGAGCGCCGGCATGGGCCACGTCCCGGCGCAGGCGATCGACCTGCCGCAGCACGGCTTGGGCATGCAGGTACAGGGTCTTGCCTCCCGCCGTGGGCGTGACCCCGCGCACGCTGCGCGCCAGCAGCCGCACACCCAGTTCGGATTCCAGGTTCGCCAGTTGCGCGCTCAGGGCCGGTTGCGCGATGTAGAGATCCTTGGCGGCGCGGGACACGCTGCCCAGTTCAACGATGCGAACGAAGTACCGCAACTGTCTCAGCTCCATGTCCTTCCTTCGTACTCGAGGCGGAACACTGTAGACCATAGGTTCCGCGTATACCGGGATCGCAATGTCCTATTATTCCCGACGGATCGATGTCCCTACCATGGCTCCCATTCCCGGCGAAGTCGCGCAAGGGCACGGACATCATGATCGACCTCTATTTCTGGACCACTCCCAACGCCTACAAGGTCTCTATCCTGCTGGAGGAGCTGGAACAGCCCTATCGCGTCGTGCCGGTGCACATCGGCAAGGGCGAGCAGTTCGATCCTGCCTTCCTGGCCATCAGCCCCAACAACAAGGTGCCCGCCATCGTGGACCATGACGGCCCGGGTGGGCGGCCGCTGGCCATGTTCGAATCGGGCGCGATCATGATGTATCTGGCCGAGAAGTTCGCCAGCCCCTTGCTGCCCGCGGACCCTGTCGGACGCTATGCCACCGTGCAATGGCTGATGTTCCAGATGGGCGGCGTGGGCCCCATGCTGGGCCAGGCGCATCACTTCCGCAAGTACGCGCCCGAAACCATCCCATACGCGGTGGAACGCTACACCAACGAGGCACACCGTCTGTACGCCGTGATCGACCGCCGCCTGGGCGAGGCCGAGTACCTGGCCGGAGACGCCTGCACACTGGCCGACATCGCCACCTACCCCTGGCTGCGCCCCTATAAGTGGCAGGGCCAGGACATCGATGCCTGGCCCAACCTGAGACGCTGGTACGCGGCGGTCCGCGCCCGCCCGGCCGTGCAGCGCGGGCTTGCGGTAATGGCCGGCAAGGTGGACCGCAGCGGCGCGCCGCCCCGGGGCGAGCGTTGGAACAACCTGTTCGGCGACGCCCAGTTCGGCGCACGCCGCGCCTGAGAACCATCACACCGAAGGAGTCCCATGTCCGCCGCCTTGCCCATGCTCAAGGGATACCGCGTCCTGGATATGACGCAGATCGTGGCCGGGCCGACCTGCTCGCGCATCATGGCCGAACTAGGCGCCGACGTCATCAAGCTCGAACTCGCGCCATTCGGCGACCGTACCCGCATAGGCGGATTGCGTTCGCGCGATCCGCTGCTCAAGAACTCCAGCCGCAGCACCTACTACTTCCAGCACAATCATTCCAAGCGCAGCCTGGCGGTGGACATGAAGCATCCGCGCGGCGTGGCGCTGATCAAGGCACTGGCCGCGCGCTGCGACGTGCTGGTCGAGAACTTCAGTCCGGGTGTCATGGAGCGCGCGGGGCTGTCCTATGAAACCTTGCGGGAAGCGAATCCGGGGCTGGTCATGTGCTCGATCTCGCTGGCGGGCCAGCACGGGCCGCTGAGCCGCAAGCCCGGCTACGACTATGTCGCCCAGGCCTATGCCGGGGTCACGGACCTGATCGGCGAGCCGGATGGCGATCCAGCGATGATCACGATGGCCGTGGGCGATACGGCCACCGGCCTGGCCGCTGCGATGGCCGTGGGCTACGCGCTGCTGCATCGCGAACGCACAGGCGAAGGCCAGCACGTCGAGGCCTCGTTGCTGGATACCTATTTCCAGATGCACGAGGTGGCGGTGCCGCGCGTGTCGCTGCGTCCCGCCTACACGCCGCGCCGCACTGGCTCGCAGCATCCCGACGGCGGTCCGACCGGATTGTTCCGCTGCGGCGATGGCCGCTACATCGCCCTGGCCACGCTGCCCCACCAATGGGAAGCCTTGGTCCGCGCGCTGGACATGCCCGAGCTGCTGGCCGATCCGCGCTTTGCCACGCCGGCCCTGCGGCGCGATAACAATGCCGCGCTCAAGATCTTGTTGGAGCGGTGGCTGGCGCGCTTCGATTCCTGTGAGGCGGCCATTGCCGCCCTGGAAGCGTATCGCATTCCCTGTGCACCCGTCCTGACCCTGAACGAGGCGATGGCGCACCCGCACCTGCGCGAGCGCGGCACTGTGCGGCGCGTCCGGGACGAGGTGCTGGGCGATTTCGACATCCCCGGACTGCCTGTCCGGTTTTCCGCCTGGGAGCCGGCGAGCGAGCTGCGCGCCGATGCCCTGGGCGAGCACAACGAAGACGTGTTGAGCGAGGTGTTGGGGCTGGGGCCCGAGGACATCGAGACGCTCTACGCGCAGGAGGTCCTGGTACAGGACAGGCTGATCGCGCGCGGCAGACGCGGGGCGGCCTGACGAGTCATCCATCCAAGGAGGAGGAACCATGCGGACATTCATGCTTGCGGCGGCATTGGCCGTGGCGGCCGGACCGGTATCGGCGCAGACCTTTCCGACGCGGCCCGTCACGATGATCGTGCCTTTCTCGGCCGGCGGACCGACGGATGTGGTCGCGCGCCATCTGGCTCTGGCCATGGGCGCCAACCTGGGCCAGACCGTGGTGGTGGACAACCGCCCCAGCTCGGGCGGCATCGTCGGCGCGGAAGCGCTGCTGCGCGCCGCACCCGACGGCTACACGCTGATGATCCACAACATTGGCATGTCCACCGTGAAGGCCTTGTCCCCTGAGATCAAGTTCGATCCGGTGCATGACTTTGGCTATGTGGGCGAAGTGGTCGATGTACCCATGACCCTGGTGGGCAAGAAAGACCTGCCTCCGAGGAATTTCCAGGGGCTCTCTGCCTACCTGAAAAGCCAGGGCTCGCGCATCAACCTCAGCAACGCCGGTGTCGGCACCGCTTCCCATCTATGCGGGCTGATGCTGATGACGCGCCTGAAGGTGACCCTGACGACCGTCCCGTACAAGGGCGCCGCGCCGGCCATGACAGACCTGCAGGGCGGTCAGGTCGACCTGCTGTGCGACCAGATCACGACCACGCAGCAACCCATCCTGACGAACCGCGTGCAGGCCTATGGCAGCACCACGGCGGTCCGCCTGCCTTCGCTGCCGGAGCTGCCTACCCTGAGCGAGCAAGGCCTGCCCGGCTTCGAGGTCACCGTCTGGCACGGCCTGTACGCGCCGCGCGCCACGCCGCCGGCCGTGATCGGCCGGTTGCAGCAGGCCTTGCAGGCGGCCCAGTCGGATCCGGCCTTCGTCGACAGCATGAAGAAACTGGGCGCCATGCCCGTGGGTGCCGAGCGTGCGACGCCCGCTGCGCTGGAGCAGAAGCTCAAGAGCCAGGTGGCTACGTGGACACCGCTCATCCAGCAGTCGCAGGGATTGGCGCAATAGCACGGACGCGGTTTTTTCTGGAGCAAGACGCGATGAAGATCGAGATGTACTGGGACGTGGGGAGCACCAATACCTATTTCGCCATCAAGCTGATCAAGCCACTGCTGGCGCGCTACGGAGCCGAGCTGGTGCTGCACCCGTTCAACCTGGGCTACGTGTTCCGCAGCAACAACTACGAACTGATGAAGGAGCCCAAGGCGAAGCTGCGCAACCGCAAGCGCGACCTGATGCGCTGGGCCGAGAAGTACGGCCTGCCATTCCAGATGCCGCGCGAATTCCCGATCAAGTCCAGCCGCGCCTTGCGCGGATCGCTGGCCATGCGCCGCCACGGCAAGGAACTGGCGTTCGTCGAACGGGTCATGGAGTGCTACTGGGAGCAGGGCGACGCCAGCATTGCCGAGTATGCCGGCCTGCGGCCCATCGCCCAGGCGCTGGGGGTGGATCCGGACGAGTTCGAGCGCGTGAGCGCCTCGGACGAGATCGCCGAGGAACTGGCCCGAAGCACCAACGAGGGCATCGAGCGCGACGTGTTCGGCGTGCCGATGATCATCGTGGGCGACGAGTTGTTCTGGGGTAAAGACCGGATGGAATTCGTCGAGGACGAACTGCGGCGCCGGCAGGTCCGTGCGGCCTGAAAGACCGCGCAGGCGGCCTCCCTCCCGGGAGGCCTTTTGTCATGGGGCTTTTGGAAAGGCCGGGCTTGGCTTATCTTGGAGCGTTGTACACCAGGCAGAGGCGGGAACGACGTGACGGCCAGATTGAACGAATTCCAACAGCCGGTCGGTGCGGCCCTGCCGGATTGGCAAGGCGCCCGGCTTCCCGAGGGCCGAACGCTCGCGGGGCGCTATTGCAGGATCGAGCGCATCGATCCGGAGCGCCATGCGGCCGAGCTTTACGAGGCGTATCGCGATGCGCCCGACTGGCGCGACTGGACCTATCTTTCCGTCGGCCCGTTCGACTCGCTGGATGCCTATCGCCGCTATCTGGAAACGGTCGCGGGCTTGAACGATCCCATGCATCATGCCGTGATCGACCTCGCCAGCGGACGGGCGGTGGGCACGATCGCCCTCATGCGCATCGATGCGCCCAACGGCGTGATCGAAGTGGGCAGCGTCACCTATTCGCCGCGCATGAAGCGCACGCGCATCGCCACCGAAACGATGGCGCTCCTGCTCGGGCATGTGTTCGAAGACCTCGGCTATCGCCGTTTCGAGTGGAAGTGCGACGCGTTGAACGCCCCGTCACGCGCGGCGGCTTCGCGCTACGGCTTCACCTTCGAAGGGATTTTCCGCCAGGCCGTGGTCACGCGCGGGCGCAATCGCGATACGGCATGGTATTCGATCATCGACAGCGACTATCCGGCCCTGCATGCGGCGTATGGGCGATGGCTCGACCCCGCCAATTTCGACGGGCAGGGCCGCCAGATCGAAACGCTGGCAGAGATCCGAAGCCGCGTGGGCCCGGCCTGACCGCCGTTCCTAGCCGCGCTGTTCGGCCAGGCAATGCGGGCAGTAACGGGCGTGCGGCTTCAGGTATCGGCCGCATTCCATGCACAGTGACCCGCCTCGCAGCTCGATCTCCCGCAGCCGGCGCCGCTTGCGCCACGACGCGCGGAACTTGAGCAGGCCCAGCAGGAAGGCAACCGCGAGCGAACTGTAGGCGAGGGTGGTCATGGCACCTCGAAAGCGAGGAATAGGGACCGTTTATTCTATGTTTTCGGTGTTGCATCCTGTAAACATTTCCGCAATGTAATGTTGCAGTGGCGTTTTACATACGGATACAGGTACCGAAGGGCGCGCCTCCGGGTTTATACGGAATGGGGTTCGTGCGGCAGCGTGAACCGGAGCGTGGCGCCCTTGCCGGGTTCGCCATGGGCGACGATGCGCCCCCCGTGGCGCTCGACGATGCGGCGGCAATGCGCCAATCCGACGCCGGTGCCTTCGAAATCCCGGTTGGAATGCAACCGGCTGAACATGGTGAAGAGTTTGCCGGCCTGACGCATGTCGAAGCCGGCGCCGTTGTCGCGTACGTTGATGGCGATGGTCTGCTCGTACTCGTCCGCCCAGACCTCGATCAGCGCGTTGGGGGTATAGCGGGTGAACTTGACCGCGTTGTCCAGCAGATTGACCATGACCAGCCGGATCAGGTGGGGATCGGCGAACACGCGCGGCAGTTTGTCGATGCGCCACGAGACCGTGCGGTCCGCCACGTTGGCGGCCATTTCCGACTGGATTTCCTGCACCATGGTGCCCAGCGGCCACAGCGAGGGCACGATGCCGGCGCGTCCCAGGCGTGACAGCTCCAGCAGCGCGTCGATGGTGCGGTTCATGCGCTCGGCGGTGGTCAGGAGGGCCGACAGCATGGGCTTGATGTCGCCGCCCGGCTGTCCGGCCTTGCGCAGCATGATATCGGCGGCCGACATGATCTGGCGGGCCGGCGCACGCAGGTCGTGGCTGACGGAACTGGTGAACGCCTCGAGTTCGGCCGTCCGCTCGGCCACGCGCAGTTCCAGGGTTTCGTTCAACTGCCGGATCTTGTCCTCGGCCAGCCGGTGTTCCGTGACGTCGACGCAGAACAATTCGACCCGCTGTCTGCCGTCCCGGGTGACGCTGATCGCGGCCAGCTCGACGTCGCGCTTCTGGCCGTCCAGCGCCACCAGCCGATAGGGCCTGAACTCGGCGAAGCCCGGGGCCTGGGCGAGTTCCTCGATGCGCCGGCGGACCTTTTCGCGGTCCTTGTCGACGATGAAGTCCGAGAACGGCCGTCCGATGGCGCGGCCCGACCAGTCCGCCGACAGCATGAGCAGCGCCGCGGGGTTGGCATAGATCAGCAGGCCGTCGACCTGGGTCAGGATGCCGATGGGAGCATGCTCGATGACGGCCTTGTACATCGATTCGCGTTCGATCAGGCCATGCTTGGCGCGTACCGCGTCGGTCACGTCCACCAGCATCATCAGTGTGGCCTGGGTGCCCCCGTCCGTATCGGCGTGGGGCGAGAGGAAGACGTCGAATTCGCGCTTGACGTTGTCGGGCGTGGTGAAGGGCAGCCGGAAACTCGCGGCCTTGCCCTGGGCGGCCTGTTCCAGGTGGGGCGCGCACAGCGAGGCCGCGCGGCGCGGCCACAGCTCGCGCATGGTGCGCCCCAGCGCGACGTCGGCGGGCTTGTCGATCAGGGCCAGGTAGGGGCCGTTGGCATAGGCCAGCGCGCCGTCGGCGCCGGCGATCGCCATGGCGTGCGGCAGGCGGTCCAGCAGCGGCTCCATGTGCGTGGCCGGCCGCGCGGGGCGGTCGAGGGCCGCTCGCGCAGCCAGCCGCTGGCCCGCCGCCTGCGATGCCGACAGGCAGAGGTGAACCACGGCGACGGACAGCAGCGTGGTCACGGCGAACAGCGGCGCGACCGGGACGTCGGGCAGACGCCAGACCAGCGGCAGCGGACCGATCATCCAGTTCCAGAAATCCAGCAGCGAGGTGAAGACCACCGAGGCCGCCGACAGCAGCGTCGATTCGCGCAGGGGTAGCACGATGACGCCGGCGACCAGCGTGGAGATCAACGGCAGGGCGATGGGCCATTGCAGGCCGCCGGTGACCGCGCAGGCCAGCAGGGCCAGCGCGGAGCATCCGTATATCAGGCCCCGTCCACGGACGGGAAGGCGGACTTGGGCGGGGGCAGCGGCTCCGGCGTCGCCTGCCTGGGCGCTTGCTCGGTCAGCCGACATTGGAACTTGGTATCAATTGAAATAAAGGGTTACTTGTGGCAGCCGCGCCGGATTGTACCGGCTTCCCCCGGGGCTGGGAATCGGCGCGGCCATGCAAGAACCAATTTGGTCTATTCCGGCGCGTCGGTCAGGCGGGTCTCGATGTTGGCCAGCACGCGTGCCGAGGCGCCCTTGGCCTCGAGCGCGAACAGCAGCAGGGAGTGCGCGGTGACCTGGTAGACGTCCCCTGCGTTGAATACCGGCAGGTCTTCGCGCACCGGCATGTTGGTGTCCAGCAGGCAGGTCCAGGCATCGGGGCCGGGGACGTCCGGCAGCGTGAAGTTGACCGTGTCGTGATGGGCGTTGAAGACCAGCAGCAGCGTCGCATCCGAGGCCGGGCGCTTGATGCCCGAGGCCTGGGCGCGGCCGTCGATCAGCATGCCGAAGCAGCGCATGGATTCGTCGGCCCATTGTTCGCCGGTCAGCGGCGTCGCGGCGGGCGAGAGCCACTGTACGTCGGTGACGTCCAGGGCTTCGTTGTACTCTCCCGTCAGGAAACGGTTGCGCCGCAGGACCGGCAGGCGCCGGCGCAGGTACAGGAGCTTGCGCACGAACTCCTGCAACGCGCGGGCGTCGTCGTCCACCCCTTCCCAATCCACCCAGCTGATCTCGTTGTCCTGGCAATAGGCGTTGTTGTTGCCCCGCTGGGTGCGGCCGAACTCGTCGCCGGCCAGGATCATGGGCGTGCCCTGCGACAGCAGCAGGGTCGCCAGCATGTTGCGCTTCTGGCGTTCGCGCAGCGCGCGGATGTCGGGGTCGTCGGTCGGGCCTTCGGCGCCGCAGTTCCACGATCGGTTGTCCGAATGTCCGTCGCGGTTGTCCTCGCCGTTGGCTTCGTTGTGTTTGTCGTTGTAGGACACCAGGTCGTTCAGCGTGAATCCGTCGTGCGCGGTGATGAAGTTCACGCTGGCCCAGGGCTTGCGTCCGCGGCGGTTGAACCGGTCGCCCGACGCGGTGATCCGGGTGGCGAAGTCGGCGGCCGTGCCGGCATCGCCCTTCCAGAAGCCGCGCACGGTGTCGCGGAAGCGGTCGTTCCATTCGGCCCAGCCGGGCGGGAAGCCGCCGACCTGATAGCCGCCTGGGCCGCAATCCCAGGGTTCGGCGATGAGCTTGACGCTGGAGAGGATCGGATCCTGGCGGCAACTGTCGAGAAAGCCGCCGCCTTCGTCGAAGCCATGGGTCTCGCGCCCCAGTATGGTGGCCAGGTCGAAGCGGAAGCCGTCCACCTTCATCTCCGCGACCCAGTAGCGCAGGCTGTCCGTCACCATTTGCAGCGTGCGCGGATGGCTCAGGTTCAAGGTGTTGCCGGTGCCCGTGTCATTGATGTAGTAGCGGGCCTGGTCGGGCAGGAGGCGGTAGTACGAGGCGTTGTCGATGCCCTTGAAGGACAGCGTCGGCCCCATTTCATTGCCTTCGGCCGTATGGTTGTAGACCACGTCCAGGATGACTTCCAGGCCGGCATCGTGGAAGCGGTCCACCATGCCCTTGAATTCCTGCACGGCCTCGCCGGCGAAATAGCGCGGGTCGGGCGCGAAGAAGCCCAGGGTGTTGTAGCCCCAGTAGTTGGTCAGTCCTTTTTCGAGGAGGTGGTTGTCGTTGACGAAGGTATGCACCGGCAGCAGTTCCACCGACGTCACGCCCAGGCCGCGCAGGTAGGAGATGACTTCGGGATGCTGCAGCCCGGCCAGGGTCCCGCGCAGTTCGGGCGGCACGGCCGGGTGCAGCCGGGTGTAGCCCGCCGCATGCATCTCGTACAGGACGGTCAGGTCCCAGGGCACGCGCAGCCGTTCGGGGCGGCTTCCCGACGTCGAGTCGACCACGATGCACTTGGGGACGAAGGGCGCGCTGTCGCGTTCGTCGAAGGACAGGTCCGCGTCCGGATCGCCCACGCGGTAGCCGAACACCTCCGGCGACCACTTCAACTGGCCCGCGTGGGCCTTGGCGTAGGGGTCCAGCAGCAGCTTGTTGGGATTGAAGCGATGCCCCTCGTCGGGGACATAGGGACCATGCACCCGGTAGCCGTACAGCGTGCCCGGCTGCAGGCCGTGCAGGTAGCCGTGCCAGATCTCGTCGGTGAACTCGGGCAGTTCGATCCGTTCGGTCTCATGGCCGTGCGCGTCGAACAGGCACAGCTCCACCTTGGTGGCATGGGCCGAGAACAGCGCGAAATTGGTGCCTCGTCCGTCCCATGTCGCCCCCAGGGGATAGGGGTGGCCTTCGGCAAGTCGATAAAGTCCGTTCGCCATGCTGCTTCTTCCGCTACGAGCCGGGCCATAGCATGCAACAAGCGGGCGCCCAAGTGTCCTACGCGAGGTAAAAGACGTAAGCGGCCCTAGGTTCTAGGCGTGGAAACGTTCCGCCGTCAGTCCGTCCAGGTCGATGGCGGGTTGCCGGCCGGCCACGATGTCCGCCACGATGCGGGAGGTGCCGCAGGATTGCGTCCAGCCGTTCGAGCCATGGCCGCTGTTCAGGAACAGGTTGCTCCAGCGCGTGCGGCCCAGGATGGGCGGGCCGTCCGGCGTCATGGGCCGCAGGCCGGCCCAGAACTCCACCTGGTCCCAGTCCAGTCCCCGCGGGAACAATTCGCCCACGACGTCGACCAGCAGCTTCTTGCGCGCGGGGTTCAGTCCCAGCCCGTAACCGGTCAGCTCGGCCATGCCGGCGGCGCGTATGCGGTTGCCCAGGCGCGAGATCATGATCTTGTTGTGCTCATCCATGACCGCCATGCGCGGGACCGCGTCGGGGTCGGACACGGGCACGGTGATGGAGTAGCCCTTGAGCGGATAGACCGGCAGGTTCAGGCCCAGCGGCCGCACCAGGAACGGCGCATGGCTGCCCAGCGCGACGACGTAGGCATCGGCGCGCAGCGGGCCCTGCGACGTGCGGACGGCGCCGATGGCGTCGCCCTCGCGCTCCAGCGCGTCGATGCGCACGCCGTAGCGGAAATCCACGCCGCGCTGCTGCAGGAAGGCGGCCAGCCCTTGCGAGAACTTGTAGCTGTCGCCCGAGGCATCGGCCGGCATGTGCAGCGCGCCCGCCACCGTGGCGCGGCTATGCGCCATGGCCGGTTCGAGGGCGCTGATGTCGGCGGCATCCAGGATGCGCCAGGGCACGCCGTATTCCTCCAGCGCCTTGGCCGACAGGCGGCCCAGGTCGAGCTCGGCGGGCGTGCGGAAGATCTGCAGCGTGCCGCCTTCATGGAAGTCGAACGAGGGCAGGTCCTCGCCGCTGGCGATCTCGCGCAGGCATTGCAGGCTGTAGTGCGCCACGCGCTGCATGCGCAGCTTGTTGACGCGGAAGCGCTCGGCATTGCAATTGCGCATCCATTGCAGCACCCAGGCCACCTTGCGGGGCTCGGGCAGCGGCGAGAACCGGATGGGGGAATCGCGCTGGACCGACAGCTTCAGCACCTTGGAGATCATGCCCGGCGCGGCCCAGGGGCCGGCGAAGCTGGGACACAATCCGCCCGCGTTGCCGTAGCTCGTTTCCCGGCCGGGGCCGGGCTGGCGCTCGACCACGGTGACTTCGTGACCGTCCTTCCACAGGTAGTAGGCGGTCGCGACGCCGACCACGCCGGCGCCCAGCACGAGTACTTTCATGAACCTTGCCGCTTATTCGACCGTGATCTTGGCCGCGTCGATGATCTTCTGGTAGCGCGCCATCTCCGAGTCGATGTACTTGGCGAAGTCGGCCGAATTCTTGTAGGCCGATTCGAAGCCCAGCGACGACAGGCGTTCCTTCATGTCGGGCGACGCCATGATCTTGGCCGTGGCGGCGTCCAGCTTCTTCAGGATGGGGGCCGGCACCTTGGCGGGCGCCCACAGGCCATACCAGGAGTAGAACTCGAAGTCCTTGAAGCCGGATTCGCGCATGGTGGGCACGTCGGGCAGCAGCGGGCTGCGTTCGCGGCCGGTCACGGCCAGGGCGCGCAGCTTGCCGGCCTTCACGTGCGGCAGCGACGACAGCATGGGATCCATCATGGCCGACACCTGGCCGCCCACCAGATCCTGCAGCGCCGGGGCGGCGCCCTTGTACAGCACGATGGGGATGTCGCCCGTCAGGTGGGCCTCGTGCAGGAACTGCGCGGCGCCGAGGTGGCCGGCCGAGCCGAAGCCGCTGGTCACGAAGGTGTACTTGGTGGGGTTGGCCTTCAGGACGGAGACGAACTCCTGCACGTTGTGGGCCGGGACCGAGGGATGGACGCTGAAGATCAGCGCGCCCTGGGCCAGCATGCTGACGGGGGCGAAGTCCTTGACCGCGTCGAACTTGATGTTCTTCTTGTACAGCAGCGGATTGATGGCGTGGATCGAGGCATTGAAGTACAGCGTGTAGCCGTCCGGTTCCGCGCGCGCGACATAGGCGGCGCCGATCATGCCCGACGCGCCGGCGCGGTTCTCGACCACGATCGACTGCTTGAGCTCGTCCCTGAGCTTGTCGGCGAACAGGCGCGCCGTGTTGTCGACCGCGCCGCCAGGGGCGTGCGGGACGACGATGGTGATCGGACGGGACGGATAATCGCCCTGCGCATGGGCAGGGCTGGCCAGGGCTGCGGCACCGGCCAGGCCGGCGACGGCCAGGGAGGTGTGCAGGAAAGTGCGGCGGGTCGTGCGGTTCATGATTTCCCCATATTCGAAAAACAGAATTGTCTCCGTTTTCTATATATTTTGCGGTTATTAGAAAATGCTCCGGCCTTCCCCTGTCGGGGTGGGCCGGAGCCCGCGCATCCTGGGCCGTTCCGCAAGCGGGACGGCGCGGACGCCTTGTTGTTCTCCTGTTTTCCTTCTTGTTCCCGGATCGCTGTCCAGGTGCCCGTCAGAACGTGCCCGGGTAGCCGCCGCCATCGATCAGGAGGCTTTGGCCGGTGATGTAGCCCGTGTGCGCCGAGCACACGAAGGCGCATAGCGCACCCAGTTCCTCGGCGCGCCCATAGCGGCCGGCGGGGTTGTTGCTGCCGCGTTCTTCCCACAACTGGTCGAAGGTCTTGCCGGTGTCCTCCAGCATGCCCTCGATGTGGCGGCGCTGGGCGTCGGTGGCGAACACGCCCGGCAGCAGGTTGTTGATCGTGACGTTGTGGCGCACGGTCTGGCGCGCCAGTCCCGCCACGAAGCCCACCAGGCCCGAGCGCGCACCGTTGGACAGGCCCAGCTCGATCTGCGGCGTCTTCACGCTGCGCGACACGATGTTGACGATGCGGCCGAACTTGCGTTCGACCATGCCATCCACCGTGCGGCGGATCATCTCGATCGGACCCAGCATCATCGAGTCCAGCGCCTGGTGCCAGTCGTCCAGCGTCCACTTGCGGAAATCGCCGGGCTCCGGGCCGTCGGCATTGTTGACCAGGATGTCCGGAGCGGGGCAGGCGGCCAGCGCCGCGTCGCGTCCCGCTTCGGTGGTGATGTTGGCGACCACGTAGCGTACCGGCGTGCCGGTCTGCGCGGTGATCTCCGCCGCCGCCTTCTCGAGCGTGGCCTGGGTGCGCGCCGCGATGGTCACGAGCACGCCCTCTTGCGACAACTGGTGCGCGCAGGCGCGCCCCATGCCGCGGCTGCCGCCGAATACCAGCGCGCTCCTGCCTTGGATGCCGAGGTCCATGAGTCGCGTCCGTCCGTCAGGCCGACTTCAGCTCGGGCGAGCTCCAGCCGTACTTCTTGTCGAGCTCCAGCTCGCGCACCACGCGCAGGCCCTTCTGCAGCGCCTCGGGGGCCAGGCCCTTGAGCGGCTTGCGCAGGTCGCCGGCGGGCAGGCCCACGGCCTTCATCAGCGACTTGATCGCCACCGGATTGATGGCCGAATACGAGAAGTGCAGCATGGGCAGCATGTGCAGGTACATGTCGCGGAAGCTCTCGGACACTTCCGGCGTCTTCCAGGGCTTGGAGATCGTGGCGATCTCGGCCGGGGCGATGTTGCCGGTCATGTTGGCGGTGCCGTGGCCGCCCAGGCTCATGGTCGGGACGACCAGGCCCAGGTTGGGCGAGTCGCAGCACATCACGGCCACGTCGGGGCGGGCGCGCAGCACTTGGGCGACCTGGCCCACGCGGGTGGTCGATTCCTTGTGCACGACGTAGTTGGGATGCTTGAAGATGCGCAGCAGGTTGTCCCAGTGCAGGTCGGTCTTCACGCGCGGCGGGTTGTTGTAGATGCCCAGCGGCAGGTCGGTGGCGTCGGCCACTTCCAGGAAGTAGTCCTCGATGTCGGACTCGGGGCCGCAGATGTAGGCCGGCGCGGCCAGGATGGCGCCGTCCGCGCCGTTGGCGTGGGCGAAGCGCAGGTAGTCGATGGTGGTGGCGGTGTTGTTGCCGGTGCAGCCATAGAAGAACTTCATCTTGCCGTTCTTCATCTTGGCGGTCTCGGCGATGATCTGCTGGCGCTCCTGCTGCGACAGCATCGAGACCTCGCCCGTCGAGCCCATGATCAGCACGGCGGAGGTGCCGTTGTCCTCATGGAACTTGAGCAGGGTGCGGAAGCCTTCGAAATCGACGCTGCCGTCTTGATTGAAAGGAGTGATCAGGGCGACGAACGACCCTTCGATTTTCATCTTAGCCATGGCGATTCCACCGATTGATTAACTGTTACATGATACTCCGCGGGGAAACCCTCGTTCCCCGCGCGAGACCTGGGTTTCCCGGTCAGGCCCGGCGCGCGACGGGGGCCGAATCGATTTCGGCCAGTGCGGCGAAGCCGCCTTCCAGGTCGGCGATCAGGTCGGCCGGATCCTCCAGCCCGATGTGCAGCCGCAGCGCCTGGCCGGTGTACGGCCACTTGGCGGTGACGCGGTCGCCCGACGGGTTGAAGGGGATGACCAGGCTTTCGTAGCCGCCCCACGATACGCCGATGCCGAACAACTGCAGGCTGTCGATGAAGGCTTCCACCGCGGCCGGCGATGCGGGCTTGAGCACCACCGCGAACAGTCCGGCGGCGCCCAGGAAGTCGCGTTTCCACAGCGCGTGGCCGGGATGGCTGGGCAGCGCGGGGTGCAGCACCTTTTCCACCTCGGGCCGGGTCTCCAGCCACGAAGCCACCTCGACGCCCGACTTCCAGTGCTGCTGCAGGCGCACGTTCATGGTGCGCAGGCCGCGCAGCGCGAGATAGACGTCGTCGGGGCCGGCGGTCTGGCCCAGGTCCTGGGTGGTGCGCTTGATCAGCGGCCAGGTTTCCTCGGTGCAGGTGACGATGCCCAGCATGGCGTCGGAGTGGCCGACGATGTACTTGGTCGCGGCCTGGATGGAGACGTCCACGCCGTGCTGGAAGGGCTTGAAGAACAGCGGCGTGCCCCAGGTGTTGTCCATGACCACCTTGGCGCCGTGGCGATGGGCCACGGCCGCGATGGCGGGGATGTCCTGGATCTCGAAGGTCTCGGATCCGGGCGACTCGACGTAGACCACGCGGGTGTTGGGCCGCATGCTGGCTTCGATGCCGCCGCCCGAGGTCGGGTCGTAGATGGTCACTTCCACGCCGAAACGGCCCAGCACGCGGGTCAGGAAGGTGCGCGTGGGGGAATAGGCGCTGTCGGTCAGCAGCACGTGGTCGCCGGCGGCCAGCAGGGCGGTCAGCGCGGTGGCGCAGGCCGCCAGCCCCGACGGGAACACCTGCGAACGGTGGCCGCCTTCCAGTTCGGCGATGGCTTCTTCCAGCGCGTGGTGGGTGGGCGTGCCGAAGCGGCCATAGGTGGTGGCGCCCGGCTCGTCGGCGGCGCGCCGCTTCTTCTTTTCCTCCCATTCGGCCATCGACCCGTGAAGAATGGTCGATCCGCGGAAGATCGGGGTATTCACGAGCCCGGCGAAACGCTCGGGATGCCTGCCGGCGGTAACCAGCCTGGTCTTCTCTTTCATTGCTGCGTTTGTCCTCGAATGCACAGACGGCGCCGGCGGCGCCGAACCCCATCCGCGATACGGTCGGGCATGGAGAAAGTGTAGGGGGGAAGGGGATTAAATTTTTTTCCTTATTGACACCGGTTTGTCAAAAAATGGGAAAATTATTTATCCTCCAATCTCTAGAATAGTGATTGATTCCCCATGGATAAAAAAGACAGCAATATTCTTTCTATCCTCCAGGAAGACGCCACGCTCTCGGTCAACGAGATCGCCGAGCGGGTCAGCCTGTCCCCCACCGCGTGCTGGAAACGCATCCAGCGTCTGACGCAGGAGGGTGTGATCCGCAAGCAGGTGTGCCTGCTCGACAACCGCAAGCTGGGCGTGGGAGTGACCGTGTTCGTGGCCGTCAAGACCAACCACCACGACCTGCAATGGCTGCAGAAATTCGCCGCCGGGGTGCGCGACATGCCCGAGGTGGTCGAGTTCTACCGGATGAGCGGCGAGATCGATTACCTGCTCAAGGTCGTGGTTCCGGACATCCAGGGCTTCGATATGGTGTACAAGAAACTCATACAGGTCGTGGAACTCTTCGACGTCAGCTCGAGTTTCGCGATGGAAGAACTGAAATACACGACGGCGCTGCCGTTGGACTACGCTTGATCCTGCCGAGACCGCCATGGCCGTAGATGTCAAACGCTTTCCGTCCCTGTCCCACTGGGGCGCCTTCACCGCCGTCGTCGCCGACGGTCGCCTGCAGGCCTGCGAGCCGTTCGCGCTCGATCCGGCCCCGTCGCCCATCCTGCGGTCCATGCCCGGCATGGTCCACTCGCCCTTGCGCATCGCCCGCCCCGCCGTGCGCGAGGGATGGCTGCGCGACCGCGAACGCGCCGATCGCAGCGCGCGTGGCGGCGACCGGTTCGTGGAAGTGGAATGGGACGTGGCCCTGAAGCTCGTGGCCGACGAACTGGCGCGCATCCGGACCACGCATGGCGATGCGTCGATCTTCGGCGGATCGTACGGCTGGTCCTCGGCCGGCCGCCTGCACCATGCGCGCACGCAGACCCACCGTTTCCTGAACGCGGGCGGTGGCTGCGTCAACCAGGCCGGCAACTACAGCTGGGGCGCGGCGCAATTCCTGCTGCCGCACATCATCGGCACCTATTCGCCGGTCACCGGGCGGGTCACCGACTGGAACAGCGTGGCCGCGCACACGCGGCTGCTCGTGGCCTTCGGCGGGATACCGCTGCGCAATACCCAGATCACCTCGGGCGGCGCCGGCGAGCATTCCACGCCGCGCTGGCTGGCGCGCGCCAGGGAAGCGGGCGTCGAATTCGTGGTCGTCAGCCCCACCCGGGCGGACGTGCCGGAAGGCATCGATGCGCGCTGGATCCCCATCCGGCCCAACACGGATGCCGCCCTGATGCTGGCCATGGTGCACGTGCTGTTGGCCGAGGGCCGGCACGCCGCCGATTTCGTGCAGACCCATTGCGCCGGCTTCGACCGCTTCGCCGACTACGTGCTGGGCAGGGCCGACGGCCAGGCCAAGAGTCCCGAGTGGGCGCAGGAGCTGTGCGGCGTGCCGGCGGCCGACATACGCGCCCTGGCGCGGCGCGCGGCCGACACGCGCACCATGCTGACCTGCACCTGGTCGCTGCAGCGGGCGCACCGCGGCGAGCAACCCTATTGGGCGGCGATCGCGCTGGCGGCGGCGCTGGGGCAGATCGGCCTGCCCGGCGGCGGCTTCGCGTTCGGCCACGGTTCCATGAACGGCGTGGGCAATCCGCGGCCGGCCGCGGCCTCGCCCGAGATGTCCTCGGGAGCGAACCCCATCGGCCGCTCGATTCCCGTGGCGCGCATCGCCGACATGCTGCTGCAGCCCGGCGAGCCTTTCGAGTTCAACGGCCGCAAGGACGTCTACCCCGACATCCAGATGATCTACTGGGCGGGCGGTAATCCCTTCCATCACCACCAGGACCTGAACCGCCTGGTGCGCGCCTGGAGCAAGCCCCAGACCATCGTCGTGCACGACAGCTGGTGGACGCCCACCGCGCGCCGCGCCGACATCGTGCTGCCGGCCACCACCACGCTCGAGCGCAACGACATCGGCGGTTCCTCGCGCGACCGCTTCGTGCTGGCCATGCATCAGGCGCTGGCGCCGCATGCGCAAAGCCGCAACGACTTCGACATCTATCGCGAGCTGGCCGCCATGGGCGGCTACGAGCAGGCCTTCACCGGCGGCCGCGACGAGTTCCAGTGGATACGCCACATCTATGACGGCATGGCCGCGGGGTGGCGCGAGGCGGGATTCGAGGCGCCCGGTTTCGAGGACTTCTGGCGCGCGGGACACCTGGAACTGCCCGAGCCGACGCGCGAGTTCGTGCTGTTCGAGGAGTTCCGCCGCGATCCCGCCGCCCATCCGCTCAAGACGCCGTCGGGCCGCATAGAAATCTATTCCGAGCGCATCGCCGGCTTCGGCTACGACGACTGCCCGCCCCATCCGGCCTGGGTGCCGCCGGCCGAATGGCTGGGCGCGGACCTGGCCGCGCGCTTTCCGCTGCACCTGGTCACATCGCAGCCGGGCGACAAGCTGCACTCGCAGCTGGACGCCGGCATCGTGTCCACCGCCAACAAGCTGCACGGGCGCGAGCGCGTGCGGATGGCGGCCGAGGACGCGGCGGCGCGCGGGATCCGGGACGGCGACCTCGTCAAGGTCTACAACGACCGCGGCGCCTGCATCGCGGCGGCCTCCGTGCAGGACGACGTGATGCGCGGCGTGGCCATCATGTCCACCGGCGCGTGGTTCGATCCCCTGGATGCGGCGCTGGAGCGGCATGGCAATCCCAACGTGCTGACCCTGGACGCGGGTACCTCGCGCCTGGCGCAGGCGCCCAGCGCGCTGTCGGCGCTGGTGGAGATCCGCAAGTGGGAAGGCGAGGCGCCGCGGGTGGAAGCCTTCGAGGTGCCGGCGATCAGCGTCCAGGCGGCGTGACCGGTTCGCCGGCCAGCACGGCCTTGCGGCGCGAATACAGGAAATACACCGCGAGGCCCGCCAGCAGCCATACGCAGAAGGCCAGCCAGGTGATCCGGTCCAGGTGCGCGATCAGGAAGACGCAGCAGACGACGGCCGCGAGCGGGACGTAGGGGACGCCGGGGCAGCGGAAGCCGCGGCGCAGTTCCGGATGGGTCCTGCGCAGGACGATGACCGCCAGCGAGATCAGCGCGAAGGCGGTCAGCGTGCCGATGTTGATCAGCTCGGCCAGCACCGCCAGGGGGATGAGCCCGGCGATCAGCGCGAAGGCCAGTCCGACGGTCCACGTCAACGTGAAGGGCGTCGCATGGCGCGGATGCAGGCTGGCCAGCCGCCGTGGCAGCAGGCCGTCGCGCGCCATGGCGTAGAGGATGCGCGTCAGGCCGTAGCTCATGACGAGGATGACCGTCGTCATGCCCAGGATCGCGCCCAGGTCGACCACGCCGGCCAGGCCCAGCTGCCCGGTGCGCTGCAAGGCCAGCGAGACCGGGTGGTCGGAATTGGCGGTGAAGTCCTGGTAAGGCACGATACCGGTCATGACCAGGGTCACGAGCACGTACAGCACGGTGCAGATCAGCAGCGAGCCCAGGATGCCGAGGGGTAGCGACCGCTGCGGATTCCTGACTTCCTCGGCCGAGGACGCGACCGCGTCGAAGCCGATGAACGCATAGAACATCAGCGCGGCGCCGGCATAGACGCCGCTCATGCCGTAGGGCATGAAGGGCGTCCAGTTCTCGGTTCGCACGTGGGTGGCGCCGGCGGCGATGAACAGCACCACCACCAGGATCTTGATCACTACCATCGCGTTGTTGACGCGCTTGGATTGGCGCACGCCGAGCGAGAGCAGGGCGGTGATGGCGGCCAGGACGAGGAAGGCCGGCAGGTTGAACAGCGACGCGCTGCCGGCCACCGCGCCCGGCGCGGCGCGCAGCGCCTCGGGCAGGTGCAGGCCGAAGCCGGCGATCAGCGATTGCAGGTAGCCGGACCAGCCAGCGGCGACGGCCGAGGCCGCCAGGCCGAACTCCAGGATCAGGATCCAGCCGATCAGCCAGGCGGGCAGTTCACCCAGCGTGGCGTAGACATAGGTGTAGACCGAGCCCGATACGGGCAGCGATGACGAGAATTCGGCATAGGACAGCGCCGAGAAAAAGCAGGCGATGGCGGCCAGGACGAAGGACAGCGACAGCGCGGGGCCGGCGATCAGGCTGCCGGTGCCGGTCAGGATGAAGATGCCCGAGCCGACGACCGCGCCCACGCCCAGCATGACGAGGTCGAAGGTGGACAGGCTTTTGCGCAAGCCCGCCGTCTCGCGCTGCGCCAGCATGCTGTCTATGCTCTTGACGCGGAACAGGTCCATGGGCACCTCGCTGGATGTGGTGTCGGCGCGTTCTCGCCCGGTCCGTTGACCGCATTCTCACATGGCTTGCACCGGCAAGGCGATTCTTGTCCCGGGGGCCTTTCTGCTGTTACAGTAGCGGGCTTGCGTCCCTGTAGTTCAATGGATAGAACAGGTTCCTCCTAAGAATCAGATCCAGGTTCGATTCCTGGTGGGGACGCCACCCGCCGCCCCTCGTCGTTCCTGCGCCCTTTCCCCGTCACTCTCCTGCCCGCATGGCATCCCGTTCGCCAGCGAATGGCCCGCCCAGGTTCGATATGCCGAATACATTGGCGCGATTGAGCCGCGCGAATTCCGCGTGCAGCAGGTCCTGCACCGCGTCGTAGGCCGCCGGGCTGTCCCGCTCGATGCGGCGCGCCAGCACCAGCATGCGGTTCAGTTGCACGCCGGTGATTTCCGAGCCGGTCACCCGGCCCGCGGCAACCAGGTCCTTGAACACCGAGATCGGCATGATGGTGGCCCAGCGGCCCCGGCAGACGAGTTCCCGGATGGCGTCGACCGAGTCGATCTCGGCCTCCAATCGCAGGTCCACGCCCAGCGGCATCAATTGCCTGTCCACGATGTCGCGGTGCAAGGAGGTCATCAGCAGCGGCATGCGATGCAACTGCGTGGCCGGGATGACGGGGCCCAGGCCCAGCGCGACGTTGGCGACCAGCGCGAAGGGTTCGCCCAGCAGCGGCTGCAGGGCCAGCGCACCGCCTGGACTGGGGTTGGTGACCACGGCCATGTCCACCATTCCACGTTCCACCCATTCCAGCAGCGAGGGCGTGAAGGCCTCGCGCACCTTGATGCGGATGCCGTCCAGGCCCCGCCGCGATTGTTCGAACAGGCCCGGCACCAGCACCGCGGCCAGGGTGGGCGAGATGCCGATGGTGACCGTGGTGGCGGCGCTGGCCGGGCGCTGCGTCATCTGCCGGCGCAGCCGGGCCGCCTCGGCCAGCATGCGCTGCGCGGACTCGTACAGCGTCAGCCCCGCGGCCGTCAGCCGCACGCCGCGCGCGCCTCGTATCAGCAGGGGCTGGCCCATTTCCCGTTCCAGCTCGCGCAGTTGGCGGCTGAGCGCGGGCTGGGCGATGGAGATGGCCTGCGCGGCCGCGCTCAGGCTGCCGGCGTCGACGATGGCGACGAAGTACCGCAAGGTGCGCAGATTCATGGCTGCCCCCGATAAACCATATCAGGATGATATGGCCCGGAGCGAATTCTGTATTGGATTTCCGCCCTGGCGCTCTCTAGCATTGGCCGTCAACGCGCTGTGGCATGGACGGACATGGGTGTAGATAGCAATTCGATATCGGTTTCCCTGGAACAACTGGAGCGATTCATTGCCGCGGCGCTGCGGCGAGCGGGGCTGCCCGAGGGCGATGCCGCCACCGTGGCGGGCCTGATGGCCCAGGCCGACCTGCAGGGCTCGGACGGCCACGGCGTCATCCGCCTGCCCCAATACGTCAGGCGGATCCGGTCGGGCGGCATCAACGTGCGGCCCGACATCCGGGTGGTGGCCGACATGCCGGGCATGGCCGTCGTGGACGGCGACAACGGCATGGGACACCTGGTGGTGTCGCGCGCGACCGCAATCGCCATCGACAAGGCCAGGACCCAGGGTGCGGCCTGGGTGGGCACGCGCCGCAGCAACCATGCCGGCCCGGCCTCGCTGTACTCGGCCATGCCGCTGCGGCACGACATGGTCGGCATCTATTTCGCGGTGGGCAACGCCAATCACCTGCCGCCCTGGGGCGGCACCGACATGCTGCTGTCGACCAATCCCATCTCGGTCGGCGTGCCGGCGGGCGACGAGCCGCCGGTGGTGCTGGACATGGCGACCACGGTGGCGGCCTATGGCAAGGTCAAGGCCAAGGCCAAGCGCGGCGAGATGATGCCCGAGGGTTGGATGATCGACCGCGAGGGCCGGCCGCTGCTTGACCCCACGCGTTCGGACGAGGGTTTCCTGATGCCCATAGGCGGCCACAAGGGCTATGGCCTGGCCCTGATGGTTGGCCTGCTGGCCGGCACGCTGAACGGTGCCGCGATGGGGCGGGACGTCGTCGATTTCAACAAGGACCACGTCACGCCGACCAATACCGGCCAGGCCATGCTGGTCCTGAACCTGGCCGCCTTCGGCCCGGTGCAGGGCTTCAAGGAGGCGGTCGACCGGCTGGTGGGAGACCTGCGCGGCAGCGCCCGCATGCCCGGCACCGAGCGCATCTGGATGCCCGGCGAACAGAGCCACGTGCGCCGCCGGCACTACCGGGAAACGGGCATTCCCGTTTCCCGCGGCGTGGCGGCCGAGCTGGACCAGCTGGCCAGGGAACTGGAGATTCCGCTCCTGGCCAGCTGACCGCAGATTCGTTCCCAGACACCACCCGCACAGACGGGGGAGGAGACAGACATGAAGTCCATCATCGCAAGCGTGGGCATGGCGCTGCTGGTCTGCGCGGGCACCCCCGCGCGGGCAGCCGACGCCTATCCCGCCAAGCCCGTCCGCATGGTGATCCCGCTGGCCGCGGGCTCCGCGGTGGACAAGGCGGTCCGGATCGTGGTCCAGAAGATGTCCGAGGACCTGGGCCAGCCCTTCGTGGTCGAGAACATTCCCGGCTCGTCCGGGCTGATCGGCGCGGACAAGGTGGCCAAGGCCGCGCCGGACGGCTACACGCTGGGCGGCTTCAACGACAGCATCCTCACCATGATCCCGCACATCTATCCCAGCATGCCGTGGCATCCCCTGAAGGACTTCGATCCGGTGTCGCTGGTGGCGACGGTCGAGTGGGGGCTGGTGGTGCCGGCCGACTCCCCCTACAAGACCGCGGCCGATTTCATCGCCGATGCGCGCGCCAACCCCGGCCGCATCAACTACAGCTCGGGCGGCAACGGCAGTCCGCAGCACATCGCGATGGCGCTGTTCGCCCGCAAGGCCGGCCTGGACATCGTGCACGTGCCCTACAAGGGCGCGACGCCCGGCGCCGTGGCGGTGGCGGGCAAGGAAGTGCAGGCGGGATTCCAGGGGCTGGGAACGGTGGCGGGGTTGATCCAGGGCGGCAAGGTGAAGCTGCTGGCGGTATCCACGAAGGAGCCGCTGGCGCAGTTCCCCGGGGTGCCGACGGTGGACACCTCCGGCCTGCCCGGGTTCTTCTTCGACTCGTGGGCCACGATCGTCGCGCCGCACGGGACGCCCCGGCCCATCGTCGACCGCCTGCACCAGAGCGTGGTGAAGGCCCTGGCCGCGTCCGACGTGAAGGCGCAGTTGGCGCCGCTGGGCATGACCCTGCGCGGCATCGGCCCCGACGAATTCGGCGCCGCCACGCGCGGCAACTTCGACCTGTACCAGCAACTGATCCGCGACGGCAACATCCAGTCCAACTGAGGCCGAGGAACCCACGATGAACGTCACGCCATCCCGGGCCGTCCTGCTCAAGGCCGCCGAACTGCCCGTCCACGACCGCGGCGGCGGCGCGCGCACCACGCCGCTGGTCGGGCGCCAGGTCGGCGCCCAGGGTTTCCTGACCGGCTACACCGAATTCGAGGCCGGCGCGCAGATTCCCTTCCATTTCCACAACTGCGAGGAAAGCGTCGTGCTGATCGAGGGCGAGGCCGTGCTCGACATCGACGGCGAGTCCCACCCGCTCAAGGCGCACGACGCGACCTACATTCCGCCGGGCGTGCCGCACCGCTTCCGCAACCTGTCGGCGACGCGGCCGATGAAGATCCTGTGGATCTACGGCTCGCCGGACGCCACCCGCAGCCTGGTGGAGACCGGCGAGACCCGGCCGATCGCGGCCGAGCACGGCAAGTAGCGGCAGGGTCAGGCCGCCGCGCGCGCCTCGGCCGACAACTGCACTTCCTCGGTGGTCGCGCGCCGCAGCTCGCGCCGCTGCGCGAAGTCGAAGCGCCGGCCGCGATGCAGGGTGGCGGTGTTGTCCCACATGACCAGGTCGCCCACGCGCCACGCGTGGCGGTAGACGAACTCGCGCTGGGTCGCGTGTTCGAGCAGGTCGAGCAGCAGCATGCGGCCCTCGGCCACGGTCATGCCCACGACTTCGCAGGCGTGGATGCCCACGAACAGGATCTTGCGGCCGGAGCGCGGATCGGTCTGCACCAGCGGCCAGCGCACCGGAGGCAGGGCATTGCGCTGGGCCTCGGTATAGTCGGTGTCGCCCAGCAGGAAGCGCGAGTGCAGGGCGTAGTGCACGGCCTGGAGGTCGCCGATGGCGGCCTTCATGGCCTCCGGCAGATGGTCGTAGGCGGCGCGCAGGTCGGCGAATTCCGTCTGGCCGCCGTCCTGCGGCACGACCACCGCCGACAGCATCGAATACTTGGCCCGCGGGCGCTGGAACGAGCTGTCGCTGTGCCAGAGCTGGTTGGCGATGTTGCCGACGATCTTGGCGTGTTCGCGGCCGGCGACCGAGCCGTCGACGGTGACGTTCGAGATGTCCGCCAGTTCCGCGTGGTCGAAGCGGTGGGCGCCGCCCTTGACCTTGCGCAGCCCCAGGTCCAGCGGACCGAAGCTCTTGGCGAAGCGGATCTGCTGGTCCTGGTCCAGCGGCTGGTCGCGGAACACCAGCACGGCGTAGTCGTCCATCGCTTTTTCGATGGCGCGGACGGCGGCCGCATCCAGCGGCCGGGCGAGGTCCAGTCCCGAGGCTTCGGCGACGAAGCCGGGCGTCAGGGGCGTGAGCGTAAGTGCCATGGTATGGATTTCTCCTTGTGGGGAATCTATTCGATCTTGATGCCGGCGGTCTTGACCACCTTGGCCCATTTGTCGATTTCGGCGTCGATCAGCGCGGCGTATTGCTCGGGGGTCGAGCCCACCGGCTCCATGCCCAGCTGCTGCATGCGCGCCGCCAGGTCCGGTGCCTTCACGATGCGTCCGATGTCCGCGCCGACGCGCCGCCGCAGCGCGGCGGGGACGCCCGCGGGCTCGACGATGCCGATCGTGCTCATCGCCGAGAAGCCCGGCACGGTCTCGGCGATCAGCGGAATGTCGGGATGGCTCGCGGCCCGCTTGGGACTGGCGAGCGCGATCAGCTTGAGCCGCTTGTCCTCGACGTAGGGCATGGCCGAGAACATCACGTCGAACAGCAGCGGCACGCGTCCGCCCACCACGTCCTGCTGCGCCGGGCTGCTGCCCTTGTAAGGCACGTGCACCAGCTCGATGCCCGCCATGTGGGCCAGCAGTTCGCCGGCCAGGTGCGTGCCCGTGCCCACGCCCGGCGTGGCGTAGCTGAGCTTGCCCGGGTTCTTCCTGGCATAGGCGATCAGTTCGGGCACGGTGTCGACCGGCAGCGAGGGGTGCGCGAACAGGCCGAAGTGCGTCAGCGCGACCTGCGAGACGGCGGCCAGGTCCTTGCGCGTGTCGTAGGGCAGCGAGGGCTGCATGCTGGGATTGATCATCAGCGCGCTGATGGCCATGCCCAGCGTGTAGCCGTCGGCCGGCGCCTTGGCGACCGTATTGGTGCCGGTGATGGTGCCGCCGCCCGGCTTGTAGTCGACCACGACGGGTTGCTGCCAGGCGGCCTGCATCTTCTCGGCCAGCATGCGGGCGATCGTGTCGGTCGGCCCGCCGGGCGCGAAGGGCACGATGAGCTTGACGGGGCGATTGGGCCAGTTCTCGTCCTGGGCGGCCGAGAGGCGGGGCGCGGCCGCCGCGGCGAGCAGCGCGGCAAGCGCGGTGCGCCGCCCCGGGCGGGGAGGAAAGTCGGGCATGGGTGTCTCCTTCTGTTTTCTGGTCGTGGGGGGCGGATGGCCCTACGCCGACGAGGCGGCCATCCGTTTGCGGGGAACGGGCGGCACGGCCGCGGTCAGCGCGGGGCCGGAAATGCCGCCGATTTCGTCGGCGAAGTCGGCCGCCGCGCGCAGCAGCCGGGGAATGACGAGGTCGTGCAGCTTGTCGGGCGTGATCAGGAACGAGGGGCCGCCGCAATTGATGGCGAAGACCTCGCCGCTGGGCGCGCGCACCGGCGTGGCCACGGCATTGATCTGTGCGTGCCATTCGCCCTGCGAGGCCGCGTAGCCCAGCCGGCGCGCCTTGCGCAGCGCCGCGTCCAGGCGCGAGGCGGTCACGGTGCTGCCGGCGGCCAGCGTATCGGCGCCGACGGTGGCGCAGGTCAGCGCATCCACGCCCGATAGCCAGGCCCGTCCCAGCGCCGAACTGGCCAGCGACATGCGGGTGCCGACGTCGGCGCCCAGGAAGGCCACGGCCGATCGCGCGCGGGCCGCCTCGACCACCAGGATGTCGGTGCCGTCGCGCAGGCCCAGGAAAGCCGAGGCGCCGCATGCCTCGGCCAGCGCCACGAGGTGCGGCCGCACCAGGCGGCGGGCGTCGATCGCGCCGAGGAAGGATTGCGCCAGGCGCACCACGCCGGCGGCCAGTTCGTACTTGTCGGAGTCCGGACAGGGTCGCAGCTGGCCCAGCGCGACCAGCGTGGAGATCAGGCGATAGGCGGTGGGGCGGGGTATGCCGGTGGCTTCGGCGATGTCGCCGTTGCCCAGCGGGCCCGCGGCGCGCGCGAAGCAGTCGAGTACGGCGAATCCGCGTTCCAGGGCGGTGACGTTGGCGGGCGGCTGGGTGCGGCGGCGCATGGCGTGGGCGATATCCGGGGGGGCGGCCCGGGATGGCCGCCGTCGGAAATCACTCTAGGATCGCCGCCACGCGAAAACAACCGTTTCCAAAAACCATTTTCATTTTTCCGCTTTTGCATGCGGAATGCGCATCAGGCCGGCGGCTCGGTGCTCAGCAACGCCTCTTCGATCGCGGCGGGCGTCAGGTCCGGCGCCAGCTTGCCGACGAACTCGTACAGGTGGCGCGGCCAGTACGCGCCGCGCCGGGCCAGCGCGTAGACGATGCTGGTCGGGAACAGGTGGTCCACCGGGCGCGCGTCGAGCTTGCGGTCGCGCGTGCGGGAATAGGCGATCAGCGGGATGACGGCCAGGCCCACGCCGGTGGCCGCATAGCTTTTCATGATCTCCACGTCGGTGCCGCGCATGGCGATCTTGGGCGACAGGCCGGCGGCGGCGAAGGCTTCGTTCACCCGCCGGCCGATGGCGTGCTGTTCGCTGTAGGTGATGAGCGGGTGGCGGGCAATGGCCTCCAGTGTCAAGGGCGACGTCTCGAACACGGGATGGCCGCGCTCGCCGATCAGCACGTGCTTGAGCTGGTAGCAGGGGATGGTGGCCAGCGAAGGCGGCAGGATCTGCGGCGCGGTGGACAGGCCCAGGTCGACTTCGCCGGTGGCCACCAGGTCGGCGATCTCGGACGGCGTGGCCTGGACCAGGTGCAGGCCCACGCCCGGGTGGCGCCGGGTGAAGCCCGGCACGATGTCCTGCAGCGCGTAGCGGGCGTGCGTGTGCGTGGTGGCGATGGCCAGCCGGCCGCCGGCCTCGCGCCGGTGGTCGGCCACGATCAGCGAGATATCCTCGGTCGCCGCCAGGATGCCGCGCATGCATTGCAGCACCTGCCGGCCCACGTCGGTCAGCCCCAGGATGCGGCTCTTGGCGCGAATCAGCAGCGCCACGCCCAGGCTGTCCTCCAACTGGCCGATCTGCTTGCTGACCGCCGACTGGGTGGTGTGCAGGGCCCGCGCCGCCCGCGACACGCTCATGTCATGGTCGATGACGGCGCAGAAGGCGCGCACTTGCTGGAGTTTCATGGGGGTATTCCAGGAGTACGTTTCCAAAATGGAATAGACATCCGCAATTTATCATTTCTCGGAAACGAGGGGCGGGTCTACGATGGGCGCCGTACTACAGAACTCCAGCGAGACACCATCGTGACCTCCGACACCACGCCCGCGGCACTCGACGCGTTGCAAGCCTGGGTGGGCCGCAGCGAGACGAACGCCGACGTCGTCACCCCCCAACTGGCCGAACGCCTGTCGGCCACCATCGAGTCCTCGCGCGGCGCCGCGTTCGCCCGGGGCGCCGAATTCCCGCAGATGTGGTATAGCGTGCTCTTCCCGCGCGTCGTGCCGCGCTCCCAGCTCGGCCGCGACGGCCATCCGGCGCTGGGCGACTTCCTGCCGCCCGTGCCGCTGCCCAAGCGCATGTTCGCCGGCAAGCGCATCCAGTTCGTCGCGCCCATCCGCATCGGCGACGAACTCGAGCGGGTGTCCACCATCGCCTCGATCACCCCCAAGCAGGGCAGTTCCGGACCGCTGGTGTTCGTTACCGTGCGCCACGTCGTCAGCAATGCCGCCGGCACCGTGGTGGTCGAGGAGCAGGACGTGGTCTACCGCGACAGCACCCTGGCCAAGGACGGCGGCGCGGCCAAGGCTGCCGCCGCGCCCGCCTTCGAGGCCCTGCACCGGTCCGACACCATCGTGGCCGATGCCGTGATGATCTTCCGCTACAGCGCGCTGTGCTTCAACGGCCACCGCATCCACTACGACCAGCCCTATGCCACCCAGGTCGAAGGCTATCCCGGCCTGGTGGTCAACGGCGGCCTGGGGGCGCTCTGCGCCGCCGAGCACCTGCACGAGGCCTGGGGCGGCGCGCGCCTGTCGAGCCTGACCACCCGCAATACCTCGCCGCTGTTCGAGGGCGTGCCCTTCCGCGTCGAGAGCCGCGCGGGCGAAGCGCCCGGCGCGATCGAGTTCCGCGTCGTGACCGAAGCGGGCAAGACCACGCTGCAAGGCTCGGCCACGAAGGAGTCGGCATGACGGCATCCGTATCGCAGCAGGCGGGCCGCGCGCCGCTGGAAGGCCTGCGCATCGTCGACCTGACGCAGGTGGTGGTGGGGCCCTACGCGACGCAGTTCCTGGCGGACTTCGGCGCCGAGGTCATCAAGATCGAGCATCCCTCGGGCGATCTGGCGCGCTGGATAGGCGGGCGTTCTCCCACGCCCGGCATGGCGGCGAAATACCTGCACCTGAACCGCAACAAGAAGAGCCTGGCGCTGGACCTGAAGAAACCCGGCGCGCTCGATGCCCTGAAGAAGCTGATCGCGTCGGCCGACGTGGTGGTGCACAACATGCGGCCGTCGGCGGCGGCGCGCCTGGGCCTGTCGGCCGAGGACCTGATCCGGCTCAAGCCCGACCTGATCTATTGCAGCGTGGTGGGCTTCGGCCAGGAAGGTCGCTACCGCGACAAGCCCGCCTACGATTCCATCATCCAGGGCGCCTCGGGCCTGGCTGCCATCAACAACGGCGGCGACGGCCAGCCGCGTTTCGTGCCCATGGTCATCGCCGATCGTACCGTGGGGGTGATGGTGGCCAACAGCATCCTGATGGCGGTGGTGCAGCGGTTGCGGCACGGCGGCCCGCAAGTGGTCGAGGTGCCCATGTTCGAGAGCATGACCGCCTTCGTGCTGGCCGAGCACATGTTCCTGAAGACCTTCGATCCGCCGCTGGGCGCCACCGGCGACTCGCGCCTGCTGGACCCCAATTCGCGGCCGGTCCGCACCGCCGACGGCTATATCTGCGTGACCGCCAATACCGACGCGCAAGTCTTCGCGATGTTCGAGGCGATGGGCCGCCCCGAGTTGCGGACCGATCCGCGCTTTGCCGAGAAACGCGCCCGTTTCGAGAACATCGGCGAGATGTTCCGCATCCGCAACGAGGTGTTCGCGACGCGGACCACGGCCGAATGGCTGGAGATCCTGGAGGCCGCCGACATTCCCGCGATGCCGCTGCACACGCTGGATTCGGTGCTGGACGATCCGCACCTGGCCGACACGGGGCTGTTCCAGAAGGTCGAGCATCCCACCGAAGGCACGATCACCAACCTGCGCAATCCGGTCCGTTTCTCGACCTACGAGCCGGCTCTCAAGTGGCCCGCGCCGCACATCGGCGAGCACAGCATCGAACTGTTGCGCGACGCCGGCCTGGGCGAGGAGGACATCCAGGCCATGGTGGCCAGCGGCGCCACGGTCGATCACGCCGCCACGCGGGAGGAGGCACGATGACGAGCATGGCCGAACAAGCCAGGCAGCGCGAGCTGCCGGTCTGGCGATCGCTGCTGTATGTGCCGGCGAACGTGCCGCGCTTCATCGAGAAGGCGCACACCCGCGGCGCGGATGCCATCATGCTCGACCTCGAGGACAGCGTGCCGGCTTCCGAGAAAGCCGTGGCGCGCGAAGCGGTCGCGGCCGCCGCCGCGCAGGTGCGGCGCGGCGGGGCCGACGTGCTGGTGCGGGTGAACCGCCCGCTCGGCCTGTGCGTGCGCGACGTCGAGGCCAGCGTGGGCGCGGACGTGGACGGGATCGCCATCACCAAGGTGGACGGCCCGTCGCACGTGCGGCTGCTGGACGAACTGGTGACCGAGCTGGAGGCGGACCGTGGCCTGGCCATGGGACACACCCGTTTCCTGGTCATGATCGAGACGCCCGAGGCGTTCGAGGAGATGACCGACATCGCCCGCGCCTCGCCGCGCGTGGCGGCCATCAACATAGGGGGCGAGGACTTCGCCCTGAACGGCGGCTTCGAGCCCACCGACGAGGCGCTGCTGATGCCCAAGCAGCGAATGATCCTGGCGGCGCGCGCCGCCGGCGTCATGCCGCTGGGCTATATCGGCACCGTGGCCGATTTTTCCGACTGGGACCGGTTCCGCGCCATGGTCAGGCGCTCGCGCCAGTTCGGTTTCGACGGCGCGAGCTGCGTGCATCCGGGGCAGGTCGCCATCGTCAACGAGGAGTACGGGCCGCGGCCCGAGGACGTCGCGCATGCCGCGCGCGTCATCGAGGCGGCGGAGCAGGCGCAGGCCGAAGGCCGCGCGTCGTTCCAGCTGGACGGCAGGATGATCGACATTCCGGTCATCGAACGGGCCCGAAGGCTGATCGCGCGCCAGCGGCGCATCGAGGCCCGGGGCGCCCGTCCCTGAGCCACGGGGCGGCGGGCTCGCCGCCCATATATCAATACACACAGGAGACCCATCGTCATGTTCAAGCAAGTCGTCACCTCGGCCATCATCTGCGCCGCTTTCGCCGCTCCGCTGCATGCGGCCGACAACTATCCGTCCCGGCCCATCACCCTGGTCGTCCCGTTCACGCCGGGCGGCAGCACCGACATCATCGCGCGCGTCATGAGCAAGCAGCTGGGCGCGGCGCTCGGCCAGCCCATCGTGGTCGAGAACAAGCCCGGCGCGGGCGGCATCGTGGGCACGCAGTACGCCAAGTCGCAGCCGGCCGACGGCTACACCCTGATCATGGGCGCCATCGGCACCTTCGGCGCCAATGCCACGCTGTATCGCCGCCTGCCCTACGATCCGGTGAAGGATTTCGCCCCGATCTCGCTGGTGGCCGGCGTGCCCAACGTGCTGGCGGTCAACCCGGCCAAGCTGGACGTGCGCACGGTGGACGAACTGATCAAGGCCGTGCGCGCCAAGCCCAACGGCTACGACTACGCCTCGGGCGGCAACGGCAGCGCGGCCCACCTGGCCACCGAATACTTCAAGCTCAAGGCCAACATCCAGATCCAGCACGTGCCCTACAAGGGAACGGCGCCCGCGCTGAACGACCTGGTCGGCGGCGTGACTTCGCTGGTGCTGACCGGCTATCCGCCGCTTGCGCCGTTCTTCCAGGCCGGCCGCCTGCGCCCCATCGCCGTGGCCACCGCCAAGCGCCTGCCGCAATTGCCCGACGTGCCGACCATCAGCGAGACCAAGGGCCTCGAAGGTTTCGAGGCCAGCCAGTGGTATGGCCTCCTGACCATCGCGGGCACGCCCAAGCCCATCGTGGATCGCTTGAACAAGGAGATCGTGGCGGTGCTGAAGAATCCGGAAACCCTGGAGCAGTTCCGCAAGGAAGGGCTGGAGCCGATGTACAACACGCCCGAGGAATTCGGCCAGTACATCAAGGACCAGATCCAGCTCTGGCGGCCGGTCATCCAGAAGGCCAACATCATCATCGACTGATGGCCCGCGGGCGGCCCGGATGTTCTTCGGGCCGCCCTTCGCGCATTACTGCTTGAGGTTGAGCTTGGGCACCAGGGTCTTGAAGGCCTGGCCCTGCCTGGCCACGTCGGACGAGAACTCGGACAGGTCGGCGTAGGCCGGCGTCAGGTTCTGCTTGCGCATGGTGGTCTGGAACTCGGTCGACTGCGACAGGGTCCGGGCCGCCGCGCGCCATTTCTCCACCGCCTCGGCGGGGGTGCCCTTGGGGACCCCCACGCCGCGCCACACGCTGAACAGCAGGTCGTGGCCCAGTTCCTTGAAGGTCGGAACCTGGCTCAGCGTCTCGATCCGCTTCTCCGACATCACCGCTAGCGTGCGCAGCTTGCCGGTTTCCACATGCTGGCGCAGTTCCGCGTAGGCCACCGTGGTGGCCTGCACGTCGCCCGACAGCAGGCCCATGATGGCCGGCGCCGATCCCTGGTAGGGGACGTGCGTGAACGCGATGTCCACCGATTCTCCCAGCGCCGCGGCCGCCATGTGCGGCACCGTGCCGTTGCCGGCGTTCGAGATCGCGACGCGGCCGGGGTTGGCCTTGGCATAGGCCAGGAACTCCTGGATGGTGTGCCACGGCGCGTCGGCGCGTACCGTGATCGACGACGGATCGTCGGTGAAGCGGGCGATGGGCTGGAATTCGTCCACGCTGGTCTTGCCTATGCCCATCAGCGGCACGACCAGCATCTCCGGCGTCATGAGGACCAGGCGGTACCCGTCGGCCGGGCCGGTGGCCACGTAGGACCAGCCGATAGAGCCGCTGGCGCCGGGCTTGTTGACCACGTAGACGGACTGCGGAAAGATGGGGCGCACCGCGTCGGCGATGGCACGGGCGGTGTTGTCGCTGCCGCCGCCGGGTTGGTAGGCGACGACGAGCTCCACGGGCTTGGTCGGATAGCCGGCGGCCCAGGACGAAGCCAGCATGGACAGGCTGGCAAGCGAGGCGCAAAGCAGGCGGGCGAGGTTCATGGTGCGGTCCTTCTGCTGTGGGAAAGCCCCCGGTGGCGCCAGGCGCCTTGGGGGCGGGGGAGTCAGTAGTCGTATCCCAGCCGGCGCAGGCCGGCCTGGGTCTCGCGGACGATGGCGATGGTGCGTTCCCGTTCGGCGCCCGACAACGGGAGCCGGGGCGGCTTGACGGTTTCCGCTGTGCCGTCGATCAGGTGCTCGGCCAGCTTGATGTGCTGCACCAGCTTGACCACGGTATCCAGGTGATAGAGCGGCGTCAGCACGTGATACAGCTGGCGGGCCTTGTCGAAGTCCCCCGCCGCGGCCAGCGCGAGCAGGTCCACGGATTCGCGCGGCACCGCGTTGGCCATGCCCGACACCCAGCACCGGACGCCCAGCGCGGCGCTTTCGACCACCAGGTCGTCGACGCCGCAGACCACGGCCAGGCGATCGCCGAAGCGGGTGATGAGATCGGTGACGCGCGTGGTGTCGTAGGACTCTTCCTTGAGCGCGACGATGGTGGGCTCTTCCAGCAGGCGGGCCACCACGTCGGGCGTGAGATCCACGCCGTAGCCGCGGGGATTGTTGTAGAGCAGGATGGGCAGGGGCGAGGCCTGCGCCACCGTCCGGTAGAAGGCCACGGTCTCGTCGGCATCCGACTTGTAGGTCAGGCCGGGGAACACCATCAGGCCGTCCACGCCCAGCGCGTGGGCGTCGCGGGCGAAGGCGGCGGCCCGCTCGGTGCTGGTCTCGGCCACGCCGGAGAGCACCGGCACGCGCCCCTTCACCGTATCCAGCGCGATGCGCAGCACTTCCTGCTTTTCCCGGGGCGACAACTGCGCGTTCTCGCCCACCATGCCCATCATCAGCACGCCGTTCACGCCGCGGGCGATGAGGCGTTCCAGGCCGGCGCGGATGGCGTCGGCATCCAGTGAATAGTCGGGCTTGAGCTTGGTCGTGACGGCGGGAAACACGCCTTGCCATCGGATGGTCATGCGGACACTCCTTGGAATCTTTCGAGGATATTGACTACTTTATATTGGATCCAATTTGAAAGTCTACGAAAAACGGCCATGAAGGCCGTCATCAGCCAACGGTAGATGACCGGTGGCTGTTGGATAGTGGATCCAATATACTTCTATTTAAACCCCCGTGTCCGTGGCGCGTCTGTCGGGGTTTACCTGGACCCCGTCATCTCTGCCTTCGCCATGCCCAGAAACGACCTGCCCCCGTCTTCCCCTCCCGCCCGGCCGTCCTCCGGCAACCGGCTCGTGCGCCGGACCACGTCCGAACTGGTGGCCGAGGCGCTGCGCGACCGCATCCTGTCGGGGGCGATCCCTCCCGGCTCGCCGCTGCGCCAGGAATTGCTGGCCGACGAATTGGGCGTGAGCCGGATTCCGGTCCGCGAAGCCATCCGCCAGCTCAGCGCCGAGGGCCTGGTGGACGCCATTCCCCACCGGGGGGCCTTCGTCTCCATGCTGTCGCGCGCCGAGGTCGAGGAATTGTTCGACATTCGCCTGCGCCTGGAGCCCTGGCTGATCCACGAGGCGGCCGCGCGGATATCGGAAGAGGAACTGGCGCGGGCCGAACAATGCGTGGCGCGCATGGACACGGCGGGGCCCGATCAGTGGGGCCAGTTGAACTGGCAATTGCACGAAGGCCTGTACCGGGCGGCCCAGCGGCCGGCCGCCCTGGCCATCGTGCGCGGCCTGCACGAGAAGTCCGAGCGCTATTTCCGCTTCCAGGTGGTCAACGCCCCGATCCGGCAGCAGGCCCACCAGGAGCACCTGGCCCTGGTCTCGCTGTGCCGCGAGCGCCGGGCCGACGAGGCCCGATCGGTGCTGGAGCGCCACATCGGCGACGCCGCGGGGCAGATCCTGGCCATCGTCGAGCGCCTGCTGGACCAGGCGCCGGGCCGCGAGCCGGCGTAGCGGGAGCGGTGCGACTACAATGCGCAGGCCGTGGCCGGTCGCGCACGCACCGGCGCCGCGATTTTCCATCATCCAGTCCTTCATGCCGCCGCAGCCTCTTTCGTCACCGACTCCCTCGTCCCGCTCAGGAAGCATCGTCGTCTGCGCGTCGCTCGTGCTGTTGTTCGCGATGGGCGTGCGCGCGACCTTCGGCCTGTTCATGCAGCCCATGGGGCTGGTCCACGGCTGGGGGCGCGACGTGTTCTCGCTCGCCTTCGCCATCCAGAACCTGGTGTGGGGCGTCTCGGCCATCCTGATGGGATCGGTGGCCGACAAGTGGGGGTCGGGCCGGACCATCGTCGCATCGGCGCTGTTGTGCGCGCTGGGCCTGGTCGGCACGCGCTACGCCGGGTCCGAGGCCATGCTGTACCTGTGCGCCGGCGTGCTGGTCGGACTGGGGCAGGCCGGCACGACATTCGCCGTGCTGCTGCCGGTGGTGGCGCGCGCCGTGCCGCCCGAGGGCCGCAGCACCGCGATGGGCATCGCCAGCGCGGGCGGCTCCATGGGGCAGTTCGTGGTCGTGCCCGCCGGGCAATTGCTGATCGATCATTTCGACTGGACCGGCGCGCTGTGGGCGCTGTCGGCGCTGATGCTGCTGGCGCTGCCGCTGGCCACGCGGCTGACGGGCAAGCCGGCGCATGTCGCCGGCGCGCAGTCGCTGGGCGCGGCGGTACGCCAGGCCATGGGGCACGGTTCCTACCACTTCCTGTTCTGGAGTTACGCGGTCTGCGGCTTCCACACGGCCTTCATCACGCTGCATCTGCCGGCCTTCGTGGTGGACGGCGGCCTGAAGGCCTCGGACGGCGCGCTGGCCATCGCGCTCATCGGCCTGTTCAACGTGTTCGGCTCGTACTGGGCCGGCCGGATGGGCGGCCGCCACAGCAAGAAGCACCTGCTGGCGCTGCTGTACGCGACGCGCTCGGCGGCGATCATGCTGCTGATCCTGCTGCCGCTGACGCCGGCGGTGCTGTATGCGTTCTCGGCCTTGATCGGGCTGGTCTGGCTGGGGACCGTGCCGTTGACCACCGCGCTGGTAGGACATATCTACGGCATGCGCTATGCGTCGACCCTGACCGGTATCGTATTCTTCGGCCACCAGATCGGCAGCTTCGTCGGTGTCTGGCTAGGCGGCAAGCTGTACGTCGCCACCGGCAGCTACGATGCGGTCTGGTGGATTTCGGTCGCGCTCGGTCTGGTCGCGGCGGCGCTGTGTATGCCCGTGCGCGAGCGCGCATTGGTGCCGGCATGAACACGGCCGGGAACAGGAGGCAGGTCCATGGCCGATCGCAACCGGCAGGGGCAATCCGGGAGGCGCGGGCGCGCCTGGCGGGCGGTCCTTGCCTATGCTTTGCTTGGCACCGTGCTTGCGGTAGCCTTCCTGGGCTATTTGCGCCCGCAACTCGTCGTCGGATGGGAAGGGCTCATGGCCCTGTGCGGCCTGTGACCGCCACCCGCCGGGCAAGGCAGGGGTGCCCAAAAAATGGGCGTGCCACGCCGGCCCGCATGGCCAGGCCCTCCGTCCGTAAAATACCCTTCATTTTCCACAGTCGCTGGGGATAACTTGGCCACTCGCTACAACGAAGCTTCCATCCGGGTGCTGAAGGGGCTGGAGCCCGTCAAGCAGCGCCCGGGCATGTACACTCGAACCGAAAACCCCCTGCACATCGTGCAGGAGGTGATCGACAACGGCGCCGACGAGGCGCTTGCCGGCTACGGCAAACATCTGCAGGTCACCCTGCACGCCGACGGCAGCGTGACCGTCGAGGACGAGGGCCGCGGCATTCCCGTCGGCCTGCACCCCGAGGAAAACGCGCCGGTCGTCGAACTGGTCTTCACCCGCCTGCACGCCGGCGGCAAGTTCGACAAGCAGGGCGGCGGCGCCTATTCGTTCTCCGGCGGCCTGCACGGCGTCGGCGTCTCGGTCACCAACGCGCTGTCGTCGCGCATGGAAGTCACGGTCTGGCGCGACGGCGCGGCCCACCGGCTGGTGTTCCAGCACGGCGACGTGGTCGAGGAACTGGCGCAGGTGTCCGATCCCGCCCGCAAGAAGAGCGGCACGCGCGTGCGCTGCTGGCCGGACCCCAAGTATTTCGACAGCGGCACGATCCCCATGGGCGAGCTGTCGCGCCTGTTGCGCAGCAAGGCCGTGCTGCTGCCCGGCGTGAAGGTCACGCTGCGGGTCGAGAAAACCGGCGAGACCCAGACCTGGCTGTACGAGCAGGGCCTGCGCGGCTACCTGACCGAGGCGCTGGCCGGCGCCGAACTGCTCATTCCCTTGTTCGAAGGCGAGCAGTACGCCGGCGGCGACAACGAGAACTTCGCCGAGGGCGAGGGCGCGCAGTGGGTGGTGGCCTGGACCGAGGACGGCAACGTCGTGCGCGAGTCCTACGTCAACCTGATCCCGACGCCGGCCGGCGGCACGCACGAGGCCGGGCTGCGCGACGGCCTGTTCAACGCGGTCAAGGGTTTCGTCGAACTGCACAACCTCAGTCCCAAGGGCGTCAAGCTGCTGCCCGAGGACGTGTTCGCGCGCGCCAGCTTCGTGCTGTCGGCCAAGGTGCTCGACCCGCAGTTCCAGGGCCAGATCAAGGAACGACTGAACAGCCGCGACGCGGTGCGCCTGGTGGGCGGGTTCTCGAAGCCGGCGCTGGAGCTGTGGCTGAACTCCCACGTCGAATACGGCAAGAAGCTGGCCGAGCTGGTCATCCGCCAGGCGCAGTCGCGCGTGCGGGCCACGCAGAAGGTCGAGAAGCGCAAGAGCTCGGGCGTGGCCGTGCTGCCCGGCAAGCTGACCGATTGCGAAAGCAGCGACGCCTCCCGCACCGAGGTCTTCCTGGTCGAGGGCGACTCGGCGGGCGGTTCGGCCAAGATGGGGCGCGACAAGGAATTCCAGGCCATCCTGCCGCTGCGCGGCAAGGTGCTCAACGCCTGGGAGGTCGAGCGCGACCGCCTGTTCGCCAACAACGAGATCCACGACATCGCGGTGGCGATCGGCGTCGATCCCCATGGCGCGGGCGACGATCCCGACCTGTCCGGGCTGCGCTACGGGCGCGTCTGCATCCTGTCCGACGCGGACGTGGACGGATCGCACATCCAGGTGCTGCTCCTGACGTTGTTCCTGCGGCACTTTCCCAGGCTGGTCGAGGCCGGGCACGTGTACGTGGCGCGCCCGCCGCTGTTCCGCGTGGACGTGCCGGCGCAGGGCAAGCGGCCGCCGCGCAAGCTCTATTGCCTGGACCAGGGCGAGCTGACCGCGGTCGAGGACAAGCTGCGCAAGGAAGGCGTGCGCGAGGGGTCCTGGAGCATCAGCCGCTTCAAGGGCCTGGGCGAAATGAGCCCCGAGCAGCTTTGGGAAACCACGATGAACCCCGACACCCGCCGCCTGCTGCCGGTCACCTACGGCGAACTCGGCGCGGACGAGACCACGCGCATGTTCGACATGCTGATGGGCAAGGGTGAGGCCGCGCAGCGGCGCTCGTGGCTGGAAGAGAAAGGCGACCTCGCCGAGGTGGATATTTGATGACGGACGAACAACAACCCGGCCTGTTCGAGCGGCCGGGCGGCGACGCCGCGATCACGCTGGCGCGCTATGCGGAACAGGCTTATCTGGATTACGCGGTATCGGTGGTCAAGGGCAGGGCGCTGCCGGACGTCAGCGACGGCCAGAAGCCGGTGCAGCGGCGCATCCTGTATGCCATGCAGGCCATGGGGCTGGGCGCGAACGCCAAGCCCGTGAAGTCGGCCCGCGTGGTGGGCGACGTGCTGGGCAAGTACCATCCCCACGGCGACCAGGCGGCCTATGATGCGCTGGTGCGCATGGCGCAGTCGTTCTCGCTGCGCTATCCGCTCATCGACGGACAGGGCAACTTCGGCTCGCGCGACGGCGACGGCGCCGCGGCCATGCGCTACACCGAGGCGCGGCTCACGCCCATCGCCCGGCTGCTGCTGGACGAGCTGGACGAAGGCACGGTCGACTTCATTCCCAACTACGACGGCTCGTACCAGGAGCCCAGGCAACTGCCGGCGCGCCTGCCCGTGGTGCTGCTGAACGGCGCCTCGGGCATCGCGGTGGGCATGGCCACCGAGATCCCGCCGCACAACCTGCGCGAAGTGGCGCAGGCCGCGGTGGCGCTGCTGAAGAATCCCAGGATCGCCGACGACGAGCTCTACGGCCTGCTGCCCGGACCCGATTATCCCGGCGGCGGCCAGATCATCACGCCGCGGTCCGAGATCGCCCAGATACTCGGCACAGGCCGCGGCTCGATCAAGGTGCGCGCGCGCTGGAAGTTCGAGGAAATGGCGCGCGGCCAGTGGCAACTGGTGGTCACCGAACTGCCGCCGTCGACCTCCGGCCAGAAGGTGCTGGAAGAGATCGAGGAACTCACCAATCCCAAGGTGAAGGCGGGCAAGAAAAGCCTCTCGAACGAACAACAGCAGACCAAGGCGGCCTTGCTGAGCCTGCTCGACGCGGTGCGCGACGAGTCGGGCAAGGACGCGGCCGTGCGGCTGGTATTCGAGCCCAAGACCTCGCGCGTGGACCGCGACGAGTTCGTCAACACGCTGCTGGCCCATACGTCCATGGAAAGCAGCGCGCCCATCAACCTGGTGGCGGTGGGCAACGACGGGCGGCCGCGCCAGAAGTCCATGCGCGAGATCCTGGACGAGTGGCTCGTCTTCCGCACCCAGACCGTCACGCGGCGTTCGCGCCATCGCCTGGACAAGGTGCTGGACCGCATCCATGTGCTGGAAGGCCGCATGGTGGTCTACTTGAACGTGGACGCGGTGATCAAGGTCATCCGCGAGTCGGACGAACCCAAGCCCGCGCTGATGCAGGCCTTCAAGCTGTCCGAGCGCCAGGCCGAGGACATCCTGGAGATGCGCCTGCGGCAGCTGGCGCGCCTGGAAGGCTTCAAGATCGAGCAGGAACTGAAGGACCTGAAGGACGAGCAGGGCAAGCTCGAGGAACTGCTGGCCAATCCGAATTCGCTCAAGCGGCTGATCGTCAAGGAAATCGAAGCCGACGCCAAACAGTACGGCGATGATCGCCGCACGCTGATCGAAGCGGCCGAGCGCGCCACCGTCGAGGCCAAGGTCATCGACGAGCCGGTCACCGTCATCGTGTCGCAGAAGGGGTGGCTGCGGGCCCGCCAGGGCCACGGCCACGATGCCAGCCTGTTCACGTTCAAGGCGGGCGATGCGCTGTACGGCGCGTTCGAATGCCGGACCACCGATACGCTGATCGCGCTGGGCAGCAACGGTCGCGTCTATTCGGTGGCCGTCAGCGCGCTGCCGTCGGCGCGCGGCGATGGCGTGCCGGTGACCACGCTGATCGACCTGGAAGCCGGATCCCGCATCCTGCACATGATCGCGGCGGCCCCCGAAAGCCGGTGGCTGCTGGCCACCGAGCGCGGCGTCGGCTTCGTCACCCGCCTGGGCGACATGGCCACGCGCCAGCGTGGCGGCAAGCAATTCATGACGCTGGACGAGGGCGACAGCCCGCTGCGGCCCGTGCCGGTGTTCGACGGCGCCGATTCGCTCGCGCTGCTGACCGACAAGGGCCGTTTCCTGGTGTTCGGCCTGGCCGAGGTCAAGGCGCTGTCCTCGGGCGGTCGCGGCACGGCGCTGATGGACATCGATCCCAAGGACACCCTGGCCCAGGTGGTGCCGGTCGGGCCGGCGGGGCTGCGGATCACGGGCATCTACCGCAACAAGCCGCATGAAGAGATCCTGTCCGGCGGCGGACTGGCGGTCTACGTCGGCAAGCGGGCCCGCAAGGGCCGGCTGCTGGACGCCAAGCCCAAGCAGCCCGTGCTGTCGCCGGTGCTGTAAGGCCATGATGCGGCGGGGGCTGGCGGCGGTCCTGGCGACCTGCGCGGTGGCGGGGTGCTCCCCCGTCAACCCGTACTACGATGCCGCCCAGCCGCACCATACGCCGCATGGATTCCGCAACCTGTATTCGTATGCCCAGCCGGGCACGCTGGACTTCTGGCGCTGGCAGTTCGACCGGTGGGCGCAGGGCCTGCCGCCGCCTCCGACGGAGTCCCTGTCGCCGGTCGTGGCGGACACCGCCTGGCTGAAGGAGGCCTCGCCGGACGTGCGGGTCAGCTGGGTCGGGCATTCCACGCTGCTGGTGCAGCTGGGCCGCTTCAACCTGTTGACCGATCCGGTGTTCTCCGAACGCGCCTCGCCCTTCGGGTTCATGGGGCCCAAGCGCCACCAGCCACCCGGCGTCGCGCTGGCCGACCTGCCGCACATCGATGCCGTGGTGATCTCGCACAACCACTACGACCACCTGGATTTCGCCTCGGTCAAGGCGCTGGCGGCGCAGCCCGGCGGTCCGCCCGTCTTCATGGTGCCCCTGGGCGTGGACGTCTGGTTCCGCCAGAACGTGCCCGAGGCCACCGACTTGCGGCCGCTGGACTGGTGGGGCCAGACGGTGGTGGGCGATGCCATCCTGACGCTGCTGCCCGTGCAGCACTGGAGCGCCCGCACGCCCTTCGACCGGAACGTTTCGTTGTGGGGCGCCTGGGCGGTCCGGACGCGCGAGCCCGCGTTCAACTTCCTGTTCGGCGGCGACTTCGGCTATTCCAAGGACATCGCCGCCATAGGCGAACGCATGGGGCCTTTCGACCTGGCGGCGCTGCCGATAGGCGCCTATGCGCCGCGCTGGTTCATGCGCGGCCATCACATGAATCCCACCGAGGCCGTGCAGGCGCATCGCGACCTGGGTGCCAGGGCTTCCGTCGCCATCCACTGGGGCACGTTCGAGCTGACCGACGAGGCGCTGGACCAGCCTCCCCGGGACCTGGCGCGGGCACGCCGCTACGCGGGCGTCGCCCCCGACGAGTTCTTCGTGATGCACCACGGCGAGAGCCGGGTCTGGCGCGATGGCCGCTGGCTGATCCGCGCTCCGACTGATTGACCCCCCCTACGCGCTTACGCGCGCAAGGGAAGCCCACCCCCTACGCCCTTCGGGCACCCCCTTAAGGGGGCGATGCGGGTGGACCGGCGGAGCCGGATCCACCGCATCCTGGGCCTGGGTTGTTTGTCTTGGTGGGCAGGGGAATGTTGTGCGGAATCGGCATTTGTCTTGATTTGGTCATTGAGGCGCTGTATAAAAAACCAGTGAAAGATAGCGATAGGCAATCCATTCAGGAGAAAACTGTGGCTCATCTGGTTCTCGCGCTCGATGTCGCCGGCACGCCGGTGCACTGGGTGGATATCGAAAAAGCCATCTGCCTGCACGTGGCGGGAAGGGTGGCATGGGAACTGGGGGACACCACCGTCACCTACCGCGGGGGCACGAACCGGCTGACCGGGCAGGTGTCCACCGTCAGCACCGCCAGCATCATCGCCGTGCGCGGCCGCGAGTTCCGCGGCGACCGTTCCGCCTCCATCAGCATCAGCCGTGAACGCCTGTTCTCGCGCGACATGCACGTCTGCGCCTATTGCGGCGGCTGTTTCCCCGAGTCCGAACTGACCATCGAGCACGTCCGCCCCGAGTCGCGCGGCGGCGCCAATACCTGGGAAAACGTGGTCACGGCCTGCCGCTCGTGCAACCAGCGCAAGGGCAACCGCACCCCCGAGCAGGCCGGCATGCCGCTGCTCTACCTGCCGTACCGGCCCAACCGCTGGGAAGGCATGATCCTGCGCAATCGCCGCATCCTGGCCGACCAGATGGAGTTCCTGCTGGCGGGCGTACCTATCACCAGCAGATTAGGACCCTCCCCTACGCGCTGACGCGCGCCCAGAATGGTGGGCCCCCAGCCGCTACGCGGCAGCCCCCCAAAGGGGGCCGGGACCCGCTTTGGGGCGGCCCGGCGCCGGGTCCCGGGGGGCGATGCGGGTGGGGGCTGTTATGCTTGAAAAAGGTGCGCGCGGCCCTATCTACGCCGCGTGAGCTTTTTGCTCCAACCGGACAACTTCCTTTCGTCAACCGCCATGCCTGGCGCGCCTGAACCGTGCGCGCCGGGATGGGCCTTGTTATTGCCATGAGTCAGACCAACACCTCCGAAACCCTGGGCTTCCAGACCGAAGTCAAGCAGTTGCTGCACCTGATGATCCACTCGCTGTACAGCAACAAGGAAATCTTCCTGCGCGAACTGGTCTCCAATGCGTCCGACGCCTGCGACAAGCTGCGTTTCGAGGCCATCGACCGGCCGGAACTGCTGGAAGGCGAGGGCGAGATGGCCATCCGCGTGGGCTTCGACAAGGCCGCGCGGACCATCACGATTTCCGACAACGGCATAGGCATGACGCGGGACGAGGCCATTGCCAACCTGGGCACCATCGCCCGCTCGGGCACGCGGGAGTTCTTCCAGCAGCTGACCGGCGACAAGCAGAAGGATGCGCAACTGATCGGCCAGTTCGGCGTGGGCTTTTATTCGTCGTTCATCGTCGCGCAGAAAGTCACCGTCGTCAGCCGCCGCGCGGGCCAGCCGGCGGACCAGGCGATACGCTGGGAGTCGGCCGGCGACGGCGAGTTCACGATCTCGGCGGCCGAGAAGGCCGGGCGGGGCACGGACATCATCCTGACGCTGCGCGAGGGCGAGGACGACTTCCTGTCGTCGTGGAAGCTGCGCGAGATCCTGCGCCGCTATTCGGACCACATCTCCGTGCCCATCCTGATGAAGAAAGAGGAATGGGACGCCGAGAAATCCGAGCAGGTCACCCGCGACGAGGAAGAGACCGTCAACCAGGCCAGCGCGCTGTGGACGCGCAGCAAGTCCGAGGTCACCGACGAGCAGTACACCGAGTTCTACAAGCACGTGGCGCATGACTTCGAGGCGCCGCTGGCGTGGAGCCACAACCGGGTGGAGGGCCGCAGCGAGTATACGCAGCTGTTGTACGTGCCGCGGCGCGCGCCGTTCGACATGTGGGACCGCAACAGGAAGCACGGGGTCAAGCTGTATGTGAAGCGTGTCTTCATCATGGACGACGCGGAACAGCTGTTGCCGGCCTACCTGCGCTTCGTGCGCGGGGTCATCGATTCGGCCGACCTGCCGCTGAACGTCTCGCGCGAGATTCTGCAGGAAAGCCGTGACGTGCGCGCCATCCGCGAAGGCAGCGCCAAGCGCGTGCTGAGCCTGCTCGAGGACCTGGCCGAGAACCGCAAGGACGATTACGCGACCTTCTGGACCGAGTTCGGCCAGGTGCTCAAGGAAGGCGTGGGCGAGGACGCGACCAACCTGGAGCGCATCCTGAAGCTGCTGCGCTTTGCTTCCACCCAGGACGGCACCCCCGCGCAGACGGTGTCGCTGGCCGACTACGTGGCCCGCATGAAGGAAGGCCAGGACAAGATCTACTACGTCACGGCCGAGACCTTCGCCGCGGCCAGCAGCAGCCCGCACCTGGAAATTTTCCGCAAGAAGGGCATCGAGGTCCTGTTGCTCACGGACCGCGTCGATGAATGGATGCTGTCCTTCGTCAACGAGTTCGACGGCAAGCCGCTGGCCTCCATCGCCAAGGGCGGCCTGGACCTGGGCGCGCTGGCAGACGAGGAAGAGAAGAAGCAGCAGGAAGAAGTCTCGGAAGAGCTCAAGCCGGTGGTCGAGCGGCTGAAGGAGGCGCTGGGCGAGGCGGTCAAGGACGTGCGCGTGACCTTCCGCCTGGTCGATTCCCCCGCCTGCGTGGTGGTGGACCAGCAGGACATGAGCCAGCACTTGCAGCGCCTGCTCAAGGCGGCCGGACAGGCCGCGCCCGAGTCGCGCCCCATCCTGGAGATCAACCCGGGCCATCCGCTGATTGCGCGCGTGCGGCAGGCCGGCGATGCCGACTTCGGCCAGTGGGCCCGCTTGCTGCTGGACCAGGCCCTGCTGGCCGAGGGCGCGCCGCTGGAGGATCCGGCCGCGTTCGTGCGCAGCATGAACAGCCTGTTGCTGAGCCAGTCCTCTTGAGCCGCAAGGCGCAACGGCCCGGGCCGGACCGGCGGCGCGCCGCCGGCCCCAGCGAGCTCGACGAGCCGACGTTCTCGGAAGAGCAGGGCGTTCGCTACCTGCATTTCGGCAGCCCCTGGATCCAGGGCGCGATGCGGATACGCAGCCCTTTTTCGCTGGAGCTGGAGTACACGCGCCAGATGATGGCGTGGCTGCTGTTCCTCGATCCGCCGCAGGCCGGCGGCGAGCAGGCCATCGGTACGCTGGGGCTGGGCGCGGGATCCCTGACGCGCTTCTGCCTGAAGCACACCGACAGCCTGGTGCGCGTCGTGGAATGGAACCCCAGCGTGACCGCCGCCTGCCGCGCCTATTTCCGCCTGCCCGCCGACAACGAGCGATTCATGGTCACCCATGATGACGCGGGCGCGTGGGTGGAGGACATAGCCAATCGCGGCAGTTGCCGCGCCTTGATGGTGGATTTGTACGACCATGCCGCGCGCGGCCCGGTGCGCGATTCCGTCGAGTTCTATCGCGGCTGCCGGCGGGTGGTCAGCGCCAACGCCAGCCAGGCGGGTGTCGTGACCGTCAACCTGTTCGGCGCGCACGACAGCTACGAACATAACCGCCGCAATCTGGACGAGGCGTTCGAGGGGCGCGTGGCGGTCCTGCCCGAAATCGAGGAAGGCAACCGGGTGGCGATCGCCCTGGCCGGCCCGGCCTTGCGGATCGACGCGCAGGCGCTGCTGGCGCGCGCCGAGGAGGTCGAGAACCGCTACGGCCTGCCGGCGCGCAAATGGGCGCGTTCGCTGGCGCCGGAGCTGGGGCGGTTGTGAGCGCCGCGGCGCAGCCCCAGCTCAGCGGCTTTCCGCCGGTGCTGGCGTCCGACGCCACGGTGCTGCTGCTGGGCAGTTTCCCGGGCGTGGCGTCGCTGAACGTGGGCCAGTACTACGCCCATCCGCGCAACCAGTTCTGGCGCCTGCTGGGCGCCTGCCTGGAGGTCGAGGCACTGCACCTGGTGCCCTACGAGGAACGACTGCGCGTTGCCATCCGGCACCGCGTGGGCATCTGGGACGTCGTCGCCAGTTGCCGGCGCCAGGGCAGCCTGGATGCCGCCGTGACCGAGGCCGAGGTCAATCCGCTTGCGGCCTACCTGAAGGAACATGCGCCGCTGCTCGAACGCATCGGCTTCAACGGCGGCCTGTCCTGGAAGCTGGGCCATCACCTGGCCGACTACGGCTACCGCGTGTTCCGGCTGGCTTCTTCGTCGCCGGCGGCCGCGATGTATAGCTTCGAGCAGAAGCTGGAGCAATGGCGGCCCCTGTTCGCATGTCGGTCGTGATTTCCTGCTGCAGCAGGTCGTCCGTCAGGTGGCGGATCTCCTGGATCAGGGCCTTGCTGGCGGTAGACAGCATGGTGTCGCGCCGGTAGGCGACGCCGATCAGGCCCACGCCGCACATTGCCGGGCTCCCGCCCGGGAATCTCATCTCATTCGGCCAGGAGCTTGCGCCGCTTCAGGATGTCCTGGATCTGGTCCAGGCGGCTTTCCGGGTCATCGTCGGCCAGCAGGTGGCGCTGTTGCGGCGGCAGCAGCGGCAGCATTTCCGCCCAGCGGTTCGCGACCCATCCGCATTCGTCCAGCCGGAAGGGCGGCTCGATGGGAAGGTCGGGGCCGGCTGCGCGCTGCTGCTGGAGTTCGGCTATCAGGCGGCCCAGCGTATTGGCCGCGGGCTGCAGGGCAGCCGGGATGGGGACCACGGGGTCGTCGGCCAGCGGCTCGACCTGCCCGACCCAGAGACCGTACTTGCGCTGTTCGCTCGCCACCAGGCGAAAGCGCGTCGTCCCCACGCAGCGCAGTTGCAGCAGGCCCGGCATGGGTGCGTCCCACTGTTCTATCCTCGCCATGGTGCCGAAGTCGGCCAGGACTTCCTTGCCTTCCGGCGTGCGGACTTCGTGGCCGGCCAGGAGCGGCACGACGCCGAACGAGGACTGATCGGCGATGCACTGCTTGATCATGTCCAGGTAGCGGATCTCGAAGATGCGCAAGTGCAGGACGCCCTCGGGATACAGCGCCCGGCCGAGGGGGAAGAGCGGGGTCGTGTTCATGGCGGTAGGCGGTTGGTTGCCCGAGCCTCCAGGATAGCGCGAGGCACTCGCCGCCGCGTAACAAGGCAATACGCGGGGCAAGACCGCCTAGGCCCCATTCCCGGCCTGTGCGAGCCTTCTTTTGGCGTGAGCAGGCCTTAGTCCAGCGGCAGGACCGCCTGGTCCGCGCAGGCCCGCAGCAGTTCCTCCACCCGCCCCTGGGGCAGCGCCATGTCCGGATCGATGTCCGACAGGGGGCGCAGCACGAAAGCGCGCTGGTGCATGCGGGGGTGGGGCAGGGTCAGCCGAGGGGTATCCAGGCGCTGGCCGTCGTATGCCAGCAGGTCCAGGTCCAGGGTGCGGGGGGCGTTGCGATAGGGACGTTCGCGGCCGTGGCGCCGTTCGATGTCCTGCAGCAGGTCCAGCAGCGCCAAAGGGGGCAGCGTGGTGCGCAGGCGCACGACGGCGTTGACGTAGTCGGGACCGCTGGAGTCGATCGGCTCGGTGCGGTAGAAGCGCGAAAGCGCGTCCTGCCGTACCTCGGGATGGGCAGCCAGCGCGGCCAGCGCCGCGCGCAGGGTGGCGGCCGGGTCGCCCAGGTTGGCGCCCAATCCCACCCAGGCCGTCTGCCAGGCGGGCGCGTTCATCCCGCTACCGGGGTGCCGCCTTCCGGACCGCCCTCGGCGGGGCCTCCCTGGCGCGAGCGGCCGCTGCGCCGGCGGCGCTTGCGGGGGGCCGCGGCTTCCCCGGCCGCGCGCGGCTGGCGGGCCAGTTCTTCCAGCATCTCGGCGCGCGCCGAATCGCTGGCGTCGGCCAGGTCCATCCACCATTGCGCCAGGGCGCTGTCCACCTCGCCGGCGGCGGCGCGCAGTTGCAGGAAATCGCAGGCGGCGCGAAAGCGCGGCTGTTCGAGCATGCGCCAGGCGCCCTTGCTCTGGCGCCGTTCGAAGCGCGGCTGCATGAACCAGATCTCGCGCATGTCTGAGACGAAGCGGCGCTGGATGGCCAGCTTCTCGGTCTGGTCGTCCAGCACGGAATCCACGGCCATGCCCAGGGCGGGCATGGGCAGCTCGCCATCCGCGCGGTACTGCTGCCAGCGCTGGTTGACCTGCTGCCACAGCAGCGCGGCGAACAGGAAGCTGGGGCTGACCGACTTGCCGCTGCGCACGCGCACGTCGGTGCGTTCCAGGGCCAGCTTCACGAAGCGTTCGCCCCCGGGCTGTTCCAGCACCACGTCCAGCAGCGGCAGCAGGCCCTTGTGCAGGCCTTCGGCGCGCAGCCGGCGCAGGCAGTCCAGCGCGTGGCCGCAGGTCAGCATCTTCAGCATCTCGTCGAACAGCCGCGAGGCGGGCACGTTCTCGATCAGGTGGGCCATCTCGCGGATGGGCGCGAGCGTGGCCGGCGCGATGGTGAAGCCCAGCTTGGCGGCGAAGCGCATGCCGCGCAGCATGCGGACCGGGTCCTCGCGGTAGCGCTTGGAGGCGTCGCCGATGATGCTGACGGTCTTTTTCTTCAGGTCGGCCACGCCGTCGTGGTAATCGATGACGATCTCGGTGGCCGGGTCGTAGTACAGCGCGTTCAGCGTGAAGTCCCGCCGCGCGGCGTCTTCCTCCAGCGTGCCGAAGACGTTGTCGCGCAGGATGCGGCCGTGTTCGTCGGTGGTCTGTTCGTCCGAGCCCGAGGCGCGGAAGGTGGAGGTCTCGATGATCTCCTGGCCGAACACCACGTGCACCAGGCGGAAGCGGCGGCCGATGATGCGGGCGCGGCGGAACAGCGGCTGTATCTGTTCCGGCGTGGCGTTGGTGGCCACGTCGAAGTCCTTGGGCTGGGCGCCCACGATCAGGTCGCGCACCGCGCCGCCGACGATGTAGGCCTCGAAGCCGTGCTCGTGCAGCACATCGCAGACCTTGATCGCATGGCGCGAGACCAGCCGGCGGTCGATGCCGTGCTTGGCCTGGGGCACGCGCAGGGGCGCATGCCGCTTGACGCTCAGGATGGGGCGCGCGGCGCGGGGGGTGAATAGCTTACTGATGAGCTTCTTGATCATGCGAACAGGTCCGTGATGCGCCAGCCCCGTTCGCGCGCCAGTTCGCGCAGCGCGGCGGATGGGTTGGCGGCGACCGGGTCGGTCACCGCTTCGAGCAGCGGGACGTCGTTCATCGAGTCGCTATAGAAGAAAGACTGGCGGAAATCCGACAACTGCCAGCCGTGGCCGGCCAGCCACTGGTTGACGCGCACGACCTTGCCCTCGCGGAAGCAGGGAATGCCCTGGATGCGGCCGGTGTAGCGGCCGGCGACGTATTCCGGTTCGGTCGCCAGCAGCACGGGGATGCCGAAGGCGCGCGCGATGGGCGCGGTGACGAAGGTGTTGGTCGAGGTCGCGATGGCGCACAGGTCGCCCGCTTCCAGGTGTTCGCGCACCAGGGCGATGGCCTGGGCGGAGATGGCCGGACGGATCACCTCGGCCATGAAATCCTCGTGCCAGCGGGCCAGGTCGTAGGGCGTGTTGCGGGCCAGGAGGCCCAGCATGAATTCGGCCGACTCCATCGCGGTCAGCTTGCCTTCGTCGTAGCGGCGCATCAGTTCCTCGTTCCGGGCGCAGGCGGCGGCGGGGTCGCCGACGTGCCCGGCGCGGGCGAGGAAGTCGGCCCACCGGTAGTCGCTGTCGAGCGGCAGCAGGGTGTGGTCCAGGTCGAACAGGGCGAGGCGGGAAGGCGGCGCTTGGGTGGGGGTCATGACAACGAAGAATACGACTGAATGGTGGACGGTTGGGGCTGTTCGGCCAGCATGGCGCGCAACAGCGGCAGCGTGATCGGGCGCTTGGCCGCCAGCGAATAGCGGTCCAGGGCGTCGAGCAGGGCGGCCAGCTGGCGCATGTCCCGCTCGTAATGGGTAAGAATCCAGTTCACCACCTCGGGGGCGAGCTGCAGCCCGCGGCTGGCGGCCTGGCGGATCAGGGCGTCGGTCTTTTCGGCATCGGACAGCACCTCCAGCCGGAATACCAGGTCCCAGCCCAGCCGGGTGCGCAGGTCCTCGCGGATCTCCAGCTGGCCCGGGGCCCGCTCGCCGGCGACGATCAGGGACAGGGCGATGTCGGTGGCCGAGGTTTCGCGCCAGCGGTTGTACAGCGAGAACACGCAGGCCAGCCGCGGTTCGTCCAGGAGATGCAGGTCGTCGATGGCGATCAGCGCGGGGCGGACGTCGGATTCCTCGGGCTGGGCGGCGCGCCGGTAGGCCGACACGGGACTGTGGCTGTCCAGGTAGACCGCGCCCGGCCGGTCGGACAGGGCGCGCAGCAGGTGCGTGCGGCCGCATCCCGCCGGTCCCCAGAGGTAGACGGCGCGGCCCGGCTCCAGGGCGCGCAGGGTCGCCAGGGCCTCGACATTGGGGCCCGCGACATAGTTTTCCAGGGACGGAGCCGGCGCGGCAAGAACGTCGAGTAGCAACTGCTTCATGAGGGGCGGCTAAGAGACCCGCAGCGTCGGACGATCATGGCGTTGGGTGGCGACAGGTCGGGCCGGGCAAGGCTGCGCAGGCAGAAAAGGAATGCGGGGCGCGGCGGGTGCCACCGGGAGTTGTCCCGATGTAAATCCCTGTCCGCTGCATGGGAATACCAATCATCGTAAAATTATAGCTTTCAGGCGGTCCCGGCTGGTTTTTTTGCCGCGAAAGCCCGCGCCCATCCACTTTTCGGTCCATCCCATGTCCGCACAACAACCCAGCGCTTCCTCTCTAACCTACCGCGACGCGGGCGTCGACATCGACGCGGGCGATGCCCTGGTCGAGCGCATCAAGCCCCTCGCCAAGCGCACCATGCGCGAAGGAGTGCTGGCCGGCATTGGCGGATTCGGCGCCCTGTTCGAGGTGCCCAAGAAGTACCGGGAGCCCGTGCTGGTGTCGGGCACCGACGGCGTGGGCACCAAGCTGCGCCTGGCGTTCTCGTGGAACAAGCACGACACCGTGGGCATCGACCTGGTGGCCATGAGCGTGAACGACATCCTGGTGCAGGGCGCCGAGCCGCTGTTCTTCCTGGACTACTTCGCCTGCGGCCGCCTGTCGGTGGACACCGCCGCCACGGTCGTCGGCGGCATCGCCAAGGGTTGCGAACTGGCCGGCTGCGCACTGATCGGCGGCGAAACCGCCGAGATGCCCGGCATGTATCCCGACGGCGAATACGACCTGGCGGGCTTCGCCGTCGGCGCGGTCGAGAAGTCGCAGGCCATCGACGGCAGCCGCATCCAGCCCGGCGACGCCGTGCTGGGCCTGGCCTCCAGCGGCGCGCACTCCAACGGCTACTCGCTGGTGCGCAAGATCATCGAACGCGCCGGCGCCACGCCGGACCAGGACTTCCACGGCCAGCCGCTGCGCGACGTCGTCATGGCGCCCACGCGCATCTACGTCAAGCAGGTACTGGCGGCCATCGCCAAGCACGAGATCAAGGGCCTGGCCCACATCACCGGCGGCGGCCTGCTGGACAACGTGCCGCGCATCCTGCGTCCCGGCCTGGCCGCGCGCCTGCACCGCGACGCCTGGACGATGCCCGAGCTGTTCACCTGGCTGCAACGCGAAGGCCAGGTGGCCGACACCGAAATGCACCGCGTCTTCAACTGCGGCATCGGCATGGTGGTGGTGGTCTCCGCCGACCAGGCCGACGCCGTGGCAGCGACGCTGCGCGAACAGGGCGAAACCGTCTACCGCCTGGGCGAAATCATCGACCAACAACCCGGCGCCGCCCAAACCGAAGTGATCTGATAGACCCAGGATGCGGTGGATCCGGCTTTGCCGGTCCACCCGCATCGCCCCCTTGAGGGGGCGCCCGAAGGGCGTAGGGGGTGAGCTTCCCTTCAGCGCGTAGGGGGGAGATCCTTCAGTGCATTGAGCAGCGCATCGCATTCGGCGTCGGTGCCGACCGTGATGCGCAGGTACTGGTCGATGCGCGGCTGCTTGAAGTGCCGCACCAGCACCTTGCGTTCGCGCAGCGCCTGCTGCAGGGCCGCGCCATCGTGGCCGGGGTGGCGCGCGAAGACGAAGTTGGCGGCCGACGGCAGCACTTCGAAGCCCAGTTCTTCCAGCTTGGCGGTCAGGCGCACGCGCGAGGCGATGACGGCCTGGCGGGTACGGTCGAAGTAGGCGGTGTCTTCCATGGCCGCGGTCGCGCCGGCTATGGCCAGGCGGTCGAGCGGATAGGAGTTGAAGCTGCTCTTGACCCGTTCCAGCCCCTCGACCAGATGCGGCTGGCCGATGGCGTAGCCGACCCGCAGGCCCGCCAGCGAGCGGGCCTTGGACAGCGTCTGCACCACCAGCAGGTTGGGGTGGACCGCCACCAGCGGCACCGCCGAGGTGCCGCCGAAATCGACGTAGGCTTCGTCCACCACGACCACCGAATCAGGATGCGCCTTCAGCAGCGCCTCGATGTCCTCCAGGGGCAGCAGGCGGCCGGTGGGGGCATTCGGATTGGGGAAGATGATCCCGCCGTTCGGCTGGCCGTAGTCCTGCACGCGCAGCGACAGGTCGTCGGCCAGCGGCACGGTGCGGTAATCGATGCCGTACAGGCCGCAGTAAACCGGATAGAAGCTGTAGGTCACGTCCGGGAACAGCAGCGGCAGGTCGTGCTTGAGCAGGCCGACGAACACATGGGCCAGTACCTCGTCCGAACTGTTGCCGACGAAGACATGATCGACCGGCACGCCGTGGAAACGCGCCACCGCCGCCTTGAACACGTTGGCGTCGGGGTCGGGATAGCGCCGCAGCGCCTCGTTGGTGGCCTGGCGTATGGCTTCCAGGGCGCGCGGCGAGGGCGGGTACGGGTTCTCGTTCGTGTTGAGTTTGACGAGTCCGTCTATCTGCGGTTGTTCGCCGGGGACATAGGGCGTCAGTTGCTGAGTGACGCGGCTCCAGTACCTGTTCATGAATCGTGTCGTCGAAAGCGCAAAGCGCGGCAACGGGCCGCGCACGCATCCAGCATAGCAGGGCCGGCGTCCCGGCGCACGCCGCGGCTGGCGCGGCGTGGCGCGGGTGCGCCGTCAGCGTGGGTTGGCGGTCGCCGCGACGGCGGCGTCCAGCGTCGCGGCCGCCGCGTCGATCACGCGCGCGGTGCTGTCCGGCGCCAGGCAGTCCACCGCCAGCCGGTCCGGCAGCGCGCGCAGCCAGGTGATCTGGCGCTTGGCCAGTTGCCGGGTGGCGGCGATGGCCTGGCCCCGCATCTCGGCGCCGTGGATGTCCCCGGCCAGGTAGCTCCATACCTGGCGATAGCCCACGCATCGTATGGACGGCAGCTCGGGGCCCAGGTCGCCGCGCGCCCGCAGGCGGCGTACCTCGTCCACCAGGCCGGCTTCGAGCATGGAGTCGAAGCGCTGTTCGATCCTGGCATGCAGGCCGGCCCGTTCCGATGGTTCCAGGCTGAGATTGACGTAGCGCTGCTCGGTGGCGTCCGGCGCGACCTGGCCCGTCAGCAGGGCCGACATCGGCTGTCCGGTCAGCGCGTGGACTTCCAGTGCCCGCTGGATGCGCTGGCTGTCGTTGGGCGAGAGCCGCGCGGCGGTGGCCGGATCGACGCGCGCCAGTTCGGCATGCATGGCGGGCCAGCCGATGTCGGCCGCGCGGGCGTTCAATTGCGCGCGCAGGACGGCGTCCGCCTGCGGCAGGTTGTCCAGACCTTCGCGCAGCGCCTTGAAATACATCATGGTGCCGCCGGCCAGCAGCGGGATGCGGCCGCGGCCGCGGATGTCGGCGATCAGGCGCAGCGTCTCGGCGCGGAACTGGCCGGCCGAAAAGCTTTCGGCGGGATCGCGGATGTCCAGCAGGTGTTGCGGCACGCGCAGGCGTTCCTCCTGGCTGGGCTTGGCCGTGCCGATGTCCATGCCACGATAGATGGTGGCGGAATCGACGTTGACGATCTCGAGCGGCCAACGGTCGGCCAGCGCCAGCGTGGCCGCGCTCTTGCCGGCGGCGGTGGGGCCCATCAGGCACAGGACGGGAGGGGAGCTGCGGTCGGCCATCTTCGGTGCGGACTCAGCGCCCGCGCAGGAACAGGCGGTCGAGGTCGCCCACGCTCAGCTGTACCCAGGTCGGCCTGCCGTGGTTGCACTGGTCGGCGCGTTCGGTCGCTTCCATCTGCCGCAGCAGGCCATTCATCTCGTCGTGGTTGAGCCGGCGATTGGCGCGAACCGCGCCATGGCAGGCCATGGTCGCCAGCAGTTCGTTGCGTTGCTCGGTCAGCAGGCGCGACGCGCCCACCTCGGCGAAGTCGCGCAGTACCTCCCGCGCCAGGGTCTCGATGTCGGCCTGGGCGAGCGGCGCGGGAACGGCGCGCACGGCGATCGACGCCGGTCCGGCCGGCCGCAGCTCGAAGCCGAGGTCGGACAGGGCTTCCTGCTGCTCCTCGACCAGCGCGACGTCGCTTTCCGAGGCCCGGAACACCACCGGCACCAGCAGGTTCTGCCGCGGCATCTCGCGCGCATCCAGCGCATTCTTGAGCTGTTCGTACACGATGCGTTCATGGGCCGCGTGCATGTCGATCACGACCAGTCCGTGCGCGTTCTGCGCCAGCACGTAGATCCCGTGCAACTGGGCGATCGCCATGCCCAGCGGCAGCTCGGTGCCGTCCGGCAGAGGGCGGGGGCGGCCGCCGGCCAGGGCCTGGGCCACGCCGGCGGCGCCGGGCGGGGCGGCGGGCGAGGGGGCCAGGGGCTCGTGCAGGGCCAGGATGCGCGCGCCCAGCTCGGGGCGATAGGCGGGCGCGGCATCTTGCAGCCGGAACGGCAATTGCGAGGACGAGGCCAGCGCGGGCGCCACGGGGCGCGCGAAGGCCGGCTCGGACGAGGAGGGTACCGGCGCGGCGCCCGGGCCGATGGCATGGGGAACGGCCGGGGCGGGCATGCCGCCGGCCAGGACCGCCTCGGACGGCGGCGCCTCGGCGGCCGTGTCCATGCCGGGCGCGGCGCCCGCGGCGTGAGCCAGGGTCTGGCCAATGATCTGCGTCACGAAGCGGTGCACCGCGCCGCTTTCGCGGAAGCGCACCTCGTGCTTGGCCGGATGGACGTTGACGTCCACCGCAGCGGGGTCCAGGTCCAGGAACAGCACGTAGGCCGGCTGGCGGTCGCCGTGCAGCACGTCCGCATAGGAGGCGCGCATGGCGTGGCTGACCGTGCGGTCGCGCACGAAGCGGCCGTTGACGTACAGGTACTGGCGGTCGGCGCGGGCGCGCGAGGCGGTGGGGCGCGAGACGACGCCGCGCAGGCGGATCGCGCCGGCGTCGGCCTGCACCGGCAGGCCGCCCTGGCCGAACTCCGCGCCCAGCACGTCATGGATGCGGCGCACCGGGTCGGCGGGCAGGTGCTGCTGGTAGGCACGGTCGTGGTGGAACAGGCGGAAGGCGATATGGCAGTGCGCGAGCGCGATGCGCTGGAACGCCTCCACGCAATGGCCGAATTCCGTCGCTTCCGATTTCAGGAACTTGCGCCTGGCCGGCACCAGGTCGAACAACTGGCGCACGTCCACCGTCGTGCCCGGAGGGCCGGAGGCCGGGGAAACCTGCCCGTCTTCCCATTGCCAGGCATGGTCCGCGCTGGCCGTGCGTGAAATCAGGGTGAGCCGGGCAACGGAGGCGATCGAGGCCAGCGCCTCGCCGCGGAATCCCATCGAGGCCACCGATTCGAGCTCGTTCAGCGACCGGATCTTGCTGGTGGCATGGCGGGCCACGGCCAGCGGCAGTTCGTCGGGAGGAATGCCGCCGCCGTCGTCGCTGACGGCGATCCGCCGGATGCCGCCACCCTCGAGTCGCACGTCGATCGCGCGCGCGCCGGCGTCGATGGCGTTCTCCATCAATTCCTTCAGGACCGAGGCAGGGCGCTCGATGACTTCACCCGCCGCGATCTGGCTGATCAGGAGGTCGGGAAGCTGGGCGATGGGGCGACGTTCGGACATGGGCGGATTATAGTGGCCCCTCCCGGGCGCAGGGATCCTGTCATGCTTTGACATGCGCGGAAACGCGTGCGTCGGCTATAGTGCCCGCTCGCCTTTTCTCTCGTCCCTCACCGCCGGTTTCCCATGCTCGAATTCCTTCAGATGTTGATCCATATCGACCAGACCCTGGGCGTATGGGTCGCGCAATATGGCGCCTGGATCTACCTTATCCTGTTCCTGATCGTCTTCGCCGAGACCGGTCTGGTCGTCCTGCCCTTCCTGCCTGGCGACTCGCTGCTGTTCATCGCCGGCGCCTTCGCCGCCACCGGCAGCATGCACCCCGGGCTGCTGATCGTGCTGCTACTGATCGCGGCGGTCTCGGGCAACACCGTCAACTACTACGTCGGCCGCTACATCGGCCCCCGCGTCTTCTCGCAGAACATCCGCTTCCTGGACCGCGCGGCGCTGATCAAGACCCACGCCTTCTACGAGAAGCACGGCGGCAAGACCCTGATCATCGCCCGCTTCCTGCCCGTGGTCCGGACCTTCGCTCCCTTCGTCGCCGGCGTCGGCTACATGACCGTCGCCCGCTTCCAGTTCTTCAACGTCATCGGCGCGCTGCTGTGGGTGCTCCTGCTCGTCCTGGCCGGCTACTTCTTCGGCAACCTGCCCCTGGTGCGCGAACACCTGAACACCATCGTCCTGATAGGCCTGGCCGCCGCCATCGTCCCGGTCGTACTGGGCGGCCTATGGAAGTTGATAGGCGGGCTGCGATCGAAACGCGCCTGAAAAACGAAACGGCCTCGTGTGAGGCCGTTTTTTTGTAAAGCCCCCACCCCTCCACCAACCGGTAGGTTGCCAGGGCGCCGCGGATCCGGCTCCGCCGGTCCGCCAGCGCCGCCCCCTGGGGGGCGCGCGAAGCGCGTAGGGGGGGACCCCTACGTCAGTTTGTTCTTCGACAGCGGCGGGTTCTTCGCGAAATAGCGCTGGATGCCCTGCATGATGGCGGTCGCCATGCTGCTCTGGTAGGACACGTCCGACAGGCGCTTTTCCTCTTCCGGATTGCTGATGAAGGCGGTCTCGACCAGGATGGACGGGATGTCGGGCGCCTTCAGCACGGCGAAGCCGGCCTGCTCGACCCGCGGCTTGTGCAGGCGGTTGATGTTGGACAGTTCGTCCAGCACCGCGCGGCCGAGCTTGAGCGAATCGTTGATCTGGGCCGTGGTGGATAGGTCCAGCAACACCCGGGCGATCTGCTTGTCGTGCGAGCCGATGTTGACGCCGCCGATCAGGTCGGAAGCATTTTCCTTGGCCGCCAGCCAGCGCGCCGCGCTGCTGCTGGCCCCGCTTTCCGACAGCGCGAACACCGACGAGCCGCGCGCATCCGGCTTGATCCAGGCGTCGGCGTGCACCGACACGAACAGGTCGGCCTGCACCCGGCGCGCCTTCGCCACGCGCACGTGCAGCGGCACGAAGTAGTCGCCGTCGCGGGTCAGCATGGCGCGCATGTTGGGCTGCTGGTCGATCATGGCCTTGAGCCCGCGGGCGATCCGCAGCACGACGTCCTTTTCCCGCGTGCCGCCGCGGCCGATGGCGCCGGGGTCCTCGCCGCCGTGGCCGGGGTCCAGCGCGACGGTGATCATGCGCGCGACCGCGGGATCGGAGCGCCGGCGGATGGACGGCGGCGCCTCGGGCACCGCTTCCGGGATGGGTGCGCCGTTGGCGGCCGAGCCCGTACCGGGCGCGGGAATGGCGTCGCGCTCGGACTGCAGGTTGTCCAGCATCTGCGCCATCGGGTCGCTGCTACCCTTGTTCGCCAGCGCGACCAGGGGATCCTGGGCCGCCTTCGGATACAGGTCGAGCACGAGGCGGTGCTTGTATTCGCCCACGGGCTTGAGGCTGAAGACCTGGGGAATGGTTTCCTGCTTCAGGTCCAGCACCAGCCGTACCACGTTGGGGCGGTTCTGCCCGACGCGTACGCTGGCGATGTAGGGGTCGTCCGGCCGGACCTTGGACACCAGGTCGCGCAGCGCGGCGTTCATTTCCACGCCTTCGATATCCAGGACCACGCGGTCCGGATTGTCCAGCACGAAGTGCTCGGTCTTGAGCTCGGCGTCCAGCTCCAGCGTGAGCCGGGTGTAGTCGGGGGCGGGCCACAGGCGCACCGCGACCAGTTCGGCGGCCCGGGTGGCCGTTGGGACCAGGGGCACCACCAGGGTGGCGGCCAGGCCGGCCACCAGCCGGCGGCGCGAGACGCCGCGGGGCGCGAGCACCCCTTGGGCCTGGGCGTAGGACAGGGCCGGTGTGCCGGCCGGAAGGTCGGGGTCGGGTTCTAGCCCGTCGTGTCGGGAAAAAGTGTGTTCAGCCATGCCTGCCCTTTTGCGGTGTGGGCGTCGAGCGTCACCCCGCGTCCTGCGCCTTCATAAGACAGCGCGATGTCCAGGTCCGGGACCGGAAGCGCACCGCCTGCGCGTTCCGCCCATTCGATGAGCACGAGGGCGTCATCGCGCAGGGCGTCCCGGAATCCGGCGTCGATCCACTCGCGTGGATCGGTAAAACGATAAAAATCAAAGTGATAGCAGTATAAGTTCGAAACTTTGTAAGGTTCAACTAGCGTGAACGTCGGACTTTTGATTCGACCTGTAACGCCGACTCCGCGCAACAGTGCCCGGGCGAAGCTGGTCTTGCCCGCTCCGAGGTCGCCGTGGAGGTGGATGCGGCCTCCGTGGGCCACCAGCGGAGCCATCCGGGCGGCCAGGGCTTCGGTGGCGGATTCGTCGGGCAGATGGGCGTGGCGGGAGTCGGGCATGGCGGGATGAAGGGCAGGGTTCATGGGCATGGGCTACCATGACAGTATGTCAGCGTCGCCCCCGTTTGCCCCCGTTTCCACCCACGACGGCCCCGACCTGGCCGCGCTGGCCGAGACCATACGCGGCTGGGGCCGAGAGCTGGGTTTTTCCGCGGTGGGATTCGCCGACCTCGACCTGGAAGAGGCGGGCCGGCGGCTGGCCGCCTGGGTGGCCGAGGGCATGCATGGCGAGATGGATTATATGGAGCGCCACCTGCCGCTGCGGCAGGATCCGACCCGATTGGTCTCGGGGGCGCGCTCGGCCATCATGGTACGCATGGACTATGCCCCGCTGGACGGGCCCGCGCTGGCGGCGCGCCAGCGCCAGGCCCTCGAGGACGGCGGCCGGGCGGTCGTCGCCACCTATGCCCTGGGCCGCGACTACCACAAGGTCCTGCGCCAGCGCCTGCAACGGCTGGCCGACCGCATCGCCGAGCACGTCGGCCCCTTCGGCTACCGGGTCTTCACCGATTCGGCGCCGGTCATGGAAGTGGAGCTGGCGCGCAAGGCCGGCCTGGGGTGGCGCGGCAAGCATACGTTGTTGCTGTCACGCGACGGAAGCTGGTTCTTCCTGGGCGAGATCCTGACCGACCTGCCCCTGCCGGCAGACAGCCTGGAGACGCCGCATTGCGGGCAATGCCGCCGCTGCATCGACGCCTGTCCGACCGGCGCCATCGTGGCGCCCTACGTGGTGGACGCCCGGCGCTGCATTTCCTACCTGACCATCGAGCTCAAGGGCAGCATCCCCGAGGCGCTGCGGCCGGCCATCGGCACGCGCGTCTACGGCTGCGACGACTGCCAGACCGCCTGTCCCTGGAACAAATACGCGCGCGCCTGCGCCGAGGGGGATTTCGCGCCGCGCCATGGACTGGACACGGCTTCGCTGCTGGACCTGTTCGCCTGGAGCGAGCGGGATTTCGACGAACGTACCCAGGGCAGCGCGATCCGCCGCATCGGCTACGAGCGCTGGCTGCGGAACCTGGCGGTGGCGCTGGGCAACGCGCCGGCCTCGGACCAGGCGCGCGCGGCGCTGCGCGAGCGCGCCGACCACCCCAGCGGACTGGTCCGGGAACACGTGCGCTGGGCGCTGGAGCGCCAGAGTCGGGGAAAACGAGAGGTGTGACATGTACAGCGTGTCAAACCTGTTTGCTATTCTTTTGGCCAGGCCCACTTGAGCCCATGAGGTCAAGACAGCATTAGAAACGCGCAGCATCGAGACCGGCGCGCAGACGCCTCCGCATCGTTGCGGCACGGGCCGATTCCGTGAAGGACCATCCACAAGAGGAGTACGCATGAAAGCAGCAAGAATCGCCGCTTCGCTGGCGGGGCTGACCGTTTCCGCCGCCATGCTCGCCGTGCCTGGCACGGCCGCCGCCCAGTCCTATCCCAACAAGCCCGTACGCGTCATCGTGCCGTTCGCGCCGGGCGGCTCGACGGACATCATCGCCCGGCTCGTGGGCGAGCGCATGGGCCGCGAACTCGGCCAGCCCTTCGTGATCGAGAACCGCGGCGGCGGCGGCGGGGCCATCGGCGCCAGCGAAGCCGCGCGCGCCGCGCCGGACGGCTATACCCTGAGCATCGCCACCGTCTCGACGATGGCCATCAACCCTGCCTGCAACCCCAAGCTGGGCTACGACCCGCTCAAGGACTTCCAGCCGGTCACCAACTTCGCCCACACGGCCAACGTGCTGGCCGTCAATCCCAAGGTCCCGGCCAACGACTTCAAGTCGTTCCTGGAACTGGCCAAGAAAGAGCCCGGCAAGTTCTCGTTCGCCACCTCGGGCACTTGCAGCATCAATCACTTCCTGGGTGAACTCTTCCAGCTGGGCACGGGCGCCAAGATCGTCCACATTCCCTATCGCGGTTCGGGACCGGCCATCGCCGACGTGGTGGGCGGCCAGGTGCAGATGCTGTTCGACAACCTGCCTTCGTCCATGCCCAACATCCAGGCCGGCAAGCTCAAGGCACTGGCGGTCGCGTGGGACAAGCGGGTGGATGGCCTGCCCGACGTGCCCACGTTCAAGGAACTCGGCCTGCCGCTGATGAACGACCCGGCCTGGTACGGCCTGCTGGCTCCCGCCGGTACGCCCGCCGACATCATCAACAAGCTGCGCGACGCTGCGGTGAAGGTGCTGTCCGATCCGCAGGTGAAGGACACCCTGGCCAAGCAGGGCGCCGCCGCCGTCGGCAACACGCCCGCCGAGTTCCGCACCGAGATCGAGAAGGAACTGAACAAGGCGAAGGAAGTCGTGAAGAAGCAAAACATCAAATTGGAGTAAGGCCCCCCCTACGCGCTTCGCGCGCCCCCCAGGGGGCGGCACTGGCGGACCGGCAGAGCCGGATCCGCTGTGCCCTGGGTCTGGGACCACCGCGAATACGGGAACGGCCTTGCATCATGATGCAAGGCCGTTCGCATTTGTGCTGACAAGAGGCAAGAACGCCTGTCCTCCGCCAGCCTGTTGGTACCCCAGGATGCGGTGGATCCGGCTTTGCCGGTTCACTCGCATCGCCCCGGGACCCGGCGCCGGGCCGCCCCAAGGCGGGTCCCCGCCCCCTCGGGGGGCTGCCGCGTAGCGGCTGGGGGTTCACCATGCCGGGCGCGCGAAGCGCGTAGGGGGGGTTAAACCCCCCGAGCCATGGCGGCGGCCAGGATGGGGAGGGCTAGCCAGCCCAGGAACTGGAGGCGGATGGCCTTGCGGACTTTGCTTACGTCGGCGGCTGCTGGCTGGAAGTCCGCGTCGTGGCGGGCTTGCTGGCGCCAGCGCAGGTAGTTGATGGTGGGCAGGGCCGAGATGGCGCCGACGGCCAGGAAGACCGCGATCTTGGCCCAGAAGACGGGGTTGTCCAGGTAGAAGGCCGCGCCCTTGGGGGCCCAGGCGACGCGTGCCGCGCCGATGGCCAGGATCAGCATGGCCAGGCTGCCGTACCAGGCGTCGGTCCTGCCGAGCAGGGCCAGGGGGATGCTCGGACGGGCAGGGTTGAGGAGCGTCCATTGCATGGCCAGTGCCGCGGCCATGCCCAGGAAACAGAGATGGTGCATCCACGCGAGAATGAAATCGGCAATCATGGTCTTGACGCTGTCTAGATGAGAAAGCGCCACGATAGCTTCCGATGTTTACACTGTCAAGAATAATCCGGGAAGGCTGTCCGTCAATTTGACGGCGTAAAGATTTCTTTGCGAAGATGGGGCATGCGAGCTGATCTTCCCCCGGGTGGCAAGAGCCCCCGTCGCACCGTTGCCCGCCAGGCGGGTTCTTATCACCACGGCGACCTGCGCCAGGCATTGCTCGACGCGGCCCGATCCCTGCTCGACGAGCGCGGCCTGGAAGGCTTTACGCTGCGCGAATGCGCGCGGCGCGCGGGGGTTTCCCATGCGGCGCCCGCGCATCACTTCGGCGATGCCGCCGGGCTGCTGACGGCGTTCGCCGCTGCCGGCTTCCGGCAGTTGTCGGCCATGATGCGGGCCTATCGCGACAAGGCCGCCGCCTCGCCGCAGGCCCAGCTGCGGGCGGTGGGGCTGGCCTACATCGATTTCGCGATCGGCCATCGCGCCCAGTTCCAGCTGATGTTCCGCTACGACCGCTTGTCTCCCGGCGATCCGGGATTGGAGCAGGCGGGCAGCGAGGCCGCCGGCCATTTGTCCAGCACGCTGGCCGGCGCGCTGGCCGAACGGGGGCTGGACGGGCAGGGCGAGGATTTCGAGCGCCGGCTGTTGCTGGCATGGTCCGCGGTCCATGGTTTCGCGACCCTGCTGCTCGAAGGCCGGCTCGACGGCTGGCGCGGCCGGCAGTCGGTTCCCGCCTTCGCATCCCGTACCGGCGACGACGTGCTGGCTGTCCTGGAGGTGGCGCTGCTTGCGCCACCGGGCGCCGGCACGCGGCGGCGGAGCCGGGGACGCGCGGCATGAATGCGGCGCGGGATGGCCGGGCCAGGTCCAGGCAGGGGGTGGTCCGTCCGGGAGACGATCCCGGCATCGCGGCGTTCCTCGAAGCCATGTGGCTGGAGGACGGACTGTCCGGCAACACCCTGCGCGCCTACCGCCAGGACTTGTCGGCCTTCGACGCCTGGCTGAAAGACAAGCGCGCCTCGGCCCTGGACCGTGCCCAGGCGCACGACATCGAGGCGTGGTTCGCGGCGGTCCACCACCAGAGCAAGGCCACCACGGCCAACCGGCGGCTGGCGACGCTGCGCCGCTATTTCCAATGGGCCCTGCGCCTGCACCGCGTGCAGGCCGATCCTTGCCTGACCCTGCGTGCCGCCAAGCAGCCGCCGCGCTTGCCCAAGACGCTGTCCGAGGCCCAGGTCGAAGCCCTGCTGAGCGCGCCGGACCTCGACACCGACCTGGGGCTGCGTGACCGCGCCATGCTGGAGACGCTGTACGCCACGGGCCTGCGCGTGTCCGAACTCGTCGACCTGAAGTCCCTGGACGTCGGCTTGAACGAGGGGGTGGTGCGCGTGGTCATGGGCAAGGGCGGCAAGGACCGCCTCGTGCCGCTGGGCGCCGAGGCGGCGCACTGGATCACGCGTTATCTGGAAGAAGCGCGTCCCGCGCTGCTGGGCGGCAAGGTCAGCGACGCGCTGTTCGTGACCGCCCGCGCCGCTCCCATGACCCGGCAGAGCTTCTGGCTCATCGTCAAGAAGTACGCGGTCCGGGCAGGCGTGCGCGCCGCCTTGTCGCCGCACGTGCTGCGGCACGCCTTCGCCACGCACCTGCTCAATCACGGCGCGGACCTGAGAGTGGTGCAGATGCTGCTCGGGCATGCCGACATCTCCACCACGCAGATCTACACGCACATCGCGCGCGAGCGGCTTAAACTGCTGCACGCGCGGCATCACCCGCGCGGCTGAGGCCGCCCTTCACCATGAGCAAAGCCAGACACGTTTCAGAAACACCCGCCACGCAGTTCCTGCGCAAGCACGGCGTCGCCTTCACCGAACATGCCTACGACTACGTCGAGCACGGCGGCACCTCCGAATCGGCGCGCCAATTGGGCGAGGACGAGCACATCGTGGTCAAGACCCTGGTCATGGAGGACGAGGCCACCCGGCCGCTGGTCATCCTGATGCACGGGGACAAGGAAGTATCGACCAAGAACCTGGCGCGGCAGATCGGCGTCAAGAAAGTGGCCCCCTGCAAGCCCGAGGTGGCCCAGCGGCATTCGGGCTACCAGGTGGGCGGCACCTCGCCCTTCGGGACCCGCAAGGCCATGCCGGTGTACGTGGAAGGCAGCGTGCTCGAACTGCCGCGCATCCTGATCAACGGTGGGCGCCGGGGATATCTCGTCGGCATCGATCCGGCCGAACTCGTCCGCCTGCTGAAGGCCGTCCCGGTCGCCGCCGCGCTGTGACGCGGACGCGCGGCGGCTTTCGTGCGCTTGCAGCGGGACAGTGCCCTGCCCAACCGGTAGAATCGCCGCCTGTCATGCCACCGTCACCGTGACGTGGCCACATAGGCCCAAGGGTTTTCCATCCATGATCTCCGTCGCCGCCGCCGTCATCGCTTATCTGATCGGTTCCATCTCGTTCGCTGTGGTCGTGAGCCGGGTAATGGGGCTCGACGACCCGCGCACCTACGGCTCCGGAAATCCGGGCGCCACCAACGTGCTGCGCTCCGGCAGCAAGGCCGCCGCGATCCTGACGCTGATCGGCGATGCCTTCAAGGGCTGGGTGGCGGTTTGGCTGGCCCAGGTCTATGCGTATCGCCTTGGCTTTGGCGACACCACGATCGCGGTGGTGGCGCTGGCGGTATTCCTGGGCCACCTCTACCCGGTGTTCTTCCGGTTCAAGGGGGGCAAGGGCGTGGCGACCGCGCTGGGCGTGCTGCTGGGCCTGCAACCCTGGCTGGGCGTGGCGACGCTGGCGACCTGGCTGATCGTGGCGGTGTTCTTCCGCTATTCGTCGCTGGCCGCCATCGTCGCGGCCATCTTCGCACCCATCTATTACGTGTTCGGCCACGGCGTCGCCTGGACCGCCGACTCCCGCATCGGCACCGCCATCGGCCTGATGGCGCTGATGCTGCTCTACCGCCACCGGCAGAATATCTCCAAGCTGATGGCCGGCAAGGAAAGCAAGCTCGAGAAGAAGAGTCCCCCCCCTACGCGCTGAGGGAAAGCTTACCCCCTACGCCCTTCGGGCGCCCCCTCAAGGGGGCGGCGCTGGCGGACCGGCAAAGCCGGATCCGCTGCGCCCTCGATCTAGCGCCCGTTTCTTGGCACGCCGCGCACTTGCCATCGCTGGCAGCCAGCGGTGGCAACCGTGCCACGACCCAAGATGATCCCACTAGACCCAGGATGCGGCGGATCTGGCTTTGCCAGTCCGCCCGCATCGCCCCCTGGGGGGCGCGCATCAGCGCGTAGGGGGGGGCTCCAGTGGCCAACGCGGTTGGACCGTGAAGCTCATGTGGCGCTCGGTGGGGTCGGCCAGGCCGGCCTGCAGGCGCAGGGCGGCGGCGAAGGCGATCATGGCGCCGTTGTCGGTGCACAATTCCAGCGGCGGGAAGAAGGCCTGCGCGCGCAGGCGCGCGAGGTGGGCGGCCAGGCGTTCGCGCAGCAGCCGGTTGGCGCCCACGCCCCCGGCCACCACCAGGCGTTTCAGGCCCGTGGCCTCGAGGGCCTTGGCGGCCTTGGCGACCAGTACCGAGACGATGGCATCCTGGGTGGCCGCGGCCAGGTCGGCGCGGGCCTGGGCGTCGTGGGGGTCCAAGGACTTCATGCGGGTCAGCACGGCGGTCTTCAGGCCGCTGAAGCTGAAATCCAGGTCCGGGCTGTGCAGCTTCGGGCGTGGCAGGTCGAAGCGGCCGGCGTCGCCGGATTCGGCCAGCCGGGACAGCGCCGGTCCCCCGGGATATCCCAGGCCCAGCAGCTTCGCGGTCTTGTCGAAGGCTTCGCCGGCGGCATCGTCCAGGGTCTCGCCCAGCAATTCGTAGCGGCCCACGCCGTCCACCCGCATGAGCTGGGTGTGCCCGCCGGAGACCAGCAGCGCGACGAAGGGGAATTCGGGCCGGGGCGTTGCCAGCAGCGGCGACAGCAGGTGCCCTTCCAGATGGTGGATGGCGATGGAGGGCAGGTCGCGGGCCCAGGCGATGGCCTGCGCCACGCTGGCGCCCACCAGCAGGGCGCCGGCCAGGCCCGGCCCGGCGGTGTAGGCGATGGCGTCCACGTCGTCCAGGGTCCGGCCGGCGTCGTCCAGGGCCTGCCGGGTCAGGGGCAGCACCCGCCGCACGTGGTCGCGCGAGGCCAGCTCCGGCACCACGCCGCCATAGGCCTGGTGCATGTCGACCTGCGAGTACAGCGCGTGGGCCAGCAAGCCGCGTTCGGCACTGACGACGGCGACGCCGGTTTCGTCGCAGGAGCTTTCGAAGCCGAGGACAATCATTGAAAAATACGCGTGGACGCGATTATGATCAGAGTTAACCCTAGCGGCAGTGTAGCACCGAGGCTGCGGAAGGGTTGGCAATGTGGAAAAGGATCTGCTATATTGGCAGGCTTGATCAACCCCTAGCAACCCCGAGGCAATCGTTACATGCCGACAATTCGCGTTAAAGAAAATGAGCCGTTTGAGGTCGCCCTGCGTCGTTTCAAGCGCACCATTGAAAAGACTGGCTTGCTGACCGAACTGCGCTCGCGCGAGTTTTACGAAAAGCCCACGGCCGAGCGCAAACGCAAGCATGCCGCCGCCGTCAAGCGCCACTACAAGCGCATCCGCAGCCAGCAGCTGCCCAAGCGCCTGTACTGATTGCTGCCGCGCCCTTGGCGCGAAGTAAGCTTTCCGGTAGTTTCGCAAAGTAGTTGTCAGAGCCGCTACGGCACGAGCCGGGCGGCTTTTGGCGTTTTTGCCGTTATCCTCTGTCCTGGCTCGCGTCCGTCGTGGCGCCCGGCTTTTCTTCTTATCGCGGAATCCCTCATGAGCGCAGATACCCTCAAAGCCCGCCTGTCCGATGAAATCAAGAGCGCGATGCGCGCCAAGGCGACCGAGCGTCTCGGGACCCTGCGGCTGCTGTCGGCCGCGGTCAAGCAGAAGGAAGTGGACGAGCGCCGCGAACTGGCGGATGCCGACATCGTTGCCATCGTCGAGAAGCAGGTCAAGCAGCGCCGCGAGTCGATCGCCTCGTTCGAGCAGGCCGGCCGGACCGAGTCGGCCGAGCAGGAGCGTGCGGAAATGGCGGTCCTGCAGGAGTTCCTGCCGCAGGCCGCTCCCCAGGAAGAGATCGAGGCGGTGGTCGCGGCCGCCGTGGCCGAGGTCTCGGCTCAGGGCGTCACCGGCGGCGCGGCCATGGGCAAGGTGATGGGACTGGTCAAGCCTAAACTGGCCGGCCGTGCGGACATGGCCGAAGTGTCCAAGCTGATCAAGGCCCGCCTGGGTTGAGCCGGCAGGCCGTGCGTTCTTCCTTCGTGCCGCGCGCATGATCCCCGAGTCATTCATCCAGGATCTGCTGGCCCGTGTCGACATCGTCGATGTCGTGGGCCAGCACGTGCAGTTGCGCAAGGCGGGTGCCAACCTGCTGGGTTTGTGCCCCTTCCACGGCGAAAAATCGCCATCTTTCACGGTCAGCCCCACCAAGCAGTTCTATCACTGCTTCGGGTGCGGTGCCCATGGCACGGCCATCCGCTTCCTGATGGAGCACACCGGCGCCGGCTTTCCCGAGGCGGTGCGCTCGCTGGCGGGCATGGTGGGCATGTCGGTGCCCGAAGAAGAGCGCAGCCCGCGGCAGCGGGCCGCGCGCCAGCAGCGCGAAGCCATGGTGTCGCGCCACAGCCAGGTGCTGGAAACCGCCAATACCTGGTACCGCCAGCAATTGCGTGGTGCCAGCGCGGCCGTGGCCTACCTGAAGGGGCGCGGCGTGTCCGGCGAGATCGCGGCCCGGTTCGGGCTGGGCTGGGCCGGCGGCGAGCGCCAGGGCTTGTCGGCGGTCCTGCCCAATTACGACGATCCGCTGCTGGTCGAGGCCGGACTGGTCATCCTGAGCGAAGACGGCCGACGTTACGACCGGTTCCGCGAGCGCGTCACCTTTCCCATCCGGAATGCCCGGGGCCACCTGATCGGCTTCGGCGGCCGCATCATCGGCAAGGGCGAGCCCAAATACCTCAATTCCCCCGAAACACCCATCTTCTCGAAGGGATCCGAGCTGTACGGACTCTGGGAAGCACGGCAGGCCATCCGCAAGGAAGGAATGGTGGTGGTGGTCGAGGGCTATATGGACGTGGTGGCGCTGGCGCAGCTCGGCATCGAATGCGCGGTGGCCACCCTGGGCACGGCAACCACGCCGGTGCACGTGCAGAAGCTGCTGCGCGCCAGCGACAGCGTGATTTTCAGCTTCGACGGCGACAAGGCCGGACGCAAGGCCGCCTGGCGCGCGCTGGAGGCCTGCCTGCCGCTGCTGCGCGACGATATATCGATCCGCTTTCTTTTCCTGCCGGACGAGCACGATCCTGATTCGTACGTGCGCGAATTCGGCGCCGAACGCTTCCGCAAGGCCTTGCGCGAGGCGATGCCCTTGTCCCAGTTCATGCTGGGCGAGCTGGTCGAGCGGCACCAGATGGACGAGGCCGAAGGCAGGGCGCGCTGCGTGCATGACGCGAAGCCCCTGCTGCAGGCCATGCCGGCCGGCGCGCTGCGCATGCAGGTGCAGCGGGAACTGGCGCAACTGACCCGCCTGACCACCGAAGAGCTGGCCCAGTTGGTTCCGTTGCAGGACGTGCCCAGCGGGCCACTGGTACAGACCCCCGCCCAGATGCGGGGAACTTCCCCGGTGCCGGCCCGCTCAGAGTCTAATAATGGCGTGCAGGACAGTGCCGACGCCCCGGATTGGGGGCCCGACCACGAACCGCCTGACGACCATTTCTACGAACCTGCCCCGGATTTCCATGATCGGCCCGCCGGGCCGGCCGCGGGTGGCGGGTTCCGGCCGGGGCGCTTCAAGAGCGGGCGCTTCCGGGACCGCGACGGTCGCTATGGCGACGAGCGGCCGCAGGGCTATACGGGCCCGCGGGCCAGGGTGATTCCGATAGCGGGGCGTTTGCTTCAGCTGCTGCTGACGCATCCAGGCCTGGTCCGGCACATGGACGAAGATGCCGAACGTTTGCTGGAGGCCAACCAAGGATACGAATCGGTCAAGGCGCTGCTGACGCTGGTGCGCGAGACCGGCGCCCAGCATGCGGGCGCGCTGTTGCAGGCGGCCGAGGGCAGCAAGCTGTCGCAGACTCTTGTGATGGCGTCGACGGCCACCATCTATGAAGAAGAGTTGCCCAATCCCGACGCGGAACTGCACGACGCGCTACGCATGGTGGCCTTGCACGCCGCCGTCGCGGAACAGCAGCAATTGGCGGCCTCGGGCCTGAAGGATGAGCAGGACAAGGCCCGCTATCTTGCCCTGACCGAAAGAATCCTAGAGTTGAAGAAGCCGAGGGTGTTAGAATAGAGGGTTTACCGTAGGTTAGATCGGGAGAATTTTTTCCCGTTTTCTGGTATGGATTTTGCTATGCGCAATCTTGCCAGAGACCCTTGCCGGATGCGTGGGGCGCGGCGGTTGCCAGACGCCTTGTCCGATATCCGGCCGGGATGTATCCAAGCAGTAGCAGGCCGAGTGTTGTATGCCGCGTGTACCCGGCGGCGGCCGAGATCGGTGCACGAGTGCCGACCCGCGGGTTGGGGGCTGGAGCGATCCAGCCACCGGATGAAATATTAGGAGTGGTTGACCGACCATGGCGAAAACGACAGGCAAGACGCTGACTGTGAACAAATCCAAAGCCGAAGGGCAAGACAAGGCCAAGGAGAAGGCTGCGTCCAAGACGGCGGCCGCCAGCGGCGTCAAGGTGACGGTCAAGTCGGCTGGCAGGGCCCGCACCAAGCTGCTGGACCCGCAAGCCGCCGCCCCGACGGTCGACGCCGACTTCGACGCCGTGGCCGAGCCCGCCGAGAAGGCCAAGCCCGCCGCCAAGGCGGCCAAGAAGGCCACCAAGACGGCGGCCAAGACCGCGACCGCCGCCGACAAGAAGAACGCCGAGAAGAAGCTGGCTGAACTGCTGGCCAAGCCGGCGGGCCGGCGGCCGGGCCGTCCGCCCAAGGACGCCAAGCAGGCCGAGTCCTCCGGCAGCGATTTCGACGATGTGGGCGATGGCGACGTCGACGCCGAACCGATTCCCGAAATCAAGATCCCCAAGGGACGGGGCAAGCGCGGCAAGGCGGATCCCAAGGACCTGATCGCCCGCGGACCCGTGACGCCCGAGGAATACGAGGCGCGCCGCAATCGCCTGAAGCTGCTGATCAAGCTCGGCAAGGACCGCGGCTACCTGACCTATGGCGAGATCAACGACCATCTGCCCGATGACCTGGTCGATGCCGAAGCCATCGACGGCATCATCAGCACGTTCAACGACATGGGCATCTCGGTCTACGACCAGGCGCCCGATGCCGAAACCCTGCTGCTGAACGAGAACGCTCCGGTCGCCTCGTCCGACGACGATGCCGAGGAAGAGGCGGAAGCCGCCCTGTCCACGGTCGATTCCGATTTCGGCCGCACCACCGACCCCGTGCGCATGTACATGCGCGAGATGGGCTCGGTCGAGCTGCTGACCCGCGAAGGGGAAATCGAAATCGCCAAGCGCATCGAGGACGGCCTCAAGCACATGGTGATGGCGATCTCCGCCTGCCCGACCACGATCAACGAGATCCTGGAGCACGCAGACCGCGTCCGCGCCTCCGAGATCCAGATCGACGAGATCGTCGACGGCCTGATCGATCCGAACGATGGCGAGGAATATGCCGGTTCGGGCGTCACCTCGTCGTCCGACGATGACGACGAAGAGGGCGACGACGCTCCCGCCGGCGGCATGAGCAGCAAGCAGGTCGAAGAGCTGCGCGTGAAGTCGCTGGAGAAGTTCGAAAGCGTCAAGCGCTGGTTCGACAAGATGCGCCAGGCCTACGAGCGCGAGGGCTACAAGTCGGAAGCCTACATCACCGCCCAGGAAACCATCCTGGAGGAAATGATGGGCATCCGCTTCACCGCGAAGATGGTCGAGCGGCTGGCCGACACGCTGCGCGCGCAGGTCGAGGAAGTCCGCAAGCTCGAGCGGGCGATCATGCAGATCTGTGTGGACCGCGCCGGCATGCCGCGCACGCACTTCATCAAGGCCTTCCCCGGGCACGAGACCGACCTGGAATGGGTGCTTGGCGAAGTCAACGCCGGCCACGATTATTCCGAGACGCTGTCGCGCCAGATCCCGGCCATCCAGGAACTGCAGCAGAAGCTGATCGACCTGCAGGCCCGCGTGGTGCTGCCGCTGAAGGACCTCAAGGACGTCAACAAGCAGATGGCCACCGGCGAGGCCAAGGCCCGCAAGGCCAAGCGCGAGATGACCGAGGCCAACTTGCGCCTGGTGATCTCGATCGCCAAGAAGTACACGAACCGCGGCCTGCAGTTCCTGGACCTGATCCAGGAAGGCAACATCGGCCTGATGAAGGCGGTGGACAAGTTCGAATACCGTCGCGGCTACAAGTTCTCGACCTACGCCACGTGGTGGATCCGGCAGGCCATCACCCGTTCGATCGCCGATCAGGCGCGCACCATCCGCATTCCGGTGCACATGATCGAGACGATCAACAAGATGAACCGGATCAGCCGCCAGATCCTGCAGGAAACGGGCGCCGAGCCCGATCCCGCCACCCTGGCGCAGAAGATGGACATGCCGGAGGACAAGATCCGCAAGATCCTGAAGATCGCCAAGGAGCCGATCTCGATGGAGACCCCCATCGGCGACGACGACGATTCGCACCTGGGCGACTTCATCGAGGACACCGCCACGCTGGCGCCCTCGGACGCGGCCTTGCACGGTTCGATGCGCAACGTCGTCAAGGAAGTGCTGGATTCGCTGACGCCGCGCGAGGCCAAGGTGCTGCGCATGCGTTTCGGTATCGAGATGAGCACCGACCAGACCCTGGAAGAGGTGGGCAAGCAGTTCGACGTGACGCGCGAGCGCATCCGCCAGATAGAAGCCAAGGCGCTGCGCAAGCTGCGCCATCCGAGCCGGGCCGACAAGCTCAAGAGCTTCCTGGAAGGGCAGTAGAGGGGTCCCCCCCCCTACGCCCTTACGGGCGCCCCCCAGGGGGCGATGCGGGTGGACCGGCGGAGCCGGATCCACCGCATCCTGTGCCTAGTTCCTTTATCTCGGGTTGTGGCGCCGGTGCTTCGCTGGCTGCCCAGTGATATCAACGGTGCGGAGCACCGCATGGCTGCTTTGATCCAGGGCGCCGCGGATCCGGCTTTGCCGGTCCGCCAGCGCCGCCCCCTTGAGGGGGCGCCCGAAGGGCGTAGGGGGTGGGGTTTTTTATAGCCCATGCTGCGCCCGGTACTGGGCCGCCTGGGCGGCCAGCCACTGCGTGAACAGGTGCAGGGGTTCGTGGTCGGCCTTCCACTCGGGCAGGACCAGGTAGTAGTTCTTGTCCCGCACCGATTCGCGTTCGCAGGCGACGATCAGCCGGCCCGATGCGAGTTCTTCTTCCACGATCAGCCGTGGCACGAGGGCGATGCCCTGGCCGTGCACGGCAGCTTCCACCAGCATCGAGAACAGTTCGTAGCGCGGCCCGCCCAGGTCGTGCGGATGGCTGACGTTTTGCGCGGCGAACCATTGCCGCCAGGCGTAGGGGCGGGTGCTTTGCTGCAGCAGCCGGTAGGCCGAGAACTGCCCGGGCATGATGCGCTTGCGCACGCCCAGCAGCTTGGGCGAGCACACGGGGACCAGCTTCTCCGGCATCAGGAAGACCGCCTCGGTGCCCGGCCAGGGGCCGTCGCCGGCGTAGATGGCGGCGTCGAAGGGGGTGCCCTCGAACAGGAAGGGCCGGCTTTGCGGAGTGATGTTCAGGACGATGTTGGGGGCGTGGCGTTCGAAGTCGGCCAGGCGCGGCAGCAGCCAGCGGGTGGCGAAGGTGGGCACGGACGCCAGTTCCAGCACGCCGCCTTCGCCGCGCCGGGCCATCAGGTCCAGGGTGTCGCGCTCGACCTCGTCCAGGCGGCGCGCCACGGTCTCGCCGTAGGTCTGGCCGGCCTGGGTCAGGGTGACGCCGCGCCGGGTGCGGCGGAACAGCTTCAGGCCCAGGAAGGATTCCAGGCCGGCGATCTGGCGGCAGACGGCGCTCTGGGTCAGGGCCAGTTCGGCCGCGGCCTTGGTGAAGCTCTGGTGGCGCGCGGCTGCCTCGAAGGCGGCCAGGGCGGCGGTGCTGGGCAACTTGCGGCGCATGAGGGGGGCCCCGGAATCGTCAGTCTCTACTTTACCAAGTGCGGAAAACGCACAGATAAGTGAAAAGAACTCGTTTGGCGTGGTGCTCGAATCCGTATATCTTGCAGGAAATTCGCCGGGAGGACACGGTGTCTCCTGTTTCCCCAACTACTTGCGAGACATGAATCTTATGCACAAGCCTGCACAATTCAACTGGGCCGACCCCTTGCTGCTCGACCAGCAGCTGACCGACGACGAGCGCATGGTGCGGGAAGCGGCGGCGGCATACTGCCAGGACAAGCTGATGCCGCGCGTGCTGGAGTCGTTCCGCAACGAGCGCACCGATGCCGCCATCTTCCGCGAGATGGGCGAGCTGGGCCTGTTGGGGCCCACCATTCCCGAACAATACGGCGGCCCCGGCCTGAACTACGTCAGCTACGGCCTGATCGCGCGCGAGGTCGAGCGCGTCGATTCCGGCTACCGATCGATGATGAGCGTGCAGTCCTCGCTGGTCATGGTCCCCATCCATGAGTTCGGTACCGAGGCGCAAAAGCAGAAATACCTGCCCAAGCTGGCCACCGGCGAGCTGATCGGCTGCTTCGGCCTGACCGAGCCCAACCACGGTTCGGATCCCGGCTCCATGGTCACCCGCGCCACCAAGGTGGACGGCGGCTACCGCCTGAGCGGCGCCAAGATGTGGATCACCAACTCGCCGATTGCCGACGTGTTCGTGGTCTGGGCCAAACTCAAGGACGAGGACGGTAAGGACAACATCCGCGGCTTCATCCTGGAGAAGGGCTGGAAGGGTCTGTCGGCCCCCGCCATCCACGGCAAGGTCGGCCTGCGCACGTCCATTACCGGCGAGATCGTCATGGACGAGGTCTTCGTGCCGGAAGAGAACTACATGCCCAACGTGGCCGGCCTGAAGGGGCCGTTCACCTGCCTGAACTCCGCACGCTACGGCATCGCCTGGGGCGCGCTGGGGGCCGCCGAGTACTGCTGGCACACCGCCCGCCAGTATGTGCTGGACCGCAAGCAGTTCGGCCGTCCGCTGGCCGCCAACCAACTGGTGCAGAAGAAACTGGCCGACATGCAGACCGAGATCACGCTGGGCCTGCAAGGCTGCCTGCGCCTGGGACGGATGAAAGACGAAGGGACGGCTGCGGTGGAGATCACCTCCATCATGAAGCGCAACTCCTGCGGCAAGTCGCTGGACATCGCCCGCGTCGCGCGCGACATGCTGGGTGGCAACGGGATTTCCGACGAGTTCGGCGTGATCCGCCACGTCGTCAACCTCGAGGTGGTCAACACCTACGAAGGCACGCACGACATCCATGCGCTGATCCTGGGCCGCGCCCAGACGGGCATCCAGGCCTTCTGCTAGGCCTTACGAGGCGCCGGGCGGCGCCTCTTTCAGCTTGCGCCACAGCGTGGCGGGGCTGATGCCCAGTATCCGGCACGCCGCCGCGCGGTCGCCATGGCAGGCGTCCAGCACCCGGCGTGCGTGGGCGGCCTGGCTGGTCCGGGCGATCTCGTCCAGCGGCGCGAAGGCGGCCTCGCCTCCGGCGGCGGGCGCCTCGTCCGCGCCGCCGTACAGCTCGGGCACGGTGATCTCCAGTTCCAGCTCCAGTTCCTTGCGGCCGATCTTGCGGCCCGCATGCGATACCGCCACCCGTTCCAGCACGTTTTCCATCTCCCGCAGGTTGCCGGGCCAGGCGTATTGCGCGCACCGTGATCGGACGAAGGCCGGCAGGCGCACGGGCCGGGCCATGCCCAGCCGCCGCTGCGCGCGGGCGTAGAGTTCCTCGGCCAGTTCGTCGATGTCGCCTTCGCGCTCGCGCAGCGGCGGCATGGCGATGCGCAGGATGTTCAAGCGGTAGAACAGGTCCTGCCGGAAGTCGCCGGCGCGCACCATGGCTTGCAGGTCGCGGTGGGTGGCCGCGATCACCCGTACGTTGACCGCCACCGGCTCCAGCGCCCCTACCGGCAGCACCTGCCGCTCCTGCAGCACGCGCAGCAGGCGCACCTGCAGCGCCAGGGGCATGTCGCCGATCTCGTCCAGGAACAGCGTGCCGTTGTGGGCGGCCTCGAACAGGCCGGTCTTGCCGCCCTTGCGCGCGCCGGTGAAGGCTCCTTCTTCGTAGCCGAACAGTTCGCTTTCCAGCAGGGGTTCGGGGAAGGCCGCGCAGTTGATGGCGACGAAGGGAAAGTCGCGGCGGGGGCTGGCGCGGTGCATGCCCTGCGCCAGCACCTCCTTGCCGGTACCGCTCTCGCCCTCGATCAGTACCGTGGAGCTGACGCCGGCGTACAGCCGGGCCAGCTCGCGCACCCGCTGCATGGGTCCCGAGCTGCCGAGCAGGTCGTCCAGGTCGTAGCGCGTGCCCGACGGCCGCGCCGGCGCGCCGGTACGCAGGTTGCGGTCCACCCGCTGGATGGCCTGGGCATCCTGGGCCGTAACCACCGCGCCCAGCAGTTCGCCGCCGCTCAGGATGGGGATGCGGTTGAGGATCAGCACCTTGTCGCGCACCTTCTGGATGGTCTCCAGTTCCTTCTGCCCGTGGCGCAGGGGGCCGTCGAGCGAGATGGCCGGCGCGGCTTCCTCCAGCGGCAGGCCGATGGCCTGTTCGCGCCGCAGGCCCAGCAGCCGCTCCATGGGCGGATTGAGCGACTGGATGCGGCCTTCGGCGTCGACCGCGGCCACGCCTTCGTTCAGGTGGGACAGCACCGTGTTCAGGTATTCGCGGCGGCGCTGTTCGATGCGCGCGAGCCGGGCCGCCTCGATGGCGTCTTCCATTGCGACGCGGATCGAATTGCTGGAGTAAAGGAAGACGCCGGCCAGGCCCTGTTGCTCGGCCAGGTCCGAAACCAGCCCGGGGCCGACGATGACCTCCAGTCCGGCGCGCTTGAGCGCCTTGACCTGCGCGGCGGCGTCCTCGGTCGTGACGTAGCTGTGGCTGGGGAAGTCCAGCCCGAAGGCCTGCTTGAAGGCTTCGGTCTCGGGAAAGGTGGAGGCGTGCGTGACCAGGGCCAGGCGGCTGGACAACTGCCTGGCGGTGGTCAGGGCGTGCATGACGTCGAAGCCCGTGACCTTGATCAGGATGACCGGCACGTCCACGTGCTGGCGCAGGTAGGCGCCGTTCGAGCCGCCCGCGACCACCGCATCGACCAGGCCCTGGCGCGCCGCCTCGTTGATCGAGCGGGCCGCCGTCTCGAAGCCTTCGTCGACGATGCGGAAATCGGCTTGTCCGGCATATGCCGGAGCCAGTTCGGCGAAGGCGCGGGAGACGCGGCTGATGCCCATGGTCCAGATGACGGGCCGGGATTGCGAGCGGGGGGGAAGCGCGGCAGGGAGGTCCATGGCAAGATCCGTATTGCAGATTTGATTATATAGATTTCAAATGTGAAATGAATCTGCCGTCAAAGGCGGGCGGGCGAGTCCGTCGACGCCTGGGACGCCGCGGGCAAAGCCTGTGGCCATGCGGCCTGGCGCGGGGAAGGGGCGGCCCTGGCCCACGCATGGCACGGTCTTTGCAGTAAGCTGAGTTTTCCCTAGTCCGAGTCATCGCCATGACCTCCTCACGACCTGCCTCGCCCGGCGCCCGCTTCCGCCAGGCGCTGCGCGAAGAACATCCCCTGCAGATCATCGGCGCCATCAACGCCAACCACGCCTTGCTGGCCAAGCGCGCGGGCTTTCGCGCCGTCTACGTATCGGGCGGCGGCGTGGCAGCCGGCTCGCTGGGCATGCCCGACCTGGGCATCAACACGCTGGACGACGTGCTGATCGATGTGCGCCGCATCACCGACGTGTGCGACCTGCCCCTGATGGTGGACATCGATACCGGCTTCGGCCCCTCGGCCTTCAACATCGCGCGTTCGGTCAAGAGCCTGATCAAGGCCGGCGCCGCTGCCTGCCACATCGAGGACCAGGTCGGCGCCAAGCGCTGTGGCCACCGTCCGGGCAAGGAAATCGTCTCGGCCGCGGAAATGGTGGACCGCGTCAAGGCGGCGGCCGATGCCAAGACCGATCCCGACTTCTTCCTGGTGGCGCGCACCGACGCGATCGCGGTGGAGGGGCTGGACGCCGCCATCGAGCGCGGCCAGGCCTGCGTGGAAGCGGGCGCCGACGGCATCTTCGCCGAGGCCGCCTACGACCTGCCCACCTACCGCAAGTTCGTCGACGCCGTGAAGGTGCCGGTGCTGGCCAACATCACCGAGTTCGGGCAGACGCCGCTGTTCACGGTGGAGGAACTGCGCAGCGCCGACGTGTCCATGGTGCTCTACCCGCTGTCCGCCTTCCGCGCCATGAACAAGGCCGCGGAAACCGTCTACACGGCCATCCGCCGCGACGGGCACCAGAAGAACGTGATCGACATGATGCAGACGCGCGAGGAGTTGTACGATCGCATTGGCTATCACGCGTTCGAACAGCATTTGGATGCGTTATTCAAAAAAGGGGGCCCTAAGAAGTAGTACCTCCTACGCGCTGACGCGTCCCCCCAGGGCGCCGCGGATCCGGCTTTGCCGGTCCGCCAGCGCCGCCCCCTTGAGGGGGAGCGGCCGAAGGCCGCCAGGGGGTGGACCTCAACAGTAGTAACAACTGCCAAATGGAGCGAGTGAGACGATGAGCGCAACGGTATCGAATCAGAAGGACCAGCCGGCCGCGGGGCCGAAGCCGAAGAAGTCGGTGGCCCTGTCGGGCGTGATGGCGGGCAATACCGCCTTGTGCACGGTGGGCCGCAGCGGCAACGACCTGCACTATCGCGGCTATGACATCCTGGACATCGCCGATGAGTGCGAGTTCGAGGAGATCGCCTATCTGCTGGTGCACGGCAAGCTGCCCAACCGCAACGAACTGGCGGCCTACAAGACCAAGCTGAAGGCGTTGCGCGGCCTGCCCGCGAACGTGAAGGCGGCGCTGGAATGGCTGCCCGCGGCCAGCCACCCCATGGACGTGATGCGCACCGGCGTGTCCGCCCTGGGCTGCGTGCTGCCCGAGAAGGACGACCACAACCTGCCCGGCGCGCGCGACATCGCCGATCGGCTCATGGCCTCGCTGGGGTCGATGCTGCTGTACTGGTACCACTACAGCCATCGCGGCGAGCGCATCGACGTCGATACCGACGACGACAGCATCGGCGGGCACTTCCTGCACCTGCTGCACGGCAAGCCGGCGCCCGCCTCGTGGGTGCGGGCCATGCACACCTCGCTGAACCTGTACGCCGAGCACGAATTCAACGCCTCCACCTTCACCGCCCGCGTCATCGCCGGCACGGGCTCGGACATGTACTCGGCCCTGACCGGCGCCATCGGCGCGCTGCGCGGACCCAAGCACGGCGGCGCCAACGAAGTCGCCTTCGAGGTCCAGAGCCGCTACGAGACGGCCGACGAGGCCGAGGCCGACATCCGTCGCCGCGTCGAGAACAAGGAAGTGGTGATCGGCTTCGGCCACCCCGTCTACACCGTGTCCGACCCGCGCAACCAGGTCATCAAGGGCGTGGCGCACCGCCTGTCCAAGGAGTCCGGCAACATGCGGCTGTACGAGATCGCCGAGCGCCTGGAATCGGTGATGTGGAGCGTCAAGAAGATGTTCCCCAACCTCGACTGGTTCAGCGCCGTCAGCTACCACGAGATGGGTGTTCCCACCGCCATGTTCACCCCGTTGTTCGTGATCGCCCGCACCGCCGGCTGGTCGGCCCACATCATCGAACAACGCATCGACAACAAGATCATCCGCCCCAGCGCCAACTACACCGGCCCCGAAGACCGCAAGTTCGTGCCGCTGGCCAAGCGCAAGTAAGCAGTATCGAACAACCACCTTTCATCAACCAAACCCAGTTCGTGCCAAGCCGCCCGACCCAGGGCACAGTGGATCCGGCTCCGCCGGTCCGCCAGTGCCGCCCCCTGGGGGGCGCGCGAAGCGCGTAGGGGGGAGCCCCATGTCTTCCGCTATCTCTACCGTTCGTCCGAAGCCCGACCAGGTCCTGGTCGACATCGTCGACTACGTCCTGAAAAAACGCATCACCAGCAAGCTGGCCTACGAGACCGCCCGCAACTGCCTGATCGACACCCTGGGCTGCGGCCTGGAGGCGCTGGAATACCCGGCCTGCACCAAGCTGCTCGGACCCATCGTTCCCGGCACCGTCGTGCCCAACGGCGCCAAGGTGCCCGGCACCCAGTTCCAGATCGATCCCGTGCAGGCGGCCTTCAACATCGGCACCATCATCCGCTGGCTGGACTTCAACGACACCTGGCTGGCCGCCGAATGGGGCCATCCCTCGGACAACCTGGGCGGCATCCTGGCCACGGCCGACTGGCTGTCGCGCCAGGCCGTTGCCGCGGGCAAGAAACCGCTGACCATGCGCGACGTCCTGACCGCCATGATCAAGGCCCACGAAATCCAGGGCTGCATCGCGCTGGAGAACTCCTTCAACCGCGTCGGCCTGGACCACGTGGTGCTGGTCAAGGTCGCCTCCACCGCCGTGGTCGGCCAGATGATGGGCCTGACCCGCGATGAACTGATCAACGCCGTGTCGCTGGCCTGGGTCGACGGCCAGAGCCTGCGCACCTATCGCCACGCACCCAACACCGGCTCGAGGAAGAGCTGGGCCGCCGGCGACGCCACCAGCCGCGCCGTGCGCCTGGCGCTGATCGCGCGTACCGGCGAAATGGGCTATCCCTCGGTGCTGAGCGCCAAGACCTGGGGCTTCTACGACGTCCTGTTCAAGGGCCAGCCCTTCAAGTTCCAGCGCCCCTACGGCAGCTACGTGATGGAGAACGTGCTGTTCAAGATCTCCTTCCCGGCCGAGTTCCACTCGCAGACCGCCGTCGAATGCGCGATGGACATCCACAAGCAGTTGCAGAAGCAGGGCCGCAGCGCGGACGACATCAAGAAGATCACCATCCGCACCCACGAGGCCTGCATCCGCATCATCGACAAGAAGGGCCCGCTGGACAACCCGGCCGACCGCGACCACTGCATCCAGTACATGGTGGCCGTGCCCATCCTGTTCGGCCGCCTGACCGCCGGCGACTACGAGGACGAGGTGGCGAAGGACCCACGCATCGACCAGTTGCGCGACAAGATCGTCTGCGTCGAGGACCCGGCCTTCACCAAGGACTACCACGACCCCGAGAAGCGCTCCATCGCCAACGCGCTGACCGTGGAATTCAAGGACGGCAAGAAGCTCAAGGAAATCGTCTGCGAATACCCCATCGGCCACAAGCGCCGCCGCAAGGACGGCATCCCGCTGCTGGAAGCCAAGTTCCGGACCAACCTGGCCCGCCGCTTCCCGACCAAGCAGCAGGACACCATCCTGGGCGTGTCGCTGGACCAGCAGGCGCTGGAGGCCATGCCGGTGCATGAGTACGTGGATCTGTACGTGATCTGACCGGGGCCGGGCCCGGGGGCGCGAGTCGGTGTAGAATTGCGCCCTCGGGCCTCTAGCTCATGCCTGGTTAGAGCAGCGGACTCATAATCCGTTGGTGCTGGGTTCGACTCCCAGGGGGCCCACCAAAGAATTACTCAGGTATCAAGCATTTAGCGCCACCGTGATAGGTGGCGTTTCTTTTTGCGCGATGCCGCTTGACCAAAATTCGACATTTTCCGCGTGCGCGGCGAGGTGCGAAGTGGCAGGTGCGTGTACTTCTGCACCATCTCGATCCATTCCCAGCCGCCCAGCTCTTTGAGCACCATGAGCGGCGTGCCGCGCTGAACGTGCCAACTCGCCCAGGTGTGCCGCAGGTCGTGAATGTGGAAGTCCTCGAACCTGGTCGGGCTGGCCGGGGATGGAGCCCCGGGCCATGCAAGCGATTACCGAGGTGCTGGATGCGGCCGGGCTGCTCGGATCGATTGGCCCGAAGTGATGTCGAAACCTGATATCCGGCACGATTATGGCGAACTCTAGGGAGGTGAAGGCTTATGCCGAAGCTTAAGAAAGGGCTCATCATGCCCACCCCAGAAGAGGATGCGGCGATCAACGCCGGCATCGCCGCGGACCCTGACACCTACGAGCTGGGCGCACAGGAGTTCAAGCAACTGCGGAAAGTTGGGCGCCCGCGCGCGGCCCAAGCGAAAGTCCAGCTCACTGTCCGCTACGACCAGGAGGTCGTGGACGCGTTCAAATCCAGCGGGCCAGGTTGGCAGTCTAGGATGAATGACGCGCTGCGGGACTGGCTCCGGGATCACCGGGCACGGCACCTTGTGCAAAAGACGTAAAAAAACGTGGCATTTTTCGCCAAGCTCGCAAGCGTTGCGGCCAGACAAAGCCCGCCTGTCTCACGACGGCGGGCTTTTTCTTTTCAGGTAAAAAAGACCCGCCATTACTGACAGGCCCCCAACGCTACTTCGGTGCCATCAGGAGCCGTCAAAAATCCGTCCATCTTTCATAGGTCTTGGAGCCATCGACGTTCCTGTACCGTGCGCGTTCCCGAGTGGCGGCGAGGATTTCCGCACATCCAGCAGCTACATGGCGTTGGGGTATCGATGACCTTGCTCCGCTCAGCTTCTCCGGTCAGTTTGTGACCCCACCAATAGGCCCGCTTTCGCAGCAGCCTGGCGCGAGCGGCGCGCCGTTCCGCTTTTCCTGACATGGTTTTCCTCGCACATTTTCATACGTTGAATGTGCGAAAGCCCGCTCAGGGGCGGGCTATGCCAGATACCGTGCCACCAGCGCATTGGCATGCCCGTGACCCAGTTGATGTTCCGACTTCAAATGCGCCACCAGTTCCATGTACTTGAGCGGACCGGCCTTCTTGAGCTTATAGGGCCGATTCCGCGTCCTGGCTCCTGTAGTCTCGTGCCAACCACCCCGCGGCCAGCTCATCCGCGCTCAGCGCAGGCGAAAAATAAAACCCCTGTCCCAAGGTAAACCCGATCTCCCGCAACTGGTTGCGCTGGGCCTCGGTTTCGATGCCTTCGGCCACCATCTCCAGATGCATCGCGCACCCCAGTCCGTAGATCGCCCGGCAGACGATTTCCGCGTCATTGCTGGTGCCCAGGTCGTCGATGACGCTCTTGTCGATCTTGATGCAGTCGAAGGGCAGGGATTTCAGGTGGCCGATGTTCGAGGCGCCGCTGCCGAAATCGTCCAGGGACAGCGGGAAGCCCAGGGCCTTGATGCGATTGAGTACGTTGATGGACAGGCTCGGATCCGTCATCACGGAAGATTCCGTCAGCTCGAATTCGATCTGCGACGGGCTCAGGCCGTGGCCCAGCACGCAGCGCAATGCCCGCTCGGGAAATTCGCTGTCGAGCAGCTGTTTGGCGGACAGGTTGACGGACGTTACCGGCGGAGTGAAGCCATGCCGGCGCCACGCGACGAGTTGGCGACAGGTTTCCTGGAGCACCCATTCCCCCAGCGGGACGATCAGGCCCGAGGTTTCTGCCACGGGAATGAATTCGTCGGGAGCCACCTTGCCGAGGGCGGGTGAATGCCAGCGGCATAGTGCCTCGACGCCGTGGAGCTTGCCGGTGTCCAGGTGGACCTTGGGCTGGTATTGCAGGAGGAATTCGTTGCCGGTCTCGACCGCGCGCCGCAGTTCCACCTCCAGTTTCATGGGGCGGACGGCTTGTACGACGGTGTTTTCGTCGTAGACCTGCAGCCGGTTTTCTCCCAGCGTGATGGAGCGCGCCAGGGCCTGGTTGCCGTGCGCGATGAGGGTTTCGAGGGCATCGTGGTCGCCCGAGGACGAGCTGATGCCGATGTTCAGGCTCAGGTGCAGGTCGCGGCCATGGGAGTGGAAGGGGCGGCGAAAGGCGGCGAAGACGTCGTCGACCAGCGCGACGGTCTCGTCCAGGGGATCGGCCATGACGAACAGGCCGAAGGTGCCGTCGTCGAAGCGCGCCAGGGTGGGGTTCTTCACCACGGCCTCGAGCCGGCGGGCCGCCTCGGTCAGCAGGGACTCGGACAGGCGCGGTCCCAGCGTCACGCTGACGTTGCGCAGCCTGCGGATGGATATCAGCAGCACGACGATCTTGTCGTCGGAGCCGGCGAGTTTTCGAAGCGCGGCATCCAGTTCGAGCCAGAAGCCGGCCCGGTTCAGGAGGCCGGAGGCGCGATCCCGGACCAGCAGCGTCCTGACCAGGTCCTGCTGTTCGTTGAGTTTGAGGCCCAGGTTGGTCTTCTGCTGGATGAGTATCAGCATGCCCCCCGCGATCATGGTCACGCAGAACTGGGAAAGCGGCATGACGATCAGCAGCGATCCGTGCACCTGGGCCAGCCACAGCGCGGCGATCTGGTTCAGCGAGGCCCAGGCGCCCATCGTGGCGAGGGCGCGCGCCGAGACCGCGCCGGACTCGGGTACCAGGCCGCGCCAGCGTGCCAGGAAGACGATGCCCAGGAAGATGGTGGCCAGGACGGCCACGCCTATGGGCGCCACGGGGCCGCCTATCCAGAAGCGGGTGACGGCGCCGATGGCCAGGGCGACGACCGCGGGCAGGGGGCCGCCGAACAGGTAGGCCAGCACCAGGATGGCGCCCCGCATGTCGGCGATGGTGTGCTGGCCGTGGTGGACCGAGGACATCATGGCCAGCCACATCGCGGCGCCGAACAGCACCGACATGTGGAGGTTCCCCTGCCTGCCGCCGGGCAGCCACGCCCTGAGCGCGACATAGACCGAAGTCAGCGCGATCGGAGTCAAGGCGGACAAAAGGAGGGGGAACAGGGTGTTCATACGTTCCCGCGCGGAAGGTGCGACTCCTCACCCCCGGCGCGGCGGATTACGGTCTGGCTTCAAAAGTGTAATCGCATGATCGATCCTTGACGTGGTGGAACGGTATTGTCAGGAACCCTTATCTTGGTCCTCCCTGGATGCCGGTTTCCTTTCTCCATACATCGTCCCGGGGCATGCTGGGGTTGGCCGGCCGCCGGTCGTAGTACGGAATCAGGGGCACATACAGGCCGTAAAGGCGGCGCAGCTCGCCGATGGGTTCGTCGTGTTCGTCCACCCGCAGGTCCACCCAGGCATAGGATTTCCTGTTGTGCACCAGCAGCGCGGCGGAGTGCTGGCCGGCCACCTGGCCGCCGGCGTCGCGCGCCGCTTCCAGCACGCGCACCAGGCGGTCGGCCAGTTCCAGATCGGTGTGCCGCTCGAAGGCCTCGGACATGGCGGTAAGCGTGCGTTCGCTGGTCAGGCGGTTGCCCAGCACGACATAGTCCTGTTTGGCGATGTGCCCTTTCCAGTCCTCGTTGTCCTTGCCGGTCACGGCGGCGGTCCGGCCGTCCTTGTCGATGACGGCGATCTGCCGCCAGGCGATGTTGTCCTCGCCGTCGCTCTCGATGATGTCGTTCAGCACCTTGCGGGCGGAATAACCCTGTTCCAGCAGCGACAGGCCCAGCGGCCCCAGGCGGGGGTCGCCGTTGGCCTGTACGACCAGCCCCCCTGTGCCGGGCCGCAGGAACGGGCACTTGGCGCCGATGGCCATGGGACGCGTGGCGATGGCGATGCCAAACATGCCCGTGCGCGGGCAGCGGGCGATCACGGAAAACGTCATGGATACCTCCTTGGGGCGGGGTGGTGGCTAGTCGACCTTGACGTTGGCCGCCTTGATGATGGCGGCCCACTTGGGGATTTCGGCGCGCAGGTAGGCATCGAACTGTCCGGGGCCGGCGCCGATGATCTCGGCGCCGAAGCCGTCCATGCGCGTCTTGATGTCGGGCGAGGCAAGCGCCGCGGCGATGTCCTTGTGCAGCCGTTCGACGATGGGCCTGGGCGTGCCGGCCGGCGCGAAGATGCCGAACCAGACGGCCACGTCGTAGCCGGGCAGGCCCGCCTCGGCCACCGTGGGCAGGTCGGGCAGCGACGCCGACCGCTTGGTGCCCGCCACCGCCAGCGCGCGCAGGCGGCCGGCCTGGATGTGGGGCAGCAGGGCGGGCGGGTTCTCGAAGGCCATCTGCACCTGGCCGGACAGGAGGTCGTTCAGCGCCGGGCCCGTGCCCTTGTAGGGGACGTGGACGATGTCGACGCGGGCCAGGTACTTGAAGAGTTCGCCGAACAGGTGCTGCGAGGAGCCGTTGCCGGTGGACGAGAAGTTGAGCTGGCGGGGGTGGGCCTTGGCATAGTCGATCAGCTCGGGCACCGACCGGATCGGCAGCGAGGGATGGACCACGAGGATGTTGGGCACCACGGCGGCCAGCGTAACGGGCGCGAAGTCGCGCATGGGATCGTAGGGCAGCCGGGGATACAGGCCGGGCGCGATGGAGTGGGTGGGCGAGCTGCCCATGACCAGGGTGTAGCCGTCGGCCGGCGCCTTGGCCACGTAGTCCGAGCCTATGGTGCCGGCCGCGCCGGGGCGGTTTTCCACGACCACGGGCTGGCCCAGCGATTCGGTCAGCTTCTGCGCCAGCGCCCGGCAGAAGATGTCGTTGGCGCCGCCGGGCGCCCACGGACTGACCAGCTTGACCGGTCGCGCCGGATAGTCCTGCGCGGCCGCCTGGCTGCTTCCTATGGCTACCCCCAGCAACAGGTAGCGTGACCACTTCGACAACTTGCCGTTCCATCTGCTCGAGCGCATGGCGTGTCCTTGGAAAGACGACGAGGAATCAGTTGCCGGCTCCCGTCTTGGGATAGAGGGTGGCCGTGTATCGGTAGCGTTCGGGGTGATAGACCGCATCGACGATCTCCACCGGCCGGTTCTGTATGTCGTAGTAGATGCGGGTGGCGCGCAGCACCGGCGTGTTCCGGGGGATGCCCAGGCGGGCGGCGATCTCTCGGGTGGCGGCCAGGGGCTCGACGAGCTGGTCGGCGTGGTCGATGCGGACGTTCAGGCGGGTCTGCAGGTATTTGACCGGCGGCAGCGGACCGGCCACCTCGGCGGCGCCTATGCCGTCGGCCACGTGTTCGGCGAAGTAGAAGTGGGCGTAGTCCAGCGGTTCGGCGGGCGCCACGTGGTTGACCGCGCGCACGCATTTCCATTGCTGCGTGCCCAGGCCGAAGAGTTCGCGCAGCCTGGCCGGCAGGGGCGTCCAGGCCTCGTCCACGACGGTGACCTGGTTGCGCGGCAGGACCTCGTCGATCACGCCTACCAAGGTCACGTCCTTGGTGGCCCGGCGCGGATCGTTGACGAAGGTGCCGACGCCGCGGCGGCGGACGATCAGGTGGCGGGCCAGCAGTTCCTCGACGGCCTTGCGGACGGTGATGCGGCTGACGCCGAACTCGCGGCACAGGCTGTCTTCCGGGGGCAGGGCATCCCCGGGGGCGAGCTGGCCGCTGGCGATGCGCTGGATGAGGTGCTCGGCCACCTGCCGGTACAGCGGTGCGCCGCCTTCGGCAAGCAGCGGATTGGGAAGGTTCATGCGTAGGTCATGCCGTCATGATGTGTAGTGATCATGACGGCATGACATCATGATGTCAAGGGCGGGCCATCGTCCCGGTCCGTTCCATGGCCGGCAGTAAGCGCCGCCGCCGCAGGTTCACCGCCAGCACCATCAGCGCCAATCCCATCGCGAACGCGATCGCCAGGGTCGGCCCGATGCGGTCGGATTGCGCCAGGCCGATGCCCGCCAGCGTGGCGCCGAGCGACTGGCCGCCCACGCGGGCGATGGCCTGCATGCCGCCGGCCGCGCCGACCCGGTCGCGCGGCGGGCTGGACAGCATGTCGTGCGTGTTCGGCGCCTGGAACAGGCCGACGGCGATGCCGCCCAGCGCCAGGCCCGGCGCCAGCAGCAGGAAGAGGTGGTCCGGGGCCAGCAGTATCCACGACAGGCCGGCCACCATGACGATGGCGGCCGTGGCGCACAGCGTGGCCGCGCCGAAGCGCGCGAGCAGGCGGCTGGCGAAGAAGGTGGTGACGGTGGCGCCGATGGGCCATGCGGTCAGCAGCAGCGCCGCCTGCGGCAGGGTCAGGCCCCGGTCGCCGTGGAAATGGAAGGGCAGCGCGATCAGGCTGGCCATCTGCGTCGCGAACATCAGCAGGGACGTGAAGATGGACAGGCGGAAGCGGACGATGGCGAACAGGTCCAGCGGCAGCAGGGGGCGGGAGCGGCGGGCATCCCGGCGTATCCAGGCCTGCCAGGCGGCCGCCGCCGCGAGCAGGACGGCCAGGCCCGTGGCGGGGTGGACGCCCAGCCGGTCCAGGCCGATGACGGTCAGGCTCAGGGCCGCGACGTTCAGGGCCATGCTGGGCAGGTCGAGCCGGGTCGGGCGGCGAGGCGTCGCGGGCAGGGCGAAAGCGCAGAACCAGGCGAGGGTGCCGGCGGGCAGGGCGATCGAGAACAGCCAGCGCCAATGCGCGACGGCGAGGATGGCGGACGACAGGGCGGGGCCCGCGGCGGCGGCCAGCGTCACGGCCATGGTGTTGATGCCCAGGCCGGTGGCGAAGAGGCGTGCGGGGTAGGCGGCGCGCAGCAGCGCCGCGGCACTGCTCATGATGCATCCCGAGCCCAGGCCCTGGACGATGCGGGCCGACACCAGCGTCCGGACATCGGGCGCGAAGGCACAGGCCAGCGCGCTGAGCGTGAACAGCAGCAGTCCCAGCCGGAAGACGCGGGCATAGCCCACGCGTTCTCCCGCCGCGGCAAGCGGCAGCAGGCTGGCCACGATGGTGAGCTGGTAGGCGTTGAGCAGCCAGACGGATGCCGCGGGAGACATGCCGGTCTCGGCGGAGATCAAGGGCAGCGCGACGTTGAGCATGCTGCCGTCCAGCACGCTCAGGATGGCGGCAAGGGTGATGGCGCCGACCGCCACGGCGCGCCGCGGCATGCGCAGGCCGTCGTCCGCCGGCGCGGGGAAGGAGGGGGAGTCTGGTGCGGACACGCGGATGAGGCCTCGTGCGGCGCCCGGGGCCGGGCATCGCGGCAAACGACATGGGGAGCCCGCATGATGCACGCGGCGCAGGTCGCGGCGAACGAAGGATTGCGCATGACCTTATCCGCTTCCGGGCATGCCGGGCCGGTGCGAAAAACGCATGTCGATAGTCGATCTTATTTGTTCGCTTCAACGGACAAGCTGACTAAGCTTGCCGGTCTTCGCAACGACGACAGACAGATTCATGGAAGTCCAGGCCCTGACGCCGACCGTAGGCGTGCGCATTACCGATTTCAAGGCGTCCGAGGCGACGCCGTCCGACGTCGAACGGCTGAAATCCCTCATCGCCGAGCATTGCGTGATCCATCTGCCCGGCCAGTTCCTGGACGCCGGCGGCCTGGAGGATTTCGCCGGACGCTTCGGCGAACATTGGCTGGGTTCCTTCCTCAAGCCCATCGACGGGCATCGCCATGCGATTCCCATCAAGAACAACGGCAAGGCGCTCGCCATTTCCGAGCGCTGGCACGCCGACAGCACCTACGATCAGTTTCCTCCATACCTGTCGTTCCTGACGGCGATCGATCTGCCGCCGCTCGGGGGCGACACGATGTGGTGCAACCAGTACCTGGTCTACGAGTACTTGCCGGAGGGCGTGAAACGGCTCATCAAGCGGATCCGCGCGGTGCACTACAACCGCGGACAGGTCAAGGTGCGCACCGGCGCGAGCCGCGACGACCTGCCCGGCTTTGCGCATCCGCTGGTGATCCGGCATCCGGTCAGCGGCCGGCCGGTGTTCTACCTGAGCGCCCACGCCGAGCACCTGGAAGGGATAGGCAGGGAAGAGAGCGCGCTGCTGCTGGACTGGCTGCGCCGCTACAACGGCCAGCCGGCGTTCAGCTACCGGCACCGGTGGTCGGCGGGCGACGCGATCATCTGGGACAACCGCTGTACGACGCACTACGCCGTGCATGACTACGGCGACTATCCGCGCTACCTGAACCGCGTGACCATCGCCGGTTCCCAGCCCGAAGCCTATTTCGACATCGACTAGATCCCCATCCGGGATGCATCAGAGGTTCTTCACATGAATACCAACATCGCACGGCGCCGGCTGCTTGCCGCCGCCACGGCCGGCGTCGCGGCCGGCGCGCTGCCCCTGCCCGGCCTGGCGCAGGACTATCCGTCCAAGCCCGTCACGCTGGTCATCCCCTACCAGGGCGGCATCACCGAACAATTAGGACGGCTGTACGCCACCGAACTCGAGAAGGTATTGGGCAAGTCCGTCATCGTCGAGGTCAAGCCGGGCGCGGGCGGGGTGATCGGCGGCAAGTACGCGGCGCGCGCGCCGGCCGACGGCTATACGCTGGTCGTGACGTCCGGCCTGACGCAGGAGACCGCGCAGGGGCGGTTCGATACCTTCGCCGAACTGGAGGCGATCACCGCCATCACGTCGCAGGCCTTCCTGCTCTACGTCAAGCCCGACAGTCCGATCACGACGATCAAGGATTACGTCGAGTACGCGAAACGCCATCCCGGCAAGCTGACTTATGGCAGCGTGGGGCCGAACACCTCGGCACACATCATCGGCCAGACGCTGGAGAAGAGCGCCGGCATCAAGCTGGTCCACGTACCCTACAAGGGAGGCGGCGCGCAGGCCCTGGCCGTGATGTCAGGGGAACTGGCTTCCGGCTACCTGACGTCGGCCTTCATCAAGCCCTACGTCGAGGGCAAGACCCTGCGGCCCATCGCGATCGTCTCGGACCAGCGCAGCGAGATCTACCCCGACGTACCGACCATCGTCGAGGCCGGCTATCCCGATCTTGCGCCGGTCGGTTCGTCGTGGTTCGGCATCTTCGCGCCCAAGGGGCTGCCGGCCCCGGTGAAGGACGCGCTGGTCAAGGCGGCCGGGACCATCCACGATGCCGGCCCGGTGGCTGCCTTCGTGCGCAACTCCGGCGGCGTCCTGTTGACCGCCGGCCCCGCCTACGCCACGAAGAAGACCCAGGAGGACATCGACTTCTGGAAAGCCTTCTACCGGACGCACGGCGCGAAGTGAGCGCGCGGACGTGAACGGGGACGCCGCGCCGGATCGCAGCTTCGTCGAGGATCGCGCCGAGCGCGCGCGCCGGACGCTGCCCGCCGAACTGTGGGCCTATCTGTCGGGGGGCGCGGAAACCGGCGCGGCGCTGCGCCGCAATCGCGACGCGTTGGACGCCGTGGCGCTGGTTCCCCGCGTGCTGGTGGACGTGTCGGAAGTCGCGTGCACGGCGACCCTGCTGGGTCACGTCCTGCCTTGCCCGATCATGCTGGCGCCGGTGGGGTCGCTGCACACGGTGCACGAGCAGGGCGCCGCGGGCGTGCAGCGCACTGCCGAATCGGCGGGCGTGGCCTATGCGCTCGGGTCGGCCCTGCCGGACGCGGGTGCGCTGCGCGTGGCGCCGGGGGCCTGCGCGCTGTTCCAGCTTTACGTCGACGGCGACCAGGACTGGCTGCACGAGCAGTGCGCGGCCGCCATCGACAGGGGATATTCGGGCATCGTCATCACGGTGGATGCGCCGGTGTTCCCGGTGCGTCCCGCCGACGTGCGGACCGGCAATCACGCTGCGCTGCGCAGCGTCCGCGATACCGGCACGCATCGCCGCTCCTTCGACTGGGCCGCGCTGCGGCGGCTGGTTGTCGCCCATCCCGGCATCCCGTTCTTCATCAAGGGCATCCAGGATCCCGACGATGCCGTTCGCGCCCGCGATCTGGGCGTGGCAGGCATCCATGTCTCCAACCACGGGGGCAGGCAGTTCGACCAGGGCGCCGGGACGCTGGCTCTGCTCGGCCCGATCGCGCGGGCGCTGGACGGCAGCGCGACGCTGATCGTGGACGGGGGCTTCGAGACCGGCAACGACGTGCTCAAGGCACTGGCGCTGGGGGCCGACGTGGTGGCCCTGGGCCGCGCCTACCTGTACGCGTATGCCCTGGATGGCGAAACCGGCCTGGCGGCTTATCTGTCCGCGCTGCGGGGGCAGATCCGCACCAACATGGCCCTGCTGGGCACGCCCACGCTGGCGGACCTGCGAGGGCTGAGGGTCCTGAGGCGCTAGCGCGGCCGGGCGGCGCGCGGCGATCCATCCATCACATTTCAAGGCAGTCGAGTGGAAAGAGTCTATGCAGCGGTGTTTCTCGTCCTCGTCGGGGCGGGCGCCGTCCATGTGTCGATCGGCTACGGCATCGGCAATTCGCTGGAGCCGGGGTCGGGCTACTTCCCGATGATCCTCGGCGTATTGCTGACCGTCCTGGGCACCGCCATCGCCGTGCGTGAATTCCGGGGGCGGCGGGAGGCGGCTGCCATCGGCCGGTGGCCGGTGCGGCCGCTCGCCTGCATCATCGGCGGCCTGATCGTGTTCGCGGTGCTGCTGGGCGGCGGCCGGTCATTGGGATTCCGGGGCGCCGGACTGGTGCCCGCCATGTTCGTGCTCGTGTTCATCACGGGGCTTGCCAATCAGCAACTGTCGTTCAGGGAGAACCTGCTGCTCTCGGCGCTGCTGACCGCGATCTCGCTGGTGATTTTCGTCGCTTTGTTCGGCCTGGCCATCCCGCTGTGGCCGTGGTCGTACTGAACCGGACTACCCATGGACCTGCTGCACAACATCGCCACCGGTTTTTCGCTGGCCCTTTCCGCCACCAACCTGATGTACGCGCTGGCGGGATGCCTGCTGGGCACCTTGGTGGGCGTGCTGCCGGGCCTGGGGCCCGTGGCCACCGTCGCCATGCTGCTGCCGGCCACCTACGCGCTCGACCCGATTCCCGGTCTCATCATGATGGCGGGCATCTACTATGGCGCGCAGTACGGCGGTTCGACCACCGCCATCCTGATCAAGCTTCCCGGCGAGTCGTCGTCGCTGATCACGACGCTGGACGGCTACGAGATGACGCGCCAGGGCAAGGCCGGCACGGCGCTGGCGCTGGCGGCCGTCGGATCGTTCTTCGCCGGCTGCGTGGGAACGCTGATCCTGGCGGCCTTTTCGCCGCAACTGGCCAAGGTGGCCTTCCACTTCGGGGCGCCCGAATATTTCTCGCTCATGTGCCTGGGCCTGATCGGCGCCATCGCGCTGTCTTCGGGCGACATGCTCAAGGCCCTGGCGATGACGGTGCTGGGCCTGCTGTTCGGCATGGTGGGCAGCGACGTCACCTCGGGCGAGACCCGCTTCACGTTCGGCTTGCTGGATCTCGAGGATGGACTGGAGTTCGCCATCGTCGCGATGGCCTGGTTCGGCTTCGGCGAAATCATCTGGAACCTGCACAATGCCGATCCCTCCCGGCACGTCGCGCCGCAGCGGGTTTCCCGGCTCAGGATCTCTCGGGAGGACATGAAGGCCGCCATGCCCGCCATTTTCCGCGGGTCGGCCATCGGTACGCTGTTCGGCGTGCTGCCCGGTGGCGGCGCCGTGCTGGCGTCCTTCGCGTCCTACACGGTCGAGAAAAAACTCGGCCCCAAGCCGGGCGAGCCCGATTTCGGCAAGGGCAACCTGCGTGGGCTGGCGGGACCGGAGTCCGCCAACAACGCCGGGGCGCAGACGAATTTCATTCCCATGCTGACGCTGGGCATCCCGTCGGGTCCCGTCATGGCGCTGATGATCGCTGCCCTGTCCATCCACGATATCCAGGCCGGGCCGCAGATACTCACCCGCAACGCCGACCTGTTCTGGGCGCTGGTGGCGTCGATGTGGATCGGCAATTTCATGCTGCTGATCCTGAACTACCCGCTGATCGGCATCTGGATACGGCTGCTGACCGTGCCGTACAAATGGCTGTTTCCCGCCATCGTGCTGTTCTGCACGATAGGCGTCTATTGCATCTCGAACAGCGCGTTCGCGGTCCTGTTGCTGGCCTTCTTCATTTTCTTCGGCTATGCCGCACGCAGGCTGCAGTTCGAGGGTGCGCCGCTCATGCTGGGTTTCATCCTGGGCGGCGACATGGAAGAATACCTGCGCAGGTCGTTGACGCTGTCGGGCGGCGACTGGTCGGTGTTCGTCCAGCGCCCGCTGTCGGCGACGTTCCTGGCCATCTGCGCGGGCACGCTTGCGCTGATGAGCCTGTCGTTCATCAAGGCCAGGCGGCGGCAGGTCTTCGTCGAGGCCGAGGCATAGATTCTCTGGATACTTTTTCATCATGAACAAGGTTTGCATCTTCGGCGCCGGGGCGGTGGGCGGATACATGGCGGCTCATCTCGCCCGGGCTGGCGTCGACGTGTCGGTCGTCGCCCGCGGCGAGCACCTGGCGGCCATACGCCGCGACGGTCTGAGGCTCATCGGCCACGACGGCGAGTTCACCGTGCGCGTGGCGGCCAGCGACCGTCCCGCCGACCTGGGGCCGCAGGATCTGGTCATCTCCACGCTCAAGGCCCACGGTCTGCCGCCGGCCGCGTCATCGATGCGGGCCCTGCTGGGACCCGATACGCCCGTGGTCTTCGCGGTGAACGGCATTCCGTGGTGGTACCTGGCGAACCTGCGCGGCGGTGCTCCCTCCGCGTCCAGGCTCGATCCCGACGGCACGCTGGCGCGCGAACTGGGCCTGGCGCGGACGCTGGGCTGCGTGATCCGTTCGCCCAACGAGGTCGTCGCGCCCGGCGTGGTGCGCAACAATTCGCGCGCCAGCAGTTTCGTGGTGGGCGAGCCCGGCGGCGCGCTGTCGCCGCGGCTCGAGCAGGTGGTGGCGCTGATGCGGCGCGGGCTGCCGGGCGCGGCGGCCACCGGGGACATCGGCCGGGAGATCTGGGGCAAGCTCCTGCTCAACGTTCCCAGTTCGCTGCTGTCCAGCCTGACCCACTCGCCATCGTCGGCCCTGTTTGCGGATCCCGCCACGCGCGAACTGTATGCCCGCCTGGCCCGGGAGGCGCGCGCGGTGGCGGCCCGCCATGGCGTCGCCATGGCGTTCGACCTGGAGGGGCAGGTGGCGGCCACGGGATCGAACCCGCATCCGCCCTCCATGTTGCAGGACCTGCTGGCCGGACGTCCGCTGGAGTTGGACGCCCAGCTATTCGCGGTCCAGGACCTGGCCCGGTCGGCCGGCGTGGACACGCCCATGCTGGACGTGATGCTGGCCCTGCTGGCGCACCGCGCGCACGCGCGGTCACCCGCCGCGCACGGATGACGAAGGCCTCAACGCCCGGCGGCCGCCAGCGGTTCGGTCCGGCGCAGCAGTTCGCGTGCCTGGGCGAGCGGCGCCGGATCGATCCAGTCGTCCACGGAAAAATCGTGGCGGATGAATCCGTGGCGATGGAGAAAATCCTTGCGGATCGACAGTGCCTCGATCAGGTCCGGGGCCAGGCTGGGTTCGAGGTTTTCATACAGGCTGGCGCCGAACGCCGCCGGCACCCACTCCTCGACCACGGACACTTCGCGCGCGATGATGCCGGCCGCTTCGGCGCGGTGCTCGCGCGCCCACTGCGCGGCACGCAGGACCTGGGCGAGGTAGCGCGCCACCAGGTCAGGACGGGTGCGTACCAGTTCGCCGCTGACCGACAGCACGTTGGGCGTGCCGTTGTTGATGGCGACCCGCCGGTCGGCGTGGTGGCCGATGTCGACCACGATGTCGGCGCCGAGGAATTCGCGCAGGGCGGGACCGTGCGCGCCGTAGACGTACAGGGCATCGGCCTGGCCGCGGATCAGCGCCAAGGCCTCGGCCCGCGACTGGCTGGCGGTCTGGCGCGCGTCGAATAGCGGGCCGGACGATGAGGCGGCCTGGTCGCCTATGTACGGCGCCTCGACCGGCAGATCGATGAAACTGACATCGTCAGCGCCCAGGCCCGCCGCGGCCAGAGACTGCAGATAGCCTTGCAGCGCCGAGGCGCGCCAGAAATCGATCTTTTCATTCACCCGCCGCGGCAGCGCCAGGCGCTTGCCCTTCAGGTCGCGGACATCGCGGATGCCAGCGCCGGGCAGGGCCAGGATGGCCTGGTACTGGGGCAGCCAGGTCAGGCCGACGACCACGACGTCCTGGCCTTCCGAGCGCGACCAGATGGGTGGCGCGTTGCCGCCCTGGCGGAAGGAGTTGGCCTGGCGGTGGTCGAAATGCGATTCGCGCACGGCCCGGCTGGGCGAGGCGCGCAGCGACGAGACAGCGATGCCGTCCGGCGCGAATTCGGCATCGATCCAGCCGTGGTGGATGGCGATGCCCGAGGCGCTGGGCACCGGGCAGCGGGTGTACCACAGGCGGTCGATACGGGAGATGTCCGGGCTGGGCATGTTCTTGCTCCTGTCGGCGGTGCGTTACTCGACGCGGATGTCGTGAGCCCGGATGACCTTGCCCCAGTTGACGATTCCGTCGTCGATCACCTTGCGCAGCGCATCGGGAGAGCCGCCGGCCGGATCGAAGGCCTGGGCCTGCAATTGCCTGCGGATCTCGGGTTCCCGCAGGACGGCATTGAAGGCGCGGTTGAGCCGGTCGATGATCTCGGGGCTGGTGCCTGCCGGCGCCACGAAACCCTGCCACGAGTCGAAGACGAAATCGGGCAGGCCCTGTTCGGCGAAGGTGGGCACGTCGGGCAGGGCGGCCGAACGCCTGGCGGTGGAGACGGCCAGCGCGCGCAGCCGGCCTTCGCGGATGAAGGGCAGGGCGGGCGCGATCGTGACGATGATGCCGTCGGCGTGGGCGCCCAGCACGTCGGTCAGCGCGGGCTGGGCGCTGCGGTAGACCACCGGCTTGACCTCGATGGCGGCCTGGCTTTGCAGCAGCAGCACGCCCAACTGGCCGGTGGTGCCGATGGCGGGCGAGGCAAGCGAATACTTGCCTGGCGCGGCCTTTGCCAGCTTCAGGAATTCCTGCACGCTACGCGCGGGTACGGCCGGGTTCACCGCGAAGACCTGGGGCGAGGAGATGGCGTGGACGATGGGCGCGAAACTGGTGCGCGCATCGAACGGCAGTTTGGTGAACAGCGACTGGTTGATCGAGATGATGTCGGTGGCCAACAGCAGCGTGTAGCCGTCCGGCGCGGCGCGCGCCACGTGTTGCGAGGCGATGTTGCCCGCGCCGCCGGGCCGGTTCTCGATGGTGATGGGCTGGCCCAGTTGCGCGGCCAGGGACGGCGCGAGCAGGCGCACGAGAATGTCGGGGCTGCCGCCCGGGGCCGCCGGGACGACGATCTGTATGGGTTTCGAGGGATAGGTTTGCGCGTGTCCGGCTGCCGGCGCGATCAGGCCGGCGAACGGGACGAGCAGCGGGATCAGCCGCGGGAGATGCATGATGAAGAAAAGCGTGGCGTGGGAAGGGCGCCACTATAGGCATGCACCCCCTGGGCGGGGAACCAATGAATTCGAGTTAGCTTATCTGTTTTCCGGCCGGCCGTAGAGCCGCCCCGCCAGTTCCGCCACCTTGGCGATGACCTGCTCCTTGACCTCGTCCGGGGCCCGCGTGCTGGCGACGTAGACCGACATCAGGATCGCGGGCCGTGCGGGCGGCCAGGCGAGCCCGATGTCGTTGGCGCCCACCTTGGAATAGGTGCCGGTCTTCTCGCCGATGCGCCAGCCGGCCGGTATGCCCGCGCGCAGCCGCTTGTCGCCCGTCGTATTGCCGACCAGCCATGCCTGCAGCCGTTCGCGCGACTCGGGCGACAGGGCCTCGCCCACCGTCAGCCTGCCCAGCGTGCGCGTGATGGCGTGGGGCGTGGTGGTGTCGAGCATGCCGGTGGCATGAGGCACGTTCAGCTCGGGTTCGTAGCGGTCGCAGCGCGTGACGCCGTCGCCCAGGCCCCGGATGAAACGCGTCAGCGCCTCCGGGCCGCCGAAGCTGCGCAGGATGAGATTGGCGGCGGTGTTGTCGCTGGTGGTCACGGTGGCATGGCAGAGCTCGGCCAGGGTCATGCCGCGATCGCCCACGTGTTTCCCGGTCACGGGCGACCAATTGACCAGATCCTGCCGGGTGTAGCGGATCCGCCGGTCCAGAGAATCTTCGCCCCGGTCATGCCGGGCCAGCACGAATCCGGCGGCCAGCAGCTTGAAGGTGCTGAGCATCTGGAAGCGTTCGTCGGCGCGGCGGCCCAGTTCCTCGCCGGAGGCGGTATCGACGATGCACACGCCCAGCCGCCCGTCGATCAGCCGCTCCAGGCGCGCCAGCTCGTCCAGGGCGGCGTTGCGCGCCGCGACCGGCAGGGTGCCCGCCGGCTGGCCGGCCCAGGCGCCGCGTGCGCCGCAGGCGAGGCTGGAAAGGACGAGGGCATGGAACGAGCGGCGAGTGGTCAAGGACGTTTCCTCCTAGGCAGGGAATGGCTGCCCGCGCGAAGGCGGGGCCGTATTCTAGCCTCCGGTGGCGGACCGGTCCGGGCGTTAAGCTATTCGACAACCCGGATCCGTAATATGACGGTACTTCCCGCGATAGGCCCGCCATGCCCCAGACCTTGCCGCCCGTTTCCGTCGACAGTGGTTCCCCGCCTCCTTCCGTGCTCCAGATCTTCCTTGCCTTCGCCAAGATCGGCCTGACCAGCTTCGGCGGCGGGCTGAGCGGCTGGATGCTGCGGGAGTTCGTGCAGCGCCGGAACTGGCTGTCGGAGGCCGAGTTCCTGAGCGGCCTCGCGCTGGCCCAGGCGTTTCCGGGCGTCAACGTGGTCAACCTGGCGATCTGGGTCGGTTTCCGGCTGCGGGGCGGCGTGGGCGCGCTGGCCGGCGCGCTGGGGCTGGTGGTGCCCGCCATGGTGCTGGCGCTGGTCGTGGTGGCCGCGTTCGCGACGATGGCGAAGTCCGACTCGGTGCACCAGGCGCTGGCCGGCGTGGCGGCCGCGGCCGTGGGGCTGTCGCTGCAGACGGGACTGCGGGCGGCGCGCCGGGCCGCGCGGGGCCTGCCCGCCCTGGCCGTGATGGTCGTCACCTTCGTGGCGATCTTCCTTTTGAAGCTGCCCCTGCTGTGGGTGGTCGGCGCGATGGCGCCGCTGTCCATCGGGCTGGCCTATCTGCGCCTGCGCGCGGGCGGGCAGGCATGAGGTTCGCGCAACTGGTGGAAGTGGTCCTGGTCTTCGCTCCGCTGTCCTTCCTGACGGTGGGCGGCGGGCAGAGCATCGTGGCCGACATCCACCGCCAGTCGGTGGACGTCTATGGCTGGGTGACGAATCCGCAGTTCATGGACCTGTATGCCCTGTCGCGCATCATTCCCGGTCCCGGCGCGCTGCTGGTGACGCTGGTGGGCTGGCAGGCGGCGGGGCTGGCGGGCGCGCTGGTGGCGTCGGCCGCGATCTTCATTCCGAGTTCGCTGCTGGTGTACGCCCTGGCGCATCTGTGGACCCGGTTCAAGGGCACGCGGTGCATACGCGCGATCGAGGCGGGCCTGGTGCCGGTGGCGGCGGGCATGGTTCTGGCTGCTTCGTGCACCGTGCTGCGCGCCGCCGAGGGCGGCGCCTGGGCCTGGGGCGTGGCGGCCGCCTCGACGCTGACGCTGATGTACACGAGGCTCAGTCCGTTCCTGATGCTGGGAATAGGTGCCCTGGTGTTCCTGGTGGCGCTGGGTTGACATGGATGAAGGCGGCGGATGCCGCCACAAGGAGTCGAAGGTGGAAGACTGGACGTTGCAGGCAAGAGGCTGGGTCAATGAACGCAATTTCGAGATCGATACTTCGCCGGGCGAGGACGGCTACCGGTTCCAGGTGCGGGTGCTGGGTTTTCCGCTGATGCGGGACAGCGAGGTCTTCGCTTCCGCGGAGCAAGCCCGGGCGGGTGCGGTGGCGTTCCTGGAACGGCAGTTCCAGGCCCCGGTCGAGCTGGAATGAATCAGCCCGGATAAGCCTGCCGGACCGAGCGGATGAAGCCGCGCACGGCGTCGTCGTAGGCGGCGCCGCTGCGGCTGGCACCGGAGTGCGAGGCGCCCTCCAGCCAGACCAGCCGCTTGTGCGGCGATTGCCGTGCCGCCGCCAGCAGCGCGTCGCTCATGGCGGGCGGGACGACCCGGTCCCCGGTCCCGTGCAGCAGCAGGAGCGGCGTGCGCAGCTTGCCGATGGCGTCGCGCGAATCGAAGGGCTGCGTGACCAGCAGGCCGAAGCCGGGGATGCCGGCCCAGCGCGTGGTGGCAATCATGTCGCGGATACTGGTGAAGGTCGCTTCGACGATCAGGCCGGCCACCGGTATCGGCGGGTCGAGGCGGGCCATCAGGTCGATCGCGATGGCGCCGCCCAGGCTGTGGCCGTAGACGAAACGGCGGGCGGGATCGGGCTGGAGCCGGGCCAGTTCGCGCAGGGCTGCCTGGGCGTCCTGCCTGACGCTCGCCTGGGACGGCAGGCGAGGCGACGAGGCACCGAAGCCGCGATAGTCGATGGCGAGCATCGAATAGCCCAGCCCCGCCCAATGCTCCATGCGGAACGCGCTGCCGTTCAGGTTCCAGCGCGAGCCGTGCAGATACAGCACCGTGGGGGCGCCGGGATCCGGATGCCGCCAGTACCAGGCACGCAGGGTGTCGCCGCCGGGCAGGGGCAGGTCATAGACCTGGGTGCCGGCCGGCGGGTCGCGCCACCACGAGCGTTCGCCCAGTTCGACCGAGAAGATCATCCCGCGCTGCCAGCGGTCGAGCGCGACATAGCCCGCGCTGGCAAGCGCGAGCACGCAGGCGAGGGCGGCAAGGCGGCGGATCCACATGCTCATTCCGAGCGCCGGACCCGCCGGAGGTTCCCGCATGGGGCGGGCAAGCCGGTCAATCGGCCTGGATGCCGAATTCCTTGACGACCTTGCCGAAGAACGCGTATTCGTCGGCGGTCAGCTTGCCCAGGGCCTCGGGCGTGCTGGCCTTGGCGAAGGCGCCGAAGACGCGCATCTTGGCCACCACGTCGGGCATTTTCAGGATTTCGGCCATGTGCCCGTTCAGCGTGCGCACGACCTCGGCCGGCGTGCCCTTGGGCGCGTACAGGCCCTGCCAGGCGGCGATGTCGATGTTCTTGTATCCCAGTTCGGCCATCGACGGCGCGTCCGGGGCGAGCGGGGTGCGTTCGGCCGCGCCGTTGGCCAGGATGTGGATCTTGCCCGACGCAAGGTAGGGCTCGACCGGGCCATAGGTCATCCAGCTCAGCGCCACGTGTCCGCCCAGCAGGTCGTTGACGGCGGGCGCCACGCCCTTGTAGGGGACGTGGGTGATCTTGACGCCGGCGGCCTGGTTGAAGAGTTCGCCCAGGATGTGCATGGGCGAGCCCGAGCCGGGGCTGGCGTAGGTCAGGGCCTTGCCCGCCTTGGCGTCCTTCAGGACCTGGGCGACCGAGGTGTAGCCCGAGGCCTGGCCGGCTACCAGCAGCAGGGGCTGGGAGGCGGTCTGGGTGATGGGCGAGAAGTCGCGGGCGGGGTTGTAGGTGTCGGCCGAATTGGTCCTGACCACATGGGTGGCCATCGAGAAGGTGCTGGGAGCCAGCAGCAGCGTGTAGCCGTCCGGCTTGGCGCGCGCGACGTAGTTGCTGCCGATGATGCCGCTCGCGCCGGCGCGGTTCTCGACGATCACGGGCTGGCCCAGGCGCTGCGTCAGCTTTTCGCCGAACAGGCGGGCCATGGCGTCGGTGTCGCCGCCGGCGCCGTAAGCGACGACGATAGTGATGGGCTTGGCCGGATAGTCGGCCGCCATCGCGGAAAAGGGCGTGGAGAGCGCGCCGGCGGTCGCCAGCGCGGCAGACAGCGCGAGCGTGGCGCGCCTGCCGGATTGGAGTTGCTTGAACATCATGATGACCATCTGCGTAGAAAGGAGAGTGGCCGACAGGCGGGGACGGGGCTCGTGGCCCAGCCGGGGGACCGGCCGGCGGCGCATGCGCGTGCATGCGTGGCGAGGTTATACCGCAGCCGTCCGTGGCGCGGCTCCCGGCTTTGTATCTTCCAGGGAAAGCGATAGGTTGGGCGGGTGCAACATGCCAGGGGTGAAACGGCGCTGAAACGCGCGGACCCGGCGCAAGGGCAAAAAGAAGGCGGTCCAGCCATGAAGGCGAGGACCGCCAAGCTGCCGGAAGGCTCGTCCTGGGGGGAGGCGCGGGCCTGTGTCCGTCCGGCAGCGACCCCGTGGATCAGACCGGGGACGGGGGAATCTCCGCCGCACCCGCTTCCAGGTAGCGCTTGAGCTCGCGCAGGTCCTCGGCCATCTGGCGCGCGGGCTCCTCGCGCGACAGGCGCGCCAGGAGCCGCCCCGCCTGGCCCAGCGGCGGCTGGTAGGCGATCGTCGCGGTCACCACCGTGCCGGCGCCATCGGGCGCGTCGTGGAATTCGACCTGGCCGTGATTGGGCACGTCGGCGGTGGCTTCGGCTTCCCAGGCGATGCGTTCGCCCGGAACGTCGTCGACCACGTGGGCGATCCATTCGACCAGCCGGCCCAGCGGCGCCTTGACGGTCCAGCGCGACCGGCGGTCGTTGATGACGTCGATGGAGACGATGTGGCGCATGAAGCGGGGCAGGTTCGAGAAGTCCCGCCAGAAGCGGTAGATTTCCTGGCGCGGGCGGTCGATGACGATGGCGTGGGTGGCCGCCGCGGCGGACAGCCATCCCTGTTCGCGCGCGATGCGCCGTTCCAGGGGCGAGGGGGCGACCGCGCGCTTGACGGGACAGTCGCCCGTGGCGGCGCGCCACAGCAGTCCGGCGGCGACGGCGCTGGCCAGGTCGCCGGCCAGCCCGCCGCGGCGCAGGCCCCAGAGTAGAAGCAATGATCCGCCGGCCGCCGAGCCCAGCCGCTCGGCGGATCCGAGGTTGCGGTCCGGATCGCGTTGCGCGGCAAGGGAAGAAGAGGCGGGGGGCAGGCTCGTCTGGTCGTCCATGCGGTCCTCCATGGCAGCGTGCTGCCGACCCAGCAAGCGGCGTGCCTCGGCGGTCCGGCCCGCGTCCGCGAGAAGCGGCCGCGCAACGTGTAAAAGTTGCCGCTCCACATCGGTAAAAAGGGGGCGCTCCGGTCCGGGCGTGCCGATGGCGTAGACTGGCTGCTCCGCGTGGCCGCAGGAGGCAAGATGGAGACAGGCATGGGTACGGGGTATCGGCGCTACGTGACGTCGCTGGCGCTGGCGTTCGCGGTGATCTGGGTGGCGCTGGCCATCGATCCGCTCGACCGTTCCGACTGGGCGCTGGAAAACGTGCTGGTGATCGGATTCTGCGCCGGGTTGGCCGCGAGCTGGCGGCATTTCCGGTTCTCGCGCCTGTCGTACACGCTGATTTTCGTTTTCCTGTGCCTGCATGCGATCGGTGCGCACTACACCTATGCGAAAGTGCCCTACGACGCATGGTGGCAGGCGCTGGCCGGCCGCAGCTTCAACAGCCTGTGGGGCTGGGAGCGCAACAATTTCGACCGCGTGGTGCATTTTTCGTACGGGCTGCTGCTGGCCTACCCGATACGCGAAGTGTTCCTGCGGGTGGCCGACGCCCGGGGGTTCTGGGGCTACTTCCTGCCGCTGGAGTTCACGCTGGCGACCTCCGCCATGTTCGAGCTGTTCGAGTGGATCGCGGCCGAGGTCTTCGGCGGCGACCTGGGCGTGGCCTACCTGGGCACGCAGGGCGACGTCTGGGATGCGCACAAGGACATGGCCCTGGCCGCCTGCGGCGCCGTGGTGGCGATGATCGCCACGGCCGCCGTGAACCGCTGGCTGCAGCGGGATTTTTCGCGGGAATGGTCGGACAGCCTGCGGGTCAAGGACCCGCGTTCCTATGGCGAGGA